>CACIQQ010000004.1 GCA_902588835.1 uncultured Pelagibacteraceae bacterium | reverse complement strand
TGCCAATTGAAATTCATATTCAAAATCGGAAGTGGCACGTAAACCTCTAATAATGACGTTTGATTTCATTTTTCTGCAAAAATCAGTGGTTAAAGTTTTAAACGATGTGACATCTATTTTTTTTTTACTAAATTTTAAATCTTTAAAAAGAGCTTTTTTAATTAAGTTCTCTCTTTCCTCTGCGCTAAAAAGATAATTTTTTGTATTTCCATCGGACACAGCAACAATTACTTTATCAAAAATATTTAAAGACTTTTTAATTAGATCTATATGTCCAAATGTAATTGGATCAAATGTTCCAGGGTAAATAGCTTTTTTCATTATATTAAGTTATCATCAATTTTTATTGCTGAAACAACTTTTTCATCGCCAGATAACTTAATAATTCGTACCCCTTGAGTATTTCTTCCTGCAGTTCTTATTTCCTTAACAGCCACCCTTATAACTCTTCCTTTATTGGTAGATATCAATATTTCATCTCCATCAAAAACTGGGAAAGAAGAGGCAATATTTCCATTCCTAGATGAGTTTACTATGCCAATAATTCCTTTTCCGCCCCTATTTGTTGTTCTAAATTCTTTGTCATTTGTTCTTTTTCCAAAGCCATTTTCAGTTATAGAAAGTATGTATTTACCCTCAACTTTGCCATTTTTGTCAGATTTTTTCTCAATTTTTTCTATTATTGATAAAGATACAATTTTATCTTTATCACTTAAGTTAATCCCTTTAATTCCTTTTGAAGATCTACCTTTAAATAATCTTAATTTTTTTGATTCAAATCTGATACACTTTCCATTTAGTGAACTAAGCATTATGTCTTGATTTTCTTTACAGATTTTAACACCTATAATTTTATCGTCACTATCTAGTTTCATTGCAATTTTACCAGCTGTATTTATGTTTAAAAAATCTTCTAAACTATTTTTCCTTATTTTCCCTTTTGCTGTTGCAAAAACAATATTTAAATTTTTAAATTCAGATTTATCTTCAGGTAGTGGCATAATAGAACTTATTGATTGATGGTTTTTCAATGGTAAAATATTATATAAAGATTTACCTCTAGAGCTAGCTGATCCTTCAGGTATTTTCCATGCTTTAAGTTTATAGACCATTCCTTGCGTTGAGAAAAAAAGAACAGATGTATGAGTATTTACAGATAAAGTTTGGACTACAGAATCTTCATCTCTGGTTTTAATTCCTGATTTACCTTTGCCACCTCTTTTTTGTTTTTTAACAATATCAAGTGCACCTCTTTTAATATATCCTTGTAAAGTTACAGTAATTAATACAGATTGCTTTTGAATAGTCTCTTCAATATCATAATTAAGAACTGCGTCGATTATTTTTGTTCTTCGTTCTACAGAATATTTTTGTTTTATTTCACTTAACTCATTGCTTATAACTTTTAAAAGTTCTTTTCTAGAATTTATTATCTTTTTAAATGAAGCTATGAGATTAGCTAATTTTTTTAATTCAACTTCTATTTCATTGATGCCTAAAGCAGTAAGTTTCTGAAGTCTTAACTCTAAAATTGCCTCTACTTGTTTTAAAGAAAGAGAATATGTATTTTTATTTCTTTTATTATCCACTAACTTTATTAATTTTTGAGATGATTTTATTTTCCAAGAAGTGTTTAATAAAGAATTTTTAGCTTGATCTGGATTTTTTGAGGAACGTATAATTTTAATTACTTTATCTATATTTTCAACTGAAACAGATAAACCAATCAATATGTGTGCTCTATCTTCTGCTTTTTTAAGATCAAATTTTGTCTTTTTAACAACAACATCTTCCCTAAATTTTAGAAAGGACTCTAAAAAATCTTTAAGATTACAGTTCTTTGGCTTTCTATCTACTATAGCTAATGTATTAAAACTAAATGAAGACTCTAAAGAGGTATATTTATAAAGTTGTCTTTTAACTGTTTCGGGTTCTATGTTTCTTTTTAGGTCTATAGCTACTCTTATACCTTCTCTATTTGACTCATCTCTTATATCGCTTATTCCCTCTATTTTTTTATTTCTAATTAATTCCACAATTTTTTCGTTTAAAACAGACTTGTTGATTTGATATGGTATAGAGTTGATGACTAATCTCTCTTTGCCATTTTTAAGTTGTTCTATTGATACATCTCCTCTTACTTTAAAAGATCCCCTACCAGTTTTGTATCCAGTTTTAATAATATCTTTACCAATTATTGTACCACCTGTGGGAAAATCAGGTCCTGGTATATGTTTCATTAATTCATTTATCTTAATATCTTTATTATCTATTAGGGCTAAAGTGGCATTTATCACTTCTGAAAGATTGTGTGGCGGAATACTAGTTGCCATTCCAACTGCAATACCTCCTGCACCATTTACTAATAAATTTGGATATTGAGCAGGCAAAACTTCAGGTTCTTTTTCAGTTTCGTCATAATTACTTTTAAACTCGACGGTGTCTTTATCTATATCATCTATTAAATTTTGTGAAATTTTTGCTAATCTGGTTTCAGTATATCTCATAGCAGCAGGAGGATCACCATCAACTGAGCCAAAATTTCCTTGACCATCAATTAAAGGCAAACTCATAGAAAAATCTTGAACCATTCTAACTAATGCATCGTACACAGCTTGATCTCCGTGGGGATGATATTTACCAATTACATCACCAACTATTCTTGCAGATTTTCTATATTGTTTACTCCAATCAAAACCACCTTTATGCATTGCATAAATTATTCTTCGATGAACTGGTTTCAAACCATCTCTTATATCTGGTAAGGCTCTACTTACAATTACGCTCATAGCGTAAGAAAGATAAGATGAGCTCATCTCATCATACATTTCAATAGGTTTTATATTATTCTTTATCTCTGTTTGTGATTTATCCATAAAGATTAATTAAAAAGGAATATCGTCATCTAAATCATTGTCTGGTGCTTGAGACATCTCATTCTTATTTTGAGGTGCATTTGCAATTGATGTTGAGGAATTATTTCCACCAAGCATTGTTAGAGATGAATTGTATCCTTGTATTAATATTTCTGTAGAATATTTATCTTGGCCAGACTGTTCATCTTTCCATTTTCTAGTGGTCAATTGGCCTTCGACATAAATCTGAGCACCTTTTTTGAGATACTGTTGAACAACATTAACGAGTCCCTCATTAAATACAACCACACGGTGCCACTCAGTTTTTTCCTTTTTTTCACCAGTGTTTTTATCTTTCCAAGATTGGCTAGTAGCAAGACTAAGTCTAGCGACATTTTTACCATTAACCATCTGTTTTATCTCAGGATCTGCACCTAATCTGCCAATTAAAAGTACTTTATTTAAACTTCCAGCCATATTATTTTGTATATGTTATATCACAAAAAAGATTTGAATATTAACTTTATTGAGCTAAAGCAAATAAAAAAATGAACAAAAAGATAGTTATTAAGGGCGCAAAAGAACACAATTTGAGGAATATCTCTGTTGAGATTCCTAAAGATAAATTTGTGGTCATAACAGGCTTGTCAGGCTCTGGAAAATCTTCATTAGCATTCGATACCATCTATGCTGAAGGACAAAGAAGATACGTCGAAAGTCTCTCAGCTTATGCGAGACAGTTTTTAGATAAAATGAAAAAACCAAAAGTAGACTTTATTGAAGGATTAAGTCCAGCTATTTCAATTGAACAAAAAAATACTTCAAAAAATCCAAGATCTACTGTTGCGACAGTTACAGAAATCTATGATTACATGAGAGTTCTTTATGCAAGGATTGGAATACCATACTCACCTTTTACAGGAAAAGAAATAAAATCCCAGACTGTTTCACAAATTGTAGATAAAATTTTAGAGTTACCGAAAAAATCAACTATATTCTTATTTGCCCCGATAGTTAGAGGAAGAAAAGGAGAATATAAAAAAGAAATTTTGTCATATAAAAAAAGAGGTTTCAGAAAAGTTAAAGTTGACGGGACACTTTATGACATCGATAAAACTCCAGACTTAAATAAAAAATTGAAGCATGATATTTATATTTTAGTCGATAGAATTGTAATAAATTCTGATTTAGGAAATAGACTTGCTGAAGGTATAGAAACATCGTTAAATTTAGCTAATGGTCTTTTATTTGTTGAGTATCAAAATGAAACATTGCCTGTTAAATTTAGAAAGACAGAAAAATTAACATTTTCCTCGAAATTTGCATGTCCTGAAAGTGGTTTTACAATCGAAGAAATTGAACCAAGATTATTTTCTTTCAATAGTCCTTATGGAGCTTGTGAGGAATGTGAGGGTATAGGTATTAAACTCAACGTTGATCCAAATCTAGTTGTGCCTGATGATAAAAAAAGTATTGCACAGGGCGCTATTCAACCGTGGGCAAAAACAACTACTCTTTATTATGCTCAAACATTAACTTCTTTAGCAAAACATTACAAATTTTCTATGGACGAAAAATGGTCAAAATTACCAAAAAAAATAAAAGATATAATTTTATACGGATCTGATGATGAAGAGATAAAATTTTCATATGATGATGGATATGAAAAGTATTCACATAAAAAAACTTTTGAGGGAGTAATTAATAACCTGGAAAGACGTTACTTAGAGACTGATAGTGATTGGAAAAGAGAAGAAATTTCTCAATATCAATCTGACACAAAATGCGATATTTGCAAAGGTCATCGATTAAAAGATGAGGCACTTTGTGTGAAAATAGACGGAAAGCACATAAGTGAAGTAACTGAAAAATCTATAAGTGATGCTAAAGAATGGTTCAATAATTTATCAAAGAAGCTTGATCAAAGAAAACTTAAAATATCAGAACATATTCTAAAAGAAATTAATGAAAGGTTAAATTTTCTTCTAAATGTTGGTCTTGATTACCTAACATTATCAAGAGAGTCGGGAACTTTATCCGGTGGTGAAGCTCAGAGAATTAGACTTGCTTCTCAAATCGGTTCAGGTCTAACAGGAGTTTTATACGTACTAGATGAACCATCAATTGGTTTACATCAAAAGGATAACGTTAAATTAATAAATGCCTTAAAAAGATTAAGAGATTTAGGAAACACAGTAATTGTTGTTGAACATGATACAGAAACAATTGAAAATGCAGATCATATTTTAGATCTTGGACCTCAAGCAGGAAGTAAAGGTGGTGAAGTTGTTGCAGAGGGTAATCTTAAAGATATTGTTAGAAATGATAACAGCATCACAGGAAAATACTTATCTTCTAAATATTTTATACCAATTCCAAAAAAAAGAAGGTTAGCAAAAAATGGAAGATTTTTACAAATTAATGGAGCATCTGGTAATAATTTGAAGAATGTTGATTTAAAAATTCCATTTGGAACCTTCACATGTGTAACTGGGGTTTCAGGAAGTGGAAAATCTACTTTAGTGCTTCAGACACTTTATAATGCTCTCAATTTATCTTTAAACAATAATAAATCAAGAAAGATACCAATGCCATTTAAAGGTTTTAAGGGTATCGAATTGATTGATAAAGTAATTGACATTGATCAGTCTCCTATTGGGAGAACTCCAAGATCTAATCCAGCTACATACACAGGTGCTTTTGGACCAATTAGAGACTGGTTTACTAATTTACCAGAGTCAAAAAGTAGAGGTTATAAACCTGGAAGATTTTCTTTCAACGTTAAAGGTGGAAGATGTGAGGCATGTGAAGGTGATGGCGTAATAACTTATGAAATGCATTTCCTTCCAGATGTTTATGTGACATGTGATGAATGTAAGGGAAGCAGATACAATAGAGAAACACTTGAAATAAAATTTAAAGGTAAAAGTATAGCGGAAGTTTTGGATATGACTGTTGAAGAAGGATGTGATTTTTTTGAAAATATAGCAAATATAAGATCAAAGTTATTAACTTTAAAAAAAGTTGGATTAGGTTATATAAAGATTGGTCAACAAGCAACAACACTGTCTGGTGGTGAAGCTCAGAGAATCAAATTAGCAAAAGAACTATCGAAAAGATCTACAGGAAGAACAATTTATATATTAGATGAACCAACAACTGGTTTGCATCAACATGATATAAAAAAATTATTAGAAATTTTACATACATTTGTTGCGACAGGAAATACTGTTGTCGTGATTGAGCACAATTTAGATGTCATTAAAACTGCTGACTATATAGTCGATATGGGTCCGGATGGTGGTGTAAAAGGTGGACAGGTAATCGCAGAAGGAAAACCTGAAGATATATGCAATACAGAAAAGAGTTATACAGGTAAATTTCTTAAACCTTTACTAAATGGAAAATTTAAAAAAATTGCATAATTAAACAAAATTTGTTAGATTAATTCTATGATAAGTATTTTAAGCTCCCTATCGAGAACTATCCACTACTCTCTTGCTATATCGATATTATTGTTTGTAGGTTTATTTTTCCTTAATGGTGGTTTTGATTTTGATTTATTATTTTGGAGCTGGTTATTTAGATACATCCACGTACTTGTTGGAATAATGTGGATTGGATTATTATGGTACTTCAATTTTGTTCAAATTCCTAGTATGGCTAAAATACCTGACGAACAAAAACCAGCCATTAGCAAAGTAATTGCACCCTCTGCCCTATTTTGGTTTAGATGGGCAGCTTTTGCAACAATTGTATCTGGCTTAATATTGTCATATCTCAACGGATATTTGCATGATGCAATGACACTTGGCATAGGATCTGGCGGCGGTAAAAGTACAGCAATAGGAATAGGAATGTGGCTAGGATTAATTATGGCTTTTAATGTTTGGTTTGTTATATGGCCAAACCAGAAAAAAGCTTTAGGGATAGTCGAAACAGATCCTGAAAGCAAAGCTAAAGCTGCAAAAACGGCGATGGTTTTTTCAAGAACGAATACATTATTATCTCTACCGATGTTGCTTTCAATGGTAGCAGCCCAAAACTTATATTAATTATCTTCTTTAAGTACTGTTTTTTGTGAAACTTTAAAGAAAACTAATAGTGGATTTGCAATAAAAATAGAAGAATAAGTTCCTAAAATAACACCCAAAATCATAGCTAACGAAAAACCTTTCAATATTTCGCCACCAAATAAAAATATAGAAACTAAGGCTAATAATGTCGTTGAAGAAGTAATTATAGTACGTGATAAAGTCTCGTTTATTGATAAGTTGGTAAGATCAAATATCTTAATATCAGAATATTTTTTAAGATTTTCCCTAACACGGTCATAAATTACAACTGTATCATTCATTGAATAACCAACAATAGTTAAAACAGCTGCTACTATCGATAGATTTATTTCTAAACTTAATGCTGAAAAAATTCCAAGAGTAATTATAACATCATGAAACAAAGCTGCTATTGCACCAACACTAAATTGCCACTCAAAACGTATCCAAATATAGATTAACATTGCCATTAAAGACAAACATATGGCTGTAACTCCAGCTTTAAGTAATTCTGAACTTACTTTAGGTCCCACATTTTCAACTCTTCTAAAAGAAAAATCTTGAATAAGTTCTTGTGAAAGTTTTTTTTGTAAATTCTTAATAAACTCTGGATCATTTAGCTCATCTCTTTTGAACTTTACCACAAAATCATTATCACTTCCGAAATTTTTGATTGAAATTTTTCCTAAATCTAATTTATTAAAACTAGATCTTAAAACTTCAATATTAGGTTTTTCAGACTCAACACGTATTTCAATTAAAGTTCCACCTTTAAAATCAACACCATAGTTTAAACCTTTGAATATTAAAAACATCAATGAAAGTAATATCAATGCAATAGAAAATACATTTGATGATCCATAATATTGATTAAATTTGTAATCCTTTTTCACTTTATAATAATTTCCTTATGTTTGTTAATTTTTACATAAATAGATGTAAGTAATCGTGCAATAAAAAAAACTGAAAATAGAGTTGTTAATATTCCAACACAAAGCGTAATTGAAAATCCTTTGACAGGCCCTGATCCAAAAATAAACAGAATTATTGCCGCTATTATTGTTGTTATGTTTGCATCTAAAATTGTAATTTTTGATTTTGAATATCCATTATCAAAAGCTATTAGATTATTTTTTTCTTTACTTGTTTCTTCTTTTATTCTTTCAAAAATTAAGACATTTGCATCAACTGCCATTCCAACAGTTAATATTATCCCGGCTATACCAGGAAGAGTAAGAGTTGCTTCTAATAATGTTAAAATACTAATTAGTAAAATCAAATTAATAATTAGTGTAAAATTTGCAATGATACCAAAGATTCTATATTTTAATGTCATAAACCCGATGACTAAAAAAAATCCTATTATGAGTGAAAGTATTCCTGCATTAATAGAATCTTGCCCTAAATCAGGACCTACTGTTCTTTCTTCAATGATATTTAATGGGGCTGGTAAAGCTCCAGACCTTAAAAGCAAAGCAAGATCTGTTGCAGATTGAAAAGTAAAACCTCCACTTATTTGCCCTGATCCCCCCGCAATTATATCCCTTATTACTGGAGCACTAATTATTTGACCATCGAGGACTATAGCAAGACGTGTGCCTATATTTCTTTTTGTTGCTTGGGCAAATCTTTTAGATCCAACCCTATCAAGCGTAAAACTTACGACTGTTTGATTATTTAATGTGTCCATTCGAGGACTTGCATCTACTAAATTTTCTCCACTTATAATAACTCTCTTACTTAAAAGTAAATTCTCACCTGTTTCCATTAATTTAAGTTTTTCGGTTCCAAAAGATTCGTTAGAGGACTTAGTTTCAAGTCTAAATGTAAGATTTGCAGTTTTTCCTAATAAAGATTTTATTCTATCTGGATTATCAAGGCCTGGAAGCTCAAGTAAAATTCTATCATTACCTCTTTTTAAAATGTTTGGCTCATTAGTACCAACTTCATCGACTCTTTTTCGAACAATTTCTATTGCTTGGTCTAATGATGCATTTTTGATTTGAATAATTCCGTATTTACTTAATTCCAGTGTAAAAATATCATCATTAATATTTACATCTAATTGATGAGATTTGAATTGAAAATAGTATGGATTAATCGTGCTTTCTTTATCATTAAATATTTCTTTAATCTTTTCTACATCGCTTTTAGAAACTTTGAGTTTAATCAACTTGTCATCAAGTTTTAAACTCAAAATTTTAATTTTATTTTTTAAAAAATAACTTTTAATTTCTAATAATTTTGATTGTAGTTTTTGTTTAATAACCGGTTCATTATCAAGTTCTAATAACAGGTAAGAACCACCTTGAAGATCTAAACCTAATTTAATTTTTTTTTGTTTATCTAAATCTAAATTTAAAAAATTTGATGATGAAACCATCACCATGAATAAAGTGAATAATACTATCAAAGTGATCTTCAGTTTTGAAAAATATAACACTTAAAATTATTTTTTTTGGTCAGTATTATTAATTAGGGCTTGAATACCTGTAGATTTGATAACTTCAACTTTGACATTATCAGTTATAGAAATTTCTGCTTTATCGCCGTCTATAATTCTCTCGACAGTACCTATTATTCCGCCAGAGGTAATGACTTTGTCACCTCTTTTTAAGTTTTCAACCATCAACTTGTGTTCTTTAACTTTTTTTTGTTGTGGTCTTATTAAGAAAAAATAAAAAATAACAAAAATTAGTATTAAAGGTATTAATTGTGCAAATCCTGATTCAGACATAATAATAGATTGGTTTTTATACTATTAGATTAATTAACACAACTCCTAATTCGATGTAATTTTATCAATATTATCCATGTATGGTTTTAATACGTCAGGTATTATAATTGATCCATCTTTGTCTTGATAATTCTCCAGGATCGCAATCATGGTTCTTCCGATTGCAAGTCCACTTCCATTTAATGTACCTATAAAATTTTTTTCATTTTTTGAATTTTTATATTTGGCTTTCATTCTTCTAGCTTGAAAAGTTCCACATGTTGAACAACTAGAAATTTCTCTATATTTTTTTTCTGAAGGCACCCAAACTTCAATGTCATAAGTTTTTTGCGCACTAAAACCCATATCACCCGTACATAGCTCAACAATTCTATAAGGCAGTTTCAGTTTATCTAAAATTCCTGAAGCACATTTGGTCATTCTCTCTAACTCCTCTTCACATTTTTGAGGCTCTACTAGGCTAACAAGTTCAACTTTATAAAATTGGTGCTGCCTAATCATTCCTTTAGTATCTTTGCCATAGCTTCCAGCTTCTTTTCTAAAGCAAGGAGTAGATGCAACATATCTCAAAGGTAATTCTTTAATATCAATTGTTTTTTCTCTTGCCATATTAGTTAAAATAACTTCCGCAGTTGGTATTAAAAATTTTCTATTGTTATCATCAATTTTAATTTCAAATTGATCAGACTCGAATTTAGGAAGTTGTCCTGTGCCAAACATAGTATCAAAATTAGCGAGTAATGGTGGAGATATCTCCTCGTAACCATTTTCTTTTGTATGAACATCAATCATAAAATTTGATAAAGCTCTTTCTAATTTTGCAAGTTTGTTTTTTACAAATACAAATCTTGATCCTGAAGTCTTTGTGGCAAGATCAAAATCAAGCATATTAAGATTTTCACCTACTTCATAGTGAGACTTAATTTTAAATTCACTTTCTTTTATAGAACCTTTTTTTTCAACTTCTTTATTTGAAGATTCGTCCTTACCCTCTGGTACACTAGATAACGGTTTATTAGGTATTGATGATAACAACTCATTTAATTTTTGGCTTATTGACAGTTGCTTTGTTTGAAGAGTGCTTATTTTGTCAGTAAGTTCTTTAGATTTTTTAAATAAAGATTTATCCTTACTTTTTGAAATAGATTTTTTTTCAGATTCTAATTTCTCTTTTTCTTGAATTAAAGACCTATTTTCTTTGTCTAATTCTAAAATTTCATCAAACTTTACATCGACATTTCTTTTTTTTATTTGATTTGAAAATTCTTTTAAATTTTCTCTAATTTCTTTTATATCATGCATTTTCTTCTACTTTTTTTTCAATCATTCTTACCGAAATTATAGATAATTCATATAAAATTAATAATGGAATCGCCAAACCAATTTGTGTGATTGGATCAGGTGGAGTAAGTATTGCAGCAGCTGTAAAAATAATAATTACAACATACTTTCTTCTTGTTTTAAGGAACTCAGAGTCTACAAAACCAACTCTTGCTAATAATGACAACACAACAGGTAATTGAAAACTTAATCCAAAAGCAAAAATTAATTTCATAACTAGTGAAAGATATTCATTCACTTTAGCTTCAAGTTGTATTGGTAATGATGTGGTTATACCAGTGCTTTCAAATGATAAAAAAAATTTAATCGCTAAGGGCATAATTAAATAATAAACCAACATACCACCTAAAAGAAATAAGATTGGAGTTACAACCAAATACGGCATGATTGCAGACTTTTCATGTTCATATAAACCTGGAGCTATAAATTTCCAAATTTGAATTAATATAAAAGGACTAGTAAAAAAGAATGCAGTAAAAAAAGATACTTTTATGTAGGTTAGAAAAGTTTCTTGTAATGCAGTAAAGATTAATCTTCTTTGAATTTCACTATTCTTTACAGCTTCAGCATAAGGAGCTACAAGAAAATTATATATTTCTTCAGAAAAAATATAACAAATGACAAATAAAACTAATAAACAAACAAAAGATTGAATTAATCTTTTTCTTAATTCAGTCAAATGACTAATAAAACCTTCGTCTTTATTTTGACTCATCTTTCTTTAGATCATCCTTTTTATCTTTGTTTTCTTTATTCTCGTAATCAAGAGTATTTTCCTCAAGATTGGAAACTTCTGATTGTACAGCACTAATATATCTTTTGATTGAACCGAACCAACTTCCAATTTTTTTTAAAACGATTGGAAAATCTTTTGGACCAATTATAACTACTGCTAGACCAATTATTAACAGTAATTCAAACCAGCCAATTTGTGGCATTGATTATTCTTTATTATTTGGATCTTGATTATTAGTCTGATCGTTATTCTCAGTGATGTTTTTTGCCTGATCCTCAGTTGGATCCTGTGCCATACCTTTTTTAAAACTTTTAATACCTTTAGCTACATCACCCATAAGACTTGAGATTTTACCTCTGCCGAATAGTAAGACTACTAGTATAACAACTATTGCAATTTGCCAAAAACCTATACTCATAAGTTATTTATAGCTCGTTTATTAATCATTTAAAAGTAATAATTTACTTATCATCGTTTTCTTTATCTAACGTACTACTTAGCATATCGTCTATTTCAGTATAAATGTTTTCTTTCTTTTCATCCTGTTTCTCTTGATAAAATTTACCGGTTCCAAAAATCGCAGAATCAATATTTGAGCTGTCGATTAGACCTGCAGAACTTAGCTCCTCTATTGTAGGCAAATCAGATAATTTTTTTATATTGAAGTGGCTTAAGAATTCATCTGTTGTACCATATTGAATTGGTTTACCTGGCACATCTTTTCTTCCCATTGGTTTTACCCAGTTTAATTCCATTAAAATATCTAAAGTATTCACACCAAAAGCAACCCCACGTATTTCTTCGATCTCTGCTCTAGTAACTGGTTGGTGATAAACAATAATAGATAAAGTTTCTATAGATGCTTTGGATAATTTTTTTTCAACTTTTTTTTGTTGAGTCATTAATGAAGATAAGTTTGATGAAGTTCTAAAAGACCATTTATTAGAAATACAAACTAGATTGAAACCACGGTTTTCATAAATTTTCTCTAGTTTTTTAAGAATTTTTTTTACATCAACTTTTTTATTTAATCTTGCTTCAATACTTTCAATTTCAAGTGGTTCTGAAGCTGCAAACAGAATTGCTTCAACTTCTCTTTCACCATTTGTTAAACTATTTGGAAAATTTATTATATTGTTATTTTTTTTTTCGTTTTTCATGATTTTTTAATAAATATGTCATCAAATATTTTCTCTTGTTTAATCTGTAGATTTCCCTCTTTGACTAGCTCTAAAGAACCAGCAAAAAGACCTGCTATACCAGTTTTTTTTTGATCTTTAGATTTCATAAAATTTTCTGGATAGAGTGCATTTATATTTTTCCATTCATTTAAGTTATTAAGAAATCTTTTAATTCTGTTTATTCCATCTTCTGTAGTAAAAACTGGAAGTTTTGGAATATTAATTTTTTGGAAATCTTTCTGCATATAAATAGTCGAATAAGATTTAAGTAAGTCATATAAATTTACTGAGTATTTTTCGCTATATATAGATTTAATTTTACCTTTAATACCTCTCATAAATATGTCTCTTCCTAATCTTTTTTTCTTAAGCATTTGATCTGAAAGTAATCTGATTAATTCTAATTTTTTTAATTGTAGTTTTAATTTTTCTGCTACTTCATCAACTTTAAATTCATCTTCTTCTGTTTGTGGTAATAAAAGTTTTGATTTTAAATAAGCTAACCATGTAGCCATAACTAGGTATTCTGAGGCAATATCTAAATTTAATTTTTCTGCTTTTGAAATATATTCAAGAAATTGATCTGCTAGTTTTGTTATTGATATATCTTCAATTTTAACTTTTTGAGATTTAGCTAAATCCAACAATAAATCAAGTGGACCACTAAACTGATTTAAGTCTACGTTAAATGCATTACTTTGATTAATCATTTCCTACTAATCTATAATATTTTAAAGTCTTTTCGATTATAAATTTATTTAATTTTTTTGAATTTTCAGCAACTTTGGTCATTTCTTTGATTTTTCCGTTACAATGAAGAACTAAATCACAACCTGCGGTAAATGCTTTAATAGTATTTAAAGTAATATTAAATTTTAATGCTTTCATCGAAATATCATCACTAATTATTAAATTCTTAAACTTTATCTTTTTTTTAATAATACCAATAATCTTTGATGAATGGGTTACAGGATTATTGGCATCAATTTTTCTAAATAGAATATGGGCTGTCATTGCAAATAATGATTTTTTATTTTTAAAAGTTTTAAAATCATTCTTCATTAAATATTCATAAGTTTTATCTACAATAGGTAATTTTAAGTGGCTGTCTGATTTTGCTAATCCATGACCAGGAATATGTTTTATTACAGTAGCTATACGCGCTTCTTTAAAGTGTTCTATTGTTTTTTCACCAATTTTATTAATTACATTTATGTCTTTCGAAATTGCTCTAGTGCCAATAACCTTTGATGTAAATGGTCTGGGTATATCCAGAACAGGTACTGTGTTAATGCTAATCCCCATATATCTTAACAAATGACTAATTTGTTTGATGTAAGTTCTTAGATAAAGCAAAGATTTTGTTTTATCTTTTTTATAATTGTCACCAAAGTATTTTGCAGGAAAATGACTATTGTCAATTATAGATCTAATTCTAGTTACCATGCCACCCTCTTCATCTATTAAAATTGGATATTTTGGATCTTTAAAAATTTTTTTTATATCATTGGTAAGTTTTTTAGTCTGATCAACCGATTTGATATTTCTTGCAAATAAAATCACACCCCAAGGTTTATATTTTCTCAAAAAAAGTCTTTCTTTATTTGTTATTTTAGTTGAGCTTAATCCAACTATAAAAGCTCTTCTTGATTTAAGATTATTCATTTAAAAGTTTCCAGAATGAAAAAGGTTTCGTCTTTTCATTTTTATCATCAACGTAAGTAATAATATCTTGAGTGTCATTTTTTAATATAGGTATATTTTGATCATTTATACTTAAGTTATTGTTGATTTCGTTGACAGTTCTATAATATTTTTTCTTATGTTCATCCGATAAATAGTATTTAATTGTTAAGAAAAAAAATATTAAGATAAAAAATATAATTAGCACATATCTTAATTCTTTAATCATTACATATTTTCCGGTGTATCAACTCCGATAATTTCCATACCATTTTTAATCACTAATAGAATACAATTTAACAAAACTGCTTTATTCGTATCAATTTTCTTATCCTTATCTAAAAATCTGAAATCTTCACTATCTCTTCCCATATTCCAGTATGAATGAAAAATGGATGCTAATTGATACAAGTATGTGGTCAGTCGGTGTGGTTCTAATTTATTTATAGAAGTTTCTATACATTTTGGCCATTCCGAAAGTTTTCTTATAATCTTAATTTCTTCATCGTTAAATTCAAAATTTTTATCTAAATTTTTATAATTGTTATTAATTGGTGTTTTTGAATTTGAAAAAATTGAACAAATTCTAGCATAAGAATATTGAACATAATACAAAGGATTGTCTTTAGATTTAAGTTTAACCTTTTCAAAGTCAAATTCTAATTCAACATCACTCACTCTACTTAACATAATAAATCTAGCCGCATCTTTTCCCACTTCATTTATTAAATCTTCTAGAGTGATATAATCACCTTTCCGCTTTGACATTTTAAATGGTTTATTATCTTTAATAAGTTTTACTAATTGAGTTACTTTACATTCTATTTTTTGCTTATTTTTTGATAAGGCATCTACAACAGAACTAATTCTTTTAATGTAGCCAGCATGATCGGCTCCAAGAATGTTTATGAGTATATCAAAATTTCTACTGATCTTGTTGTTATGGTATGCAAGATCTCCAGCGAAGTATGTCCAACTATCATCACCTTTTTTTAAAGCTCTATCTTTATCATCACCAAATTCTGTTGATCTAAATAATAATTGATTTCTAGTTTCAGAAATTTTTTTCTTCTCTCCTTGAGGTGCCTCAATTTTTCCTTCAAAAACTAAATTTTGCTCTTTTAGTTTTTTTAAAGCTTTTTCAACTTCTTTATTTCCAATTATACTTTTTTCACTTACAAAATTATCATGAACAATACCTATCTTCTTTAAATTAGACTTTATGATTAAAAGAGAATTTTCAATACAAAGTTTCTGTAATTCTTCAAATATTGGTTCCAACTCATCAAACTTATCAATTTTAGAATTTGATATAATATTTTGTGCAATTTCTTTTATGTATTCACCAGGATAAAGATTTTCATCATCAGGAAATTTTTTTTTGTGTTTTAATTCTAAAATTCTGTAAAAGACCGAATGAGTAAAGTTTGTTATCTGATTACCGTGATCATTTATGTAATATTCTTTTGTAACATTATGATTGTTAAATTTTAGTAAATTTGAAAGGACATCACCGAATACGGCTCCTCTACAGTGGCCTACATGTAATGGTCCGGTTGGATTAGCTGAAACGAACTCAACTAAATATTTTCTAGTTTTTTCATTCTTATTTGATCCATATTCTTTTAATTGAACAATTTTTTCTAAAAAGGAGTTCCAAAATTTCTTTTTAAATTTTAAATTTACAAAACCAGGATTTACAATTTCAAAGTTTTCTAAATTATCGTCTTTACTTAAAAGTTTTGATACATAATTTTCATATATATCTTTTGGTTTACTTTTATTAATACCTGACAAAACCATACAAACGTTTGTTGAAATATCAGCATCAAACTTATCAGGTGGAACCTCCACACTAATACTATTAGTTTTTTCTGGGATTTTAATTGCTCCTTTTTTTTCAAAATCTTTAAGACCTTTTAATAAAGAGCTGTGATAATAATCAAATATATTCATCTATTTTAATTCTTCATATAAATTTATTGCATAACGATCTGTCATTCCGGATATAAAGTCTGCAACTGATCTAGATTTATTCTGATCAAAATTTTGTATAGAAAAATTATTATTTGTATTACTGTAAAGCTTTTTAAATAAAAAATTCACAATTTTTTTTCCTTCATTGTTTCTTTTTTGAACATTTTTATGGTCATACATATTTTTTCTTAAGAAACTTCTTATATCGAAATCAATATCTTTGAGTTTATCTGAAAATTCGACCATCTTTTGCTTATTATCAAAAACATTATTGAGCTTTTTAATCTTATTTTTTTTTATATTCTGAATAGTGTTATTTATTATGTCTTTTACCATAAGGTCTATAGAGTCTCTGATTATTTGATGTATCAAAACTTGTAATTCTATCTTTTTTTTATCTTTGTATTTTTTATATATATCTTTAAAGAAATTGATTTCCAATAATTCTTCTAATGTGAATAAGCCTGCTTTTAGACCATCTTGTATATCATGATTGTTGTAAGCAATGTCATCTGCGATATTTGAAATCTGTGATTCTAAACATGAAAATTTATTTAATTTAAACTTATTTTTTAACGATTTTATTCCAATAATATTTTCTAATTTAGATAAGTCTTTGATTGGTCCATTATGTTTTATTAGACCATCTAAAGTTTCAAAAGATAAATTTAAACCATCAAAATCAATATATTTTTTTTCTATAAACATTACTATTCTTAGGGTTTGTAAGTTATGATCAAAACCTCCATGGTTGCTCATACAATCATTTAAAACTTCCTCCCCTGCATGACCAAATGGAGTGTGGCCTAGATCGTGTGCTAAACTTAATGTTTCAGCCAAATCATCATTAAGATTTAAGTATTTAGATATTGATCTTGCTATTTGAGCTACCTCTAAGGAGTGAGTCATTCTTGTTCTATAATGGTCACCGTCAGTATTTACAAAAACTTGGGTTTTGTGCTTTAACCTTCTAAATGAAGCGCTATGTATGATTCTGTCTCTATCTCTTTGAAATGGGCTTCTATATTTACTTGTTTTATCTTTGAAAAATCTTCCTTTACTTTTAAAAACACCTAATTTTTTGAAATTATTCATACTTTAAAAAAGAAAATATATTATTATATTAGTAATAGCTCAGATTTATTATGAATAAAGAAATTATATTTACAGATAATGCTATAAAACAAATCAATTATCTCCTTAACAAAAAGGAAAAAGGTTCTTTTTTTAGAATCGCAATTAAAGGTGGTGGTTGTTCGGGTTTTCAATACGATTTTTCATTCGATAAAGTAAAGAATGAAGATGATTTAGTTTTTAACAATATTTTAATCGACAAAACTTCAGCTGACATGTTGCAAGGGTCGGAAGTTGATTTTTCTAAAGAACTTATTGGTCAACAATTTAAGATTAACAACCCACAAAGTAAGTCATCTTGTGGTTGTGGAGTGTCTTTTTCTCTTTAATGTTAATTTCCTCATGGAATGTTAATTCGGTAAGAGCCAGAATTGATAATATAAAAAGTTATTTGGTAAAATACAAACCAGATATACTACTAATGCAAGAAATTAAGACTGAAGAAGTAAATTTTCCTTTTGATGTATTTTCTTCCCTTGATTATGAGAGCCACGTCCATGGTCAAAAAAGCTACAACGGTGTTGCTATAATTTCCAAGAAAAAATTAGATAATGTCAAAACTGATATAATTAAAGATAAATTAAAACAATCTAGAATTATATCTGCTGAGGTTGAACATAAGAAAAAAAAGATACAATTAATCAATATATACACGCCTAATGGAAATCCAGTTGATACACCTAAATATGAATATAAAAAAAATTGGTTAGATGATTTAATTAAAAAGTTAAAATCTTTATCAAAGACAAACAAAAATATAATCTTAGCGGGAGATTTCAATGTAATCCCTGCAGCAGAGGACGTTTATAATCCAAAAAGTTTTGAGGATGATGCTTTGTATAGACTAGAAATAAGAAAAAAATTTAGAGAGATGTTGAGCTTAGGTTTCAGTGATGTTTACAGACATTTTAATGAAACAAAAGAGGGATATACATTTTGGGATTATATGAGAGGAGCTTGGCAAAAAAATAATGGTATGAGAATAGATCATTTTTTAGTTTCAAGTTCAATTATAGATAATGTTAAAAAAATAAATATTAATAAAGACCCTCGGGGAAGAGAGAAACCTTCCGATCATACTCCAATTGAAATTGAATTAAATTAGTTAGCAGCCTTTAAAAGATTTAGCCATATTACTGATTAAATCAAAATATAAACCTTTACCTGGATTTAAAGTAGCACCCAAAGGATCTAGTACACCTGTTTTAATATTTGTATCTTTTGCAACTGCATTAATAATATCTGGGTTGAATTGTGGTTCTGAAAATACACATGTAACTTTTTCGTGCTCAATTATCTCTCTTATTTCAGATAATTGTTCTGCTCCAGGTAGAACATCTGTGTTTACTGTAAATGCTCCTAAAACATTTACTTTAAATCTTTTTTCAAAATACTGGTAAGCGTCATGAAACACTATTGATTTAAAATCTTTATTTAATTCAGACTTAACTTGTTTTACTAATTTATCTAAATCTTTGTTCGCCTTTTTCAAATTCTCTTTATAAATCGACTCATTTGCTTGGTCATTTTCTATTAAATGTTTTGCCATTTCTTTTAAGATTTTTTTAGCGTTTAAAGGATCTAACCATATGTGTGGATCAAACTCGCCATGTGCATGACCTTCATGACCGTGATCATCATGTCCGTCTTCTTTATGTTCGTCTTTGTCATGATCGTGATCGTCATGACCGTCTTCTTTTTTAGCATGATCATCATGATCGTCTTCTTTATGTCCATGATCATCATGACCTTCAAAAATATTTCTTTCTCTAAATTTTAATTTATTTATTCCTCTGATTTCCATTAATTCAATTTTTTCAGCTTTTTTTGCAATAGAACCAAGAGGTTTAACTAAAAAACTTTCAATATCCTCGCCTACCCAAAATATAAGATCTGCTTCCTGAAGCATTTTTGCATGAGATGGCTTCATAGCAAAACCGTGGGGTGATGCGTAACCATCAACAATTAAATCAGGTTTTTTTACTCCATCCATTAAATAGCTCGCAAGTGAATGAATAGGTTTTATTGATGCTACAACTTTGATTTCAGCGTATGCTTGAGAAAATAAAGTTAAAAATGATAATGTGATAATTAAAGGTAGTTTTTTAAATTTTTGCATAATTTTTATATTGTTATAATATAACACTATGTAATAATATAACATTATAGAGTCAAGAGATAAAATGAGTTTAGAAAATAAAATTTTAGTAAAATTAAAAAGCGCAGGTTTTCGCTTAAACGATAAATGGTTAGTTCAGGGAGTATCCTTGCAAGTTGAAAAAGGTAAAATTGTAACTCTAATTGGACCAAATGGATCTGGTAAAAGTACTACCGCAAAAATTGCTTTAGGAATTTATAAAAAAATTGATGGTGAAGTTGAAAAATACACAAATAAGATTGGATACGTTCCACAAAAGATTTCAATAGATTGGACGTTACCTCTAAGAGTTAAAGACTTTATGTCTCTTACTGAAAACCTTGAGGATAAAACTATTAATGAAGCATTGTCGTTAACAGGAGTAATCCATCTTAAAGATAAAAATTTAGGAGATTTATCTGGAGGTGAATTTCAAAGAGTTTTGCTTTCAAGAGCAATATCAAAAAAACCTGAGTTGTTAGTCCTAGATGAACCTGTACAAGGAGTTGATTTCACTGGTGAGATTGCTTTATACGAATTAATCAAAAAAATTTCAGAAGATTTAAACTGCGGTATCTTATTAATTTCGCATGATCTACATACAGTAATGAGTGCTACCGATCATGTTGTTTGTTTAAATGGTCATGTTTGTTGTTCTGGATCTCCAATTGATGTTGCAAAAAACAGAGAGTACAAAGCTTTGTTCGGTGAACAGGCATCGCAGACACTATCTATTTATGAACATAAACACGATCACATTCACACCAGTGAAGGAAAGATTAAAAAGAATTAAATGCTAGATGATTTTTTTATAAGAGCTTTATTTGCTGGAATTGGAGTTGCTTTGGTAACCGGTCCTTTGGGATGTTTTGTAGTATGGAGGAGATTATCCTATTTTGGTGATACATTAGCTCATTCTGCTTTACTTGGTGTAACACTTGCTTACTCTTTAGAATTTAACATTGCATTATCCGTCTTTATAATCTCAGCTTTAATAGCTCTAATTTTAATTAATCTTCAAAAAAGAACTAATCTACCAGGTGATGCTTTACTAGGTCTTCTAGCACATTCGTCATTAGCTGTAGGTCTTGTTGTAATTGGTTTTTTATCTTTCATTCGATTTGATGTGATGGGACTTTTATTTGGGGATATCCTGGCGGTTAATGTGAATGATATAATTATTATATGGATAGGTGGAGCTATAATATTATTAGTTCTTAAATTTATTTGGAAATCTTTATTTGCATCTACTGTAAATTATGAACTAGCTGAAGCTGAAGGATTAGATCCAGATAAAGCCAAAGCAATATTTACAATTTTAATGGCCGCAATAATTGCTATTTCAATCAAAATGGTAGGATTATTGTTAATAACTGGAATGCTTATCATACCAGCAGCAATGGCAAGAAATATTTCAAATAGTCCACAACAAATGGTTCTTTTTTCAGTAATTGGTGGCTTGCTATCTGTTATTATAGGACTGTTTACATCTTTAGAATTCAATACAGCTTCAGGTCCATCTATAATTGCTGCTTCTTTATTTCTATTTATACTTTCTCTACTTAAAATAAAACAATCGATCAAATTGAAAAACTAATGGGTAAATGATAAAATAAATTATGCAAAGACAGCAAAACTTAACCAAAAATCAAAAAATTGTTTTAGATATTATTGAAAAATCTACAGAACCATTAAAAGCATACTCAATATTATCGAATGTTAAGAAGAAAGGGATTAACGCTCCTCCTCAGGTCTACAGGGCTTTAGATAAATTAGTGGATATGGGAAAAATACACAAAATTGAAAGCAAAAATGCTTTCGTTGCCTGTCAAAATTCAAATTGTAAAGTTTCAAAAGCTGCAGCATTTTCAATCTGCGAAAGCTGTGAGGAAGTAACAGAAATTGATAATTCAAAAATATCTAAATACTTGAGTAGTTTTGCAGATAAAATTGGCATGAAATATAAAAAATATAATCTTGAATTTTTTGGTCTCTGCAAAAAGTGTAAATAATCCTTTATTTTAATAAATTCTTAACATAACTGACATAATAATAATGAAAGGAAATTTTATGTTTATAAAAAAATATCTAAAATGGATCAGCACTTTTTTAGTTTTAGTAGGAATACTTCTTACAAATTTAAATATATATCCATTAAATATATATTTTCATGGTTTGGGAGTTGTTGGATGGACTATAGCTGGATTTATAAGTAAGGATAAGGCAATTTTAACTAACTTTGGACTGCAAATACCGCTATTCGTGATTGGTATTTATAAAGTTATTTTTTAAATGAAGAATATATTGTTCGTATGCACAGGTAATTCAGCAAGAAGTATTATTGCGGAAAGTATTATAAATAATGAGTATGACGATTTGTATAAAGGTTTTAGTGCCGGGAGTAATCCAAAAGGAAAAATTAACGAAGATGTGAAGAATTATTTATTATCAAAACATTATGATCTTTCAAATTATAGATCTAAAAATTTTAATGAGTTTATTAATGGTCAAATTAAAATGGATTATGTTATTACAGTTTGCAATAATGCCAATAATGAAGTCTGCCCCATTTGGCCAAATAAAGATAAGATAATTCATTGGGATATAGAGGATCCAGTTAAAATACTTAATGAAACAAATGACTTAAATAAAAAAGATGAAATAATAGAAAAAGTTTACAATAATATTCATAAAAGAATAAAGGAACTTATAAATGAAAAATAAAAATCGTTATTTTCTTGCTGAACTGTTAGGCAGTTGTTTTTTAGTAATGATTATTGTTGGCTCAGGTTTAATGGCTGAAAACTTAACTAATGACGTTGCTGTGATGTTGATTGCTAACACAATAGCTACAGGAGCAGGTTTATTTGTGCTTATTACAGTATTTGCTGATGTATCAGGAGCTCATTTTAATCCATTTGTAAGTATAGCTATGACAATAACAGGTAAATTAAAAAAGAAACTGTTACCCTACTATATCATTGCTCAATTGATTGGTTGCTTGATTGGTGTTGGTTTAGCTAATTTCTTTTTTGAAAATGAAATTTATGAATTATCTACTAAGTCAAGAGATGGTATTTACATATTCACATCTGAAGTAATAGCAACATTAGGATTAATAATTATAATTTTTGGTTCCATGAAATCAGGTAAAATTGCGGTAGCTGCTTGTGTTGGTCTTTATATTACTGCTGGTTATTGGTTTACGTCATCAACTTCTTTCGCAAATCCTGCAGTGACAATTGCAAGAACTTTTACTGAGTCCTTTACCGGTATAAATTACATGAATACCCCTTATTATATTTTAGCAGAACTTATAGGGATGTTAATTGCGGTATTTATCATTAAAAGTTTATTTTCAAAGAAAAATTGAAAAATTTCAAACTTACAAACAATATCCAGTTAATTAATAAAGGTTTTAGGAAAAATGAGTTTTATCATTATTTGAAAACATCAAATCTTTCAATTATCATCCCTAAAATTCATAACAAATATATAGTAGTTTCTCAAAAAAGAGTTCCGATTAATAAAGTTAATTATGAGTTTCCCTCTGGCATAGTCGAAAAAAAAGAAACAACTTTGCAATCAGCTCATAAGGAATTAACAGAAGAAACAGGATATAAATCAAAATCGAAACTAACTAAATTGATAACTTTTTATAATGAGCCGGGACGTTTAACCACTAAAATAACAGGTTTTTATACAAAAGATTTAGTTAAAATTTCTAAACCAGAAAAAGGTATTAAAGTTCATCTACTTAGTCAAAAAGATATATTTAAATTAATATTAAAACAAAAATTCAATAACGGTTCTCATATAGCAATGTTCTTTTATTTAACTAGAAATCATGAAAATTTTTAAACTTTGGGTTGTATTAAATTTGCTTTTAGATTTTTGAATTTTATGTTTAAATATTCCTGATTTAATTTTTAGGGGGTTTAAAATGAAAAAAAAGTTAAAAAAAAGTGAAAAGAAAAGACTGAAGATTTTAAAAACAATAGATAGGTTGAAAAACAAAATAACTGCTAAAGAAAAAAAGCTATCTAATATAAACGTGAAAATTGCTGATATAGAAAAAAAAGTTGCAGAAAAAAAAGCAAGAAAACTAGCAAAAAAACAAGCTAGTGAAAGCTTATCTTTAAACAATTAAAAATTTATATGGGGTCTTTCTCCCCTATCAACTTAGACAAGGAAGAAAGAAGATAGTTAACAAAATTTAAATTTTACAGAGGAAAAATAAGTTAAATAAAAATTCTGTTAATTTAAGTTAGAAAACTTTTGTTAAAAAAATATTAATATAATATTACAATTTAATTAATAAATTCATTTTGAATTATTTGAATAAATAACTCTAGGTTCTAAAAATAATTCTCTAGCAAGAGCCTTAAACCTTTTTGTTACCTGTTTGGAAATTATTTCTTGATGTTGAGATGGAATTTTTAAAAATATTGAATTCCCTCTTTTATACAATTTAAATTCTTCAAGAAAAATTGTTGATATGGATGTTAAAGACTGAGAGAATCTTAATGCAGCACCAACCTGTTTACTTGAAAATATTTCGTTATTATTTAAAAAAGTAAGATATTCAAATTTTGGATTATATTTAATACTACAGTATCTCCAATAACAAGAGAGAGCTAATTGTATCCTTTCTTTATGTGTAAGTCTTAATAGAGGTGTGTTAAGAGTTTCTTGAAACACCAGTTCTGCTTTTTGAAATGCACCAAGACCCCAATCCATATGACTTAAAACACAAGCTAGATGTAATAATTTTTTGTTATAGTGTTCATTTCCATCAAAAACAGGGAGTATAAATTTAAAATATTTTTGGTAGGTAGATCCTAAATCCCCTCTTTTTAATGCAATATACTCAATTGATTTAGTAAAAATTTCTGACTCTTTTGTATTTTTAAAATGATCAATTGATAAAGAACCTTCCCTCAAACCGCTAATTGAACAAATTATTTTTTTTGGATTTGTTATACTCATTATCTCATCTAAAATAATAGAACTATACGGTAAAAATTGTGTTCTTGATTTTGAAATATATTCCACAGTTTTAAGTTTTGATTTATTAAATGATGAAACTTTTTCAAGAAATTTAGACAACGTTGATTTATCTATAGAATATTGATGAATAATATGAACAGGGTGATTATTTTGGAAAAGATGTAATTTAAATAAAGATCTCCAAGTTCCTCCCACTAAATATAAATTATTAAATTTTTTTTTAGATAACCATTTTTCCTCTCTTAATAATTTTTTTACATACTTTGGTAAATTTCTTTTTTTAACAATTGGATTATTTATTAATCTAAGAACACCAATTGGCAAAGAGGTTTTGTTCGTAACAACATTATTTTCAACTCTAGCTAATTCTAAACTTCCTCCACCAAGATCTGCTACCAAACCATCGACATTATCGAATCCAATTTTTACACCTTCAGCAGAACAATTTGCTTCTTCTTCACCACTCAGAATATCAATTTTTGTTTTAAAAAGGGTTTCTACTTCGCTGATAAATTGTTTTGCATCTGTAGCCTCTCGCAAAACAGCAGTTGCAATTATTTTCAAATTTGTGATCTTTGATACATTTAAAATTTCTGAAAATCTTTTTAAAACTTTTAATGCATATTCTGATCCAGATTTATGAAGCTTTCTTGATTTATCTAAATTTTTTCCTAGTTCACATACTGCTTTTTCATTAAATGTCGGAACTCTTGTTGAACTAAAATCATCATAAATTAGCATTCTTATAGAATTTGAGCCAATATCAATAATGGCTAATTTTAAATGTTTTGATGAAGATTGTTGTTTTGTATTAATTACTTCCACTTTTAATCAGTCTTAAATGCAATTTCTTAGGTTGCATAGTTAATTTAGCTTTACCTCTTCCAGATAAGCTCGGATTATTCATAAAGTATTCATGAGCTGAAAAGGAATCGTTCTTACTATACTTAATTTTTTTATAATTACCATCTGCATTGAGCTCCCAGCTCTGATTAGTATCAAGATAATTTGCTAACATTATTTGATCTAGAATCTGCTCATGAACAGTCTCATTTTCAATTGGCACCAAAAGCTCTACTCTTCTATTTAAATTTCTTGGCATAAGATCAGCTGAGGAAATATATACTTTTGCATTTCTATTAGGCATTTTTTTAGTACCGTTACTAAAACAATAAATTCTAGAATGCTCTAAAAATCTTCCTATAATACTTTTTACAACTATATTTTCAGATCTATTTTTAATACCTGGTCTCAAGCAACAAACACCCCTTACAAATAAATGAATATTAACACCAGCATTCGAAGCTTCATAAAATTTATCAATAATTTCCGGATCTACTAATGAATTCATTTTTGCCCAAATGGCTGCAAATTTTCCATTTTTAGAATTTTCAATTTCAGCATCAATGTTTTTATTTAAGGTTTGTCTCATATTAATTGGCGAAACAGAAATTTTATTTAAATTTTTTGGTTTTGCGTATCCTGTTACATAATTAAAAAATTTTTCAACATCTGATGCCATTTTTCTATCACAGCTGAATAAAGACAAATCAGTATAGATTTTAGCATTTACAGGATGATAATTACCAGTTCCTAAGTGAAAATAAGTTTGTATTTTACCTTGTTCTCTTCTTAAAACTAATGATGATTTTGCATGAGTTTTGTATTTTGCAAAACCATAAACAATTTGAACACCTACCTTTTCTAAACTTCTTGATAATTGAATATTTGCTTCCTCGTCAAATCTTGCTTTAATTTCTATTAAAGCAGTAACTGTTTTTCCATTTTCTGCAGCTGTTATTAAAGCTTTAACAATTGGTGAATCTAAAGTTGTTCTATACAAAGTTTGTTTTATAGCTATTACTTTTTTATCATTTGCTGCTTGGTTCAAAAATTCAATTACTGAGTCAAATGTTTCAAAAGGATGATGAACAACTAAATCTTTCCTTTTGATGGTTTCAAAAAAATTATCATTATATTCTTTTAATCTTTCAACATCTCTAGGTACAAAATTTTTAAATCTTAATTTTGGATTTTTTAACTTACATATTTGATCTATATCTTGAATTCCAACAAGGCCAAATACATTATAAATATAATCAGGATTTACATCTAATTTGTTTGTTATAAATTTTATCAATTCATGATCACTATTTTCAAGGACCTCTAAACGAACAATATCGCCCGTTCTACGTCTTTTTAAGGCTAATTCAAAAGATCTAACTAGATCTTCTGCTTCCTCTTGAATTTCAACATCACTATCTCTTATTACCCTGAAAATCATTTTTTTTTCTAAATCATGATCTGGAAAAATTTCTTTAGCAAAAAAACTTATTACATCGTCTAGAACAACAAATTTTTTATGATTTTTTGAAGACTCTATTTCAATAAATCTAGATAATGCTTTTGGTATTACTATTATTGAGTTTAAAATTCTTTTTTTATTTTTTTTTCTTAACCTCATTACAAGCGCTCTTCCTTGGTTGATTATAAATGGAAATGGATGCGCAGGATCAATAGCAGATGGTGTTAATAAAGGATAAATCTCTTCTTTGAATATTTCTAGAAGTTTTTTTTTATCCTTAGTATTTAAATTAACTGGCTTAACTAAACTGATATTGTTTTTTTTTAATTCTGCGATAAGTTGAATATAAATCTTATTTTGTTTGATTAATAGTTTTTTAGTTTCGGAAATTACCTCTTCCATTTGTTCATCAGGTGTCAGACCATCAGAACTTAATGAATCAACTTCTTGTTTTATTTGACTATATAGACCTGCTACCCGAACCATAAAAAATTCATCAAGATTTGAACCGGCAATTGATAAAAATTTTACTCTTTCATACAAGGGATTTTCAAGATTTTGTGCTTCAAAAAGAACTCTATCATTGAATTTTAACCAGGAAAGTTCCCTATTAATATATTTGTTCTTGAGTTCTTCTTTTTGTTGTTTTTTTAAAGCAGTCATATATTTAGAATTTATGTTTGAATTATATGTCATGAGACATGCAAAATCCAGTTGGGAAGATTTAAATATTGATGATTTTAAGAGACCACTCAATAAAAGAGGTAAAAAAAGTGCAAAAAAAATTTGTGAATTTTTTGTTAAAAAAAAGTACAAATTTGATTTTGCTTTAATATCATCAGCTACAAGAACCCGAAGTACTTTTGAAATTTTATCAGAAGACATTCCTGAGCCAAAAACAATAGAATATTCAAAGAGTTTATACTTGGCTGATGAATATGCAATTATAAATAAAATTAAAAAAATATCGAGTAATTACAAATCAATTTTGTTAATAAACCATGAACCTACAGTTAAAAATTTAGTAAGATATCTAACAAAAAATCATGAAACAAATAATTTCAAATTAATGAATTATAAATTTCCTACAGCAGCATTCGCCAAAATTAAATTTGATATTAAAGGTTGGGATGAAATAGAAAAAAAAGGAATGTTAAAAGAATTTATAAGACCCAAAGATCTTCAAGACTCTAAAGAATAACCGGCAGATCTGACCGTTCTAATTAAAGGTTTTGTGTTTTCGATGTTTATAGCTTGTCTTAATCTTCTTATGTGTACATCAACCGTTCGTGACTCAACGTATATATTTTCTCCCCACACATTATTTAAGAGTTGTTCTCTTGAGTAAACTCTTTTAGGATTTTTGATAAAAAAATCTAAGAGTTTAAATTCTGTTGGACCTAAAGTAATTTCCTTATCTTTTCTATAAACTCTTTTTGTAATCCGATCTATTTTTAAATCAGTAAATTCTACAATATCCGATGATGATTGAGGCTTAGACCTTCTCAATAAAGATTTAATTCTAGCATTTAATTCTTTTTGACTAAAAGGTTTAGTTACATAATCATCTGCACCTGTATCAAATGCTTTTAATTTGTCTTCTTCCTCCCCTTTTGCAGTCAACATAATGACAGGAATATCATTAAACTTATCATCTTTTTTTAAGTTTTTACAAATTTCAACACCAGATAATTCAGGTAACATCCAATCCATTAATATCAAATCTGGCTGTTTAGATTTTATTTGTTTAAGAGCATCTTCTCCATTTTCTGAATGACTGACTTTATAACCTTCTTTTTCAAGATTATATTTTAACAAACTAACAATTGATGCTTCATCTTCAGCTATGAAAACATGAGCTGACATAAATCATTTTTCTCCGGTTACAATTGGCTCGGTGCCCTTAGGTCTGTCACCTTCTAAATATTCGCCTTTAACTAAATAATAAATTTGTTCCGCAACATTTGTAGTATGATCACCAATACGCTCAACGTTTTTGGTCACAAACAACAAGTGAGTTCCATCCTCTAAATTTTTTTCATTTTCCTTAAGATATTTTATAACTTCTTGCATACAAAGATTTGTTAGATCATCTATTTGCTCATCACCTTCCCAAACATTAACTGCCATTGGCGCAGATCTTTCTAGATAAGCGTCTAATGTTGATTTTAATTGCTTTTGAACAGCGACAGATACTCTATTTAATGTGTCTACCAAATTCTTTGGAAGATTTTCATTAAGCAAAAGTGTTCTCTTGGATATATTTTTTGCTAAATCACCTATTCTTTCTAAATCTGAAGACATTTTCAAAGCCGTTACTGTCTCTCTTAAATCAATTGCCATAGGTTGTCTTAAAGCAATTAAATTTACAACTTGTTGTTCAATCAAGGCTTCATATTTATCTATTTTTTCATCATCTTGAATTACTTTTTCTGCAATATCGCTATTTCTTGTTGTAATGGCTTGAATTGCTTTACCTAAAGACTCCTCGCATGCACTTCCCATTTTAATGATATTAGCATTAAGATTTTTAAGTTCTTCTTCGTAAGATTTAACTGTATGTGGCGCTTCACCCATTATCCAAACCTCCCGGTTATGTAATCCTGAGTTTTTGTGTTATCAGGATTTTTAAATATTTTATCAGTAGATCCATGTTCAATCAATTGTCCTAAGTGAAAAAAACCCGTATTTTGAGAGACACGTGCAGCTTGAGCCATAGAATGAGTTACAATTATTATTGTATGCTCCTTTTTTAACTCATCAATCAATTCTTCAATTTGTGCTGTTGCTATTGGATCTAATGCTGAACAAGGCTCATCCATTAATATAACTTCTGGTCTTACAGAAATAGCTCTAGCAATACACAGTCTTTGCTGTTGTCCTCCAGATAATCCGGTTCCGGGTTCATGCAATCTGTCTTTTACTTCTTCCCATAGCGCAGCCTTTTTTAAACTAGTTTCAACAATTTCATCCATTTCTTGTTTTGATTGAGCCATACCGTGAATTGTTGGACCGTAAGATATATTTTCGTATACAGTTTTTGGGAAAGGATTAGGTTTTTGAAAAACCATACCAATTTTTTCTCTGAGTCTCACTACATCGCAACTTTTATCATTTATGTTAAAGTCGTTAATTAAAATTTCTCCTTTAACCCTGCAGATGTCAATTACATCATTCATTCTATTAAGACATCTAAGAAAAGTTGATTTACCACAACCAGATGGACCAATTAATGCAGTTACTTGGTTTTCTTCAATATCTAAACCTATATTATAGAGAGCTTGTTTTTTTCCATAAAAAACATCTACATTTTTTGCTTTAATCTTTATCATTTTAATTCCATTTTTTTTCAAACTTATGTCTAATTATTTGGGCAAATAAATTCATTATTATTAAAAAACCAAGTAAGACCATTATACATGCCGAGACTTTTTCTACAAATCCTCTTTCAGCACTTTCAGCCCAAATATAGATTTGAACTGGTAAACTTGCAGCAGGATCCATTGGTGACCCAGGTATCGTGTTAACAAAAGCAACCATTCCAATTAAAATTAGGGGTGCAGTTTCTCCTAAAGCTTGAGCTAAACCAATTATTGTACCTGATAACGTCCCAGGCATTGAAAGAGGTACTGTATGATGCATTGTGGTTTGCATACGACTTGCTCCCATAGCAAGTGCTGCCTCTCTTATACTTGGTGGAACTGCTTTTAAGGATGCTCTCGCAGCTATAATTATTGTTGGTAAAGTCATCAACGATAAAGTGATACCTCCAACTAAAGGAGTAGACCTGGGAAGATGAAATATAGCTAATAAAACACCTAATCCGAGTAATCCAAAGACAATAGATGGTACTGCGGCCAAGTTATTTATATTTACCTCAATAAAATCAGTAAACCTATTTTTAGGTGCGAACTCTTCAAGATAAATTGCTGCTAGTACCGCTACAGGAAAGGCTATCATTAAACAAACAAGTATAGAAAAAATTGAGCCCATAAATGAACTAGCTATACCAGCAAGTTCTGCTTCTCTTGAGTCTGCATATGTAAAAAAACTGATATTAAATTTACTTTCGACTTTACCCTTTGCAACAAGTTGATCAAAAATTTTTAATTGATAATCACTTACTCTTCTTTGATCTTCCGGTAAATCTCTTGGATAATTTCCTTTAAAAACTTGATCTAAATCATCTGAAGCAGTTAAATAAACTTCTTTTGTTTTTCCTATTAAACTAGGGTCATTTAAAATCTCATTTTTAATTTCTTTTTCAAAAAAATATGACACCATTCTCTTCAATTGATTTTTTTGATCATCATTTGCATTTTGATCTAAATCAGCCATAGATTTTAATGCTATATCGTAATAATCAGCGTCTTGAAGATCTTCTTTAGATGGATTTTGATCTATCATCATCATTTCAGCGTCAAAGTTTACAGGAACAATCAGCCATGTTTTTTGAAAAGCTGAATATCCAGTTGAAAATATTTTGAAAATAAAAATTGTTAAAAATAAAAGTGCCATAAAAATTGCACTTTGACCATATAAGCGAAATCTCCGCTCAGCCCTGTATCTTTTATTTAATAATTGTTCTTTATTCTTATTCATATTTCTCTCTATATTTTTTAACTACTCTTAAGGCTACAATGTTTAAACAAAGCGTTACTAAAAATAATGACATACCTAAAGCAAAAGCGGCTTGTGTTTTTGGATCGCCAAAAGCTTGGTCTCCAATTAAAATTACCACAATTTGTGCTGTGATTGTTGAAGTAGATTCTAATGGGTTAAAAGTCAAGTTTGCTGCTAAACCAGAAGCCATAACAACTATCATTGTTTCTCCAATAGCTCTTGAAACACCTAACAAAATAGATCCAACGATGCCAGGTAATGCCGCTGGGAAAATAACTCTCTTGATTGTTTCTGATTTAGTTGCTCCCATAGCGTAACTTCCATCTCTTAAACTTTGAGGGACACTTGTAATAACATCATCACTCAAGCTTGAGATAAATGGTATGATCATAATTCCCATTACTCCTCCTGCCGCTAAAGCACTTTCAGCTGAAACTTCAAGACCCATTGAAGTTCCTAATTCTTTTAAAAAAGGGCCAACAGTTAGAGCAGCAAAAAAACCATAAACAACAGTTGGTATACCAGCTAAAATTTCAATTAAAGGTTTTGCATATTGTCTTACTTTGCTTGATGCATATTCAGCTAAATAAATTCCACTCATTAATCCAATTGGGATGGCTACGCACATAGCTATTAACGCTATAAAAAAAGTACCTGCAAAAATAGGGACTGCCCCAAAAGTATCGGAATACATTGTTGGATCCAAAGCCTCAGAAGAATCCCTAACAAAAGCTTTTGCTGGATACCAGTGAGTACCAAATACAAAATCAAATAATGGAATTACTTTAAAAAAATCTATTGTTTGAAATATAAGTGAAAAAACTATCCCAACAGTAGTTAATATTGCAGCTAAAGAAGCTGTAAATAAAACTGCGTTCAAAAATTTTTCAACTGGTTCTCTTGTTCTAGAATTAGATGAAATTCTTTTATAAGCGTAAGCAACTGAAGCAATAATTATAGATAATACTATAACAGCTTTTGAATTTTGAGCTATTGATCGAAGACTTAAATATTTTTCTGCTGAAGCCTCAATAAAGGGTGTAATTTCTCCAGTAAATTGTCCCCGAGACAAGGATTTTGTTTTTTCGTATATTAAATTTAATTCATCATCAAGATAACCTTGATTTGAATAATCGCTTAAGACTAATAGTTTTACTATTGTAGGCTCAAAAATTGCCCATAAAGAAAAAATTATAAAGGCTGGTATTGCACACCAGATTGCAAGATAATAACCATAAAATTGTGGTAATGCAGTTAATCTTTTTTTTGAAGATTGAATTGTATATGCTTTTCTCCGTCCAAAATAGTAACTTGTGAAACCTAAAAGAACAATAAATGTAAATAATATTAAGTTCAAAGAATCTCCCTTATTGAGGACTTTACTCTTATTTCAAAAAAAAGGGGTCTAAAAAGACCCCCTTTTAAACATTTGTTAATCAAGAAATAATTAATTACCCATAGCAACTAGCTTTGTAGCATTAGTTCTTGTTGTTTTATACAACTTAGAGTCTAATGGTACTAAACCAATGTCCGCTAGGTAACCACCTTTTCCTATAGCTTTCTTCGTTGTGAATTCTTTCACAAACTCATGTAAGCCTGGAATTACTCCAACGTGAGCTTTTTTCACGTAAAAGAATAAAGGTCTTGCAACTGCATAACTGTAGTCTTGAATAGACGACAATGATGGTTGTCCACCATCAATACTTGCAGCTTGTAATTTGTCTTTTGCAGCTAGGAAATAACTGAAACCAAAGAAACCAAACATTTCTTTATCTTGAGTTAACTTTTGGATGATCAAACTATCGTTTTCTCCTACTTCAATAGCAGCACCATCTTCTCTGTAAAGTTTTTGAGGTTTTTTGTATTTTTTATTTCCAGCTTCAAAACCAGCTTTATAAAGAGCTTTAGCTTCTTTAGTCATACCTTTTTTCATTACTAAAGAATTCCAAGCATCTCTAGTTCCTGATGTTCCTGGTGGAATCATCACTGAAATTTTTTGTTTTGGTAAACTAGGGTCAATTTGATCCCAAGTTTTATAAATATTTGGAACTAATTTACCATCAACAACTGTATGAGCGGCTAGCGCTAAGTATAATTGTTCTTTTGTAAAGTTTACTGGTTTTGCATCTTTACTGTAAGCTAATGTGATTCCGTCGTTTCCAATTACGATTTCAACGATTTCATTTACACCATTTTTCTTACAAAGAGCTTTTTCTTTATCTTTCATAGCTCTTGATGCGTTTGTTATATCTGGATGTTGTTCACCTACACCAGCACAAAATAGTTTAGCTCCACCACCAGTACCAGTAGACTCAATAACAGGAGTTTTAAATCCTGAACCACCAAATCTTTCAGCAACAACAGTCGCATAAGGGAATACTGTAGAAGAACCAACTATCTTAATTTGATCTCTTGCTTGAGCAACAGTTGCTATTGATAAAGCAACTAATGAAGCAATTATTATAGTTAGTTTTTTCATTATCTTTAATCCTTTCATTATTTATTAATTAAAAGATGATTGACTCGTATAAATTTATTGAATCTTTATTATTACAAAATTGTTACACTTTTGTTAAAAAGGTAACTTTATAGTTGTAATCTAATAAAACATTTAGTTGTATTTTTTGGATATAATTATCTTTTCAACATCAGTTTCTAGGCCACCCATACATGACACGGGGTTTACCTGTTCACTGAGAGCAAGTTCTTTGCTTGGACGTAAAGTTATTTCAAGTTTTACCAATTTTACTAATTCCTCTCTAATATCTTCATCATATCTCCAGCTAGGCCATGAACTTGGTGTTGAAAATATTGAGGTTAAATAACTTGTAGCCATAGAATATCTGTAATTACTCAAATTTTCATTTCTCAATAAAAAATCTCTAACAGAACTAAAAATATTTCTACATCTTAAAGAATCTGAAAAATAATTTTCCTTCTTTAGATTTTTATTCATAGGAACAGAAACAATTAAATCGATTGCATTTTTAGAATAAGAGGAAACTACATCTGTATAAAATTCAGTTTCAGTAATTTCTAAATGATTCTTTATAGAAGGAAATGAGTTTTTTAAATCTGCTTCTAATCTAAAGATTCCAATATCAAAAACTGTAAGTTGCTGATTTCTTAATAATGTGGTGATATCTTTAGAAAAAGCACTTGTTATTAATGAGCTTAACAAAAAAACAAAAATCAAAATATTTTTAAATATTTTAATCATATCAGAGATTAATTAAAAGATTAAAATAAATCAAGTAAAGAAATATTAAAAAAACCTTCTTAAATTATTATAAAATAATACTTTTTTAATCTAAGTTTTTGCTGCTAAATAAATTTTAACTTCAGTTCCATTATTTTCCTCACTCAGAATCTCGTAGTGTCCTCGATGTTGAGTAATAATATGTTTTACAATAGCTAATCCTAAACCAGTTCCACCAACCTTGTTACTTTGTTCAAGGTCTACTCTAAAAAATCTTTCTGTAATTCTAGAAATATATCTTTGAGGAATACCAACCCCTTCGTCTTTAATACTAATCATAAAATTTTTTTCTAACAATTTGCCATCGCTAATTTTGCTTGATATAAAAATAGACCTGTTTTCGTTTGAATACTTTATTGCATTGTCTAAAAGATTTGAAAAAACAGTTTGTAATTTTTTTTCATCTCCAATAACAATTGTTGGATTTGCGAGTGATAAATTAATGTTTAATTTCTTTTTTTTTAAAATAATTTCAAAATTACTAATAATTGTTTTGAAAAGGTCATTTATGTTAACTAAAGAGTTTGGCCTTATATGTTCTTCTAATTCAATTCTTGTGAGTATTAAAAGATCATTAATTAAATTTTCCATTCTATTTGATTGTTCAGTTATTATTTTCATAAATTTTTTTTTAGCTTTATCGTCCGCTGCGGCCGGACCTTCAATAGTTTCTAAAGATCCTTTGATAGCCATCAAGGGTGTTCTTAATTCGTGACTTACATTTGCTACAAAATCAGTTTTAAATTTTTGTGCTTTTGTAATTTCAGTAAAATCTTTTAAAAATAACACAACAGAATCTGGTTCAGTAAATAAATGAGTTGGGCCAGGAATAATATAAATTTTATAAAATTGATATGATGGCAAGTCTATTTCTACATCAATGTTTTTGGTTTTATTTTCAACTATAGCTTTTTCAATATTTTCTATTAATTCTGGCTTTCGAATTACAGAAGATATATTTTTATCAACTAAATTACTTCCAAATCTTTTTAATGCACTTGGATTAGCATACTTAATTATGTTAAATTTATTTAATGCAAAAAACTGATCTTCAAGCTCATCAATAATTACTCTTTTTGTTTTTTCCTCTCTTTTATTGATTATTGTAGCTATATTTATTGACTTATTTTTTTTTTGATTAAGTAAATAGAGAAGATAAATTATAACAACTATAAGTAGAATGACAAAATATTCCATAAATTTAGATTGGTTAATTTTGCATCATTACGCTTTTTAATGCAAACAAATTAAAAATAATTAGCTAATGATTTGGTGAAATATTATTAAAAAATATTTTTGCTGTTTCTTCCCAAGTGAATTTTTTTGCAAATTCAAGACAATCATTTCTATCAACTTTTAAAGCTTTATGGGCTGAAACTTTAAGATCATTATCTAAACAATTTATTTTAGATCCTTCAAATATATCTTTGGGACCTGGGACAGGATACGCGGCAACAGGTGTTCCGCAATTTAAAGCCTCTGTAACTACAATTCCAAATGTATCTGTTTTACTAGGGAATACAAAAACATCGGAAGATGCAAAATGTGATGCTAATTCGCCATTTGTTTTTTCTCCTAAAAAAATATCTTTAGGAAATTCTTTTTTTAATTTTTTTAAATCAGGTCCTTTTCCTATTATTATTTTTGTACCTTCTAAATTACATTCTAAAAAAGCTCTTATATTTTTCTCAACTGCAACTCTTCCAACATAAATCCAAATTGGTCTTTTGTGAGGTAAATCAATTTTTTTAGGGTTCTTAAAAGCTCCATGATTTCCTCCTCTAGTCCAAGTAATCATTTTATTATTGTCTATACCTATATCTATTAATTCTTTTCTCATAGACTCTGTTGTTACTAAAATTCTCTCAGCTTTGTTATGAAAGTTTGCTAGAAATTTTTCAGCCCATTTTGCAGGTATAATAGGAAAGTATAGTTTGATATATTTATCAAATCTCGTATGAAAACTGGTAGTAAACTTTAGATTATTTTTTAAACAATATCTTCTCGTCATAGTCCCAATAGGACCTTCGGTAGCGATATGAATTGCATCAGGTTTTATTTTTTTTATTAAACTACCGACTCTAGGCCAAACATTAATTGATAGTCTAATTTCATTATATTTTGGCATCGGGAAAGTTAAAAATAAGTCTGGTGTAAGATATTCTATACTGTGACCTTGTTTTTTTAAGATCTCACCTGTTTCATGAAGGGTTCTAACAACGCCATTTACTTGTGGAAAGTATGCATCTGTAGCAATTAAAATTTTCATTAACTATGAGGCTTTTTTTAATTCTTCAGTTTTAATTGGTTTAATTGCTTTCTCAGCGTCTATAAATTTTTCTCTTATTTTGTCCCAATATAATATTTCAAAACTACCGTCATAATTTTCAGCTAATGCAGTGCAAGATTCAACCCAATCTCCACAATTCAAATAATTTATGCCATTAAAATCTCTATCCTCAGGGTGATGAATGTGACCGCAAATTATTCCATCAAATTTTTTTGTTTTTGCATAATCTGAGACAGTCTTTTCATATTCACCGATATATTTGACTGCATTTTTGACTTTATACTTTAAAAATTTTGCAAGAGACCAATATTCTTTTCCTCTTAACCTTCTAAAAAAGTTAATTATTACATTAAATTGTAACAATAAATTATATGCTATTGATCCAAGTTTAGACAACCATTTAGCATGTTTCATTACTCCATCCCAAGCATCACCATGAACAACTAAATATTTTTTCCCAGTGTTTGTTTCATGAATAACTCTATTAACCATATGAATGTCGCCAAAATGCAGTGGAATAAATTTTCTAAACATTTCATCATGATTACCCATTATATAGAAAACTCTGGTACCATGTCTTGCTTTTCTTAAAATTTTTTGAATTACATCATTATGTTCTTGGGGCCAAAAAAAACTTTTTTGCATTGCCCATACATCGATAATGTCTCCTACTAGATAAAGATTTTCGGATCTTGAGTTTTTAAAAAACTCTAAAATTTTATTTGCCTGACAGCCTTTAGTACCTAAGTGTAAATCAGAAATAAATATACTTTTGTATTTAAGTATTTTAGGCATATAAAAAATTTTTATTTAATACAACTGTAACACGAATCATGTATTTCTTATTTCATTTAAATGTTACAGATTTGTTAAAAATTTTTTAAGGAATAATTATGTTATATTGTTTAATTTATAATCTAAACTCTTCTTCTGGGAAAAAATCAAAATTCATAAATAGGGTTTTATTTAAGTTGAAAAAAAAAAATTCTGTAGACTATTTTGAGACAAAAACAATAAATCAGGCTAGAGAAATTTTTAGAGATTTTAATCAAAAAAATTACGATCGATTAATTGTAGCAGGTGGAGATGGATCTGTATCTTTTGCAATTAATGAACTAATTAAAAATAATTTTAATTTTAAAGACGATTTTGCTATAGGTTATATACCTGCTGGTACTGCAAATTTACTTCAGGCTGAATTATCAATGAATAAAAAAGTTGATGATATAGTTGATGTATTAGTTTCTAACAATTATAAAACCTCTAATCTTCTAAAAATTAATGAAAGTTTTTTCTTTTTAATGGCTGGTATAGGATGGGATGCAAAAATTGTCCATTCAATTAATTCAAAAATTAAAAAGTTACTTGGTAAAATTATATTTGTTATTAAAGGTTTTCAATATTTCTTGTTTATGAATAATAAAAAATTAAGTGTTACTTTTGACGGACAATTTTATAAAGCAGAATGGATACTGTCCTCAAATACCAAATATTATGCTGGGCATTATAAAATAAATAAAACAAATATTTTTGAAGATAAATTAGTAACCTATATATTTAGGGATTTGACAAGGACTAATTTATTATATTCCATATTTTTAATAATCTTTAATGGCGATTTAAGTAAAAACAAAAATGTTATTACTACTTATTCTCAAAATATCACCATTGAGGGAAATGATTTAATACCTGTTCAAATTGATGGAGATAATTTTGGTTCGTATAAAAAAATTCATTTAAGTAAATCAAATAAAAAAATAAATTTTCTTGTAAAATAATTATTTTACTCTTCCATATACATCCTGATATCTTACAATATCTGTTTCTTTAAGGATTGAGCCTATTTGTGCTTCTATAATTTTTACCGGTTTTTTAAATGGATTTTCAATTCTATGAACAGCTCCTAATGGAATATAAATAGTTTCACCAGGTTTCTTTAAGAATTTACTTTTATTTAGAGTGATTCTTGGAATTCCATGAGTAACTACCCAGTGTTCTGCTCTATGGAAATGTTTTTGAAGACTTAAAATACCTTTAGATTTCACATACAATTCTTTAATTAAGAATTCTTTGCCTTTAAATAAGTTTGTGTAGCTGCCCCATGGTCTATGAAATACGTTTTTCTTTTTAAAATATCTATTTTTAATCTTTCCGTACATTTTGCAGATTTCTTTCCAGCTCCCAAGATCTGACCATGGGATATCAAGTTTGATCGCATTGATATTTTTAGTTTTCTCTAGTATCGCATAATCAAAAGATTTTGCTGTAGCTTTAGAAAATGCTTGTTTGTTTAAATAATACACATTGCTTTTATATTTAGCTTTTATTACAGCTTTGTTACAGTTTCGAAAAATATTAGGCTGATATTTCTTAAAATTATTAATAATTGAGTCTTTTCTCAAAAAAAACATCCCAGAATTCCAATATCCCTTTTGTTTAATTACTTGTTTTGCCTTAGATACTTTTGGTTTTTCAATAAATCTAGTGACTTTATTAATGTTCTTTTTTTTCTTGGTAATAAAATATCCGTACTCACTAGAAGGGCTTGTGGGTTTTATTCCAAAAATAAATATGTTTTTTTCATCTAAATTTGACTTATTTTTATTAATAGCTGTTATTAGTTTATTTGGCTTTTCAATTAAATGATCTGCAGCAAAATACATTAAAGGTTGGTTATATGGGACATCTTTAATCAGTGCTGATGCTAAAATTGCTGGAGCGGTATTTTTTTTTGCTGGCTCTAAAATAATCTTATATTTTTTAATTTTACTTTTCTTTAAAGCCTTTTTTACATCCCTAAGATATTTTGAATTAGTGCTAATAATTGGATAGTCAAAAACTTTACTTTTAACTCTTTCAAAAGTTTTGTTAATTAAAGTCCAACCACCAAAATCTATGAACTGTTTTGCTTGATGTTTTGATTTTTTAGGCCACAGTCTAGTACCTGCTCCTCCGCATAGAATAACTGGTCTAATTTTCATTAAATATCAGCGTATGTTCTAACCTCTTCTTTTGCTCCAGGGTGCGTAGGTGCACCTAGATAAGCTGGACCAACTGTTTGAGCATACTTCCAAAGTGTTCCATTACCAAAATTAATTTTCTTTGGTTTCCATTTCTTTCTTCTTTTGGCTAATTCTTTTCTAGATAATCGTACATTAATTGTACCCTTCTTAGCATCTAAATCTATGATGTCTCCGTTCTTAAGTAAAGCTATTGGTCCTCCAACTGATGCTTCAGGTCCTACATGACCTATACAAAATCCTCTCGTTGCACCTGAAAATCTTCCATCAGTTATAAGTGCAACTTTTTCACCTTTACCTTGTCCGTAAATCGCTCCAGTTGTTTGAAGCATTTCTCTCATGCCTGGACCACCTTTTGGTCCTTCGTATCTTATAATTATAATGTCACCGTCTTTATATTTTTTATTTTTAACTGCTTTATAAGCAGCTTCTTCTGTATCAAAGCATCTTGCTTTACCTGTGAATTGTAATTTCTTTAATCCAGCAACTTTAACAATTGCTCCATCAGGTGCTAAATTTCCTTTTAAACCAACAACACCTCCATCAGGAGACAATGGTTGGTTATGAGTTCTCATAACTTTTTGATTTTTATTAAACTTAACATTTTTTAAATTTTGTCTCATTGTTTTACCTGTAACTGTCATACAATCACCGTGTATATAACCACCATCTAATAAAGTTTTTAAAAGCATTGGAACTCCACCTGCTTTCCACATATCTTTTGCAACATATTTTCCACCAGGTTTTAAGTCTGCAAGATAAGGTGTTTTCTTAAATATTCTTGCAACATCCATTAAATCAAATTTAATTCCTGCTTCATTTGCAAGTGCAGGTAAATGTAAAGCAGCATTAGTTGAACCACCTGTTGCAGCAACAATTGTTGCAGCATTTTCTAAAGATTTTTTTGTAACAATGTCTCTTGGTCTTATATTTTTTGCTAATAAATTCATTACTGCCTTACCACTTTTTAAAGCATAAGAATCTCTTTGTGTATATGGTGCTGGTGTTCCAGCTGAATATGGTAATGCTAATCCTATTGCCTCAGATACACATGCCATAGTATTTGCTGTAAATTGTCCACCACAAGCTCCAGCACTTGGGCAAGCCTTAAGTTCAAGTTTTCTTAATGCATGTGCTGACATTTTTCCTGAAGAAAATTTTCCAACTCCTTCAAATACGTCAACAACTGTTACATCTTTTCCATTAAATCTACCCGGTAATATTGAACCACCATAAATAAAGACACTTGGTACATTTAATCTTACCATTGCCATCATTAAGCCTGGTAAAGATTTATCACATCCTGCAACGCCAACTAAAGCGTCATAACAATGTCCTCTAACAGTTAATTCAGTTGAGTCTGCTATTACATCCCGCGAAATTAACGAGGATTTCATTCCTTCATGACCCATTGCTATTCCATCTGTAACCGTAATCGTACAAAATTCTCTTGGTGTGCCGCCTGCTTGATGAACTCCTTTTTTAACTGATTGAGCCTGTCTCATTAAGGCAATATTACAAGGAGCTGCCTCGTTCCATGTTGAAACAACACCAACAAAAGGTTTTGCTACATCTTTTTCGGTCAAATCCATTGCATAATAAAAAGATCTTTGAGGAGCCTTATCGGGTCCTAAAGATGTATGCCTACTAGGTAATTTCTTCTTATTAAATTTCTTCATTATAAACCTTTTATAGTGACTGATATTTTATCAATATCTTTTTTTAAATTACTATAGTTATTTTTTTCCTGATCAACAATATTTTTTGGCGCTCTTTCTACAAAACTTTTGTTAGAAAGTCTTTTTGATATACCATCTAACTCACTTTGGTATTTTTGCTGCCTTTTTAGAAGGTTTTCTTTGATCAAAGAGAGATCTATTGATTGATCAAAATATATCTTAAAAATATCCCCTTTGATGACTAAGTTTGCTGATGCCTTATCTTTATCAGTATCTAGGAAGCTATTTATCCTACCAAGTTTTTTCAAAACAGTTTGATTTTTTTTGATAAACAACTGGTCATTTTTAGATAGGGTCGAAATAGACATATCTACAAAAGATCCCGGACTTACATTTAATTCATTTTTAAATGCCCTAAGTTGGCTAATTAAATTAATTATATTCTCTACTTCCTTAATTTGTTTATCTTTATTTGCTTTTTTATTCGACCAATTAGCAAACATTAGATAATTTTTTGGTTTATCTAGCTTATTTTTTAACCACAATTCCTCTGTAATAAATGGAATGAATGGATGTAAAAGAATTAAAATTTGTTTAAAAACATAACTTAAGGTCTGTTTTACCTCTGAAATTGACGACTTTTCTTTAGAATTTAAAAAAGTTTTAGATAGTTCTACGTACCAATCACAGTATGAGTGCCAAACAAATTGGTAAATGTTTCTTGCTGCTTCATCAAATCTATAGTCATTAATATTTTTTTCAATAAGCTTACTTACCGTATTTAACTCTGAAATAATCCATTTATTAATATTTAATTTTACTTTTGGCTCATTTTTAGATTTTGAAAAATCGCACTTATTCATTGCCAAAAAGTTGTTTGCATTCCACAATTTATTGAGAAAATTTCTATAACCTTTAACTCTATCTTCAGATAGTTTTACATCTCTTCCTGGTGATGCCATTGATAACAAAGTAAACCTTAATGCATCTGCACTATATTTATCTATTAATATTAAAGGATCAATTACGTTGCCTTTTGACTTAGACATTTTTTGTCCTTTTTCATCTCTAACCAAGGCATGTACATAAATTTCTTTAAACGGTTGTTTATTTAAAAACTCCATTCCAAACATCATCATTCTAGCAACCCAAAAAAAGATAATATCAAAACCAGTTACTAAAACAGATGTAGGATAAAACTTTTTTAGGTATTCGTTTTTTTTAGGCCACCCAAGAGTTGCAAAAGCCCACAATCCTGATGAGAACCATGTATCTAAAACATCTTCATCTCTTACTAATTCTACATCTTTCTTATATCTTTTTTTGGCTAGTTTTTTTGCTTCACTATAATTTGATGCAACAAATATTTTCTTATCAGGTCCATACCAAGCTGGTATTTGATGGCCCCACCAAAGTTGTCTTGATATACACCAAGGTTCAATATTATTCATCCATTGAAAATAAGTTTTCGACCAATTAGGGGGAAAAAATTTTGTTTTTTTATTCTTTACAATCTTCTTTGCTTTTACAGATAGTTTTTTTGCATCTGCAAACCATTGTTCTGTAAGATAAGGTTCAATTACAGAATTAGATCTATCCCCATAAGGAACTTTATTCTTAATATTTTCTTCTTTAATAAGCTTGTCACCAAGGTCATTTAATATTTTTTTCCTTGCTTCAAACCGATCTAAACCAACATAATCACTAGGTGCATTTTCATTTATCTTCCCATCCTCGGTGAATATATTTATTATCTCTAATTTATTTCTTTTACCCACATCATAGTCATTAAAATCATGTGCTGGAGTAATTTTAACTGCACCAGAACCTTGCTCTGGATCAGCATAATCATCTTGGATAATTTTTATTTTTCTCCCTGTTATAGGTAAAACTACATTTTTACCTACTAAATTAGTGTACCTTTCATCTTTAGGATTAACGGCAACTGCAGTGTCTCCCAGCATTGTTTCTGGTCTTGTTGTTGCAATAGTTATAAATTCTGAACTATTTTCAATTTGATAATTTATATAATAAAGTTTTGAATTTACTTCTCTTTGATCAACTTCAAGATCAGATATAGCTGTTTTTAATACTGTATCCCAGTTAACTAATTTTTTAGATTTATAAATAAGACCTTTGTTATAGAGATCTATGAAAACTTTAATAACTGATGCAGACAAATTTTTATCCATTGTGAATGCATTCCTGGACCAATCACATGAACATCCTAGTTTTTTAAGCTGATTAATAATAATATCGCCATACTCCTTTTTCCAATCCCAGACTTTTTTAATAAAAGCCTCTCTACCAATTGATTGTTTATCAATATTCTCGCTTTCAAGTTTTCTTTCGACTAAAGCTTGCGTTGCAATTCCAGCATGATCTGTCCCTGGTTGCCATAAAGTTTCAAAATTATTCATTCTATGAAATCTTATGAGTAAATCCTGAATTGTATTGTTTAATGCATGACCCATATGAAGACTCCCAGTGACATTTGGAGGTGGAATTACAATAGAATACTTTTTTTTATTTTTTTTGGGTTTAAAGAGACCTTTTTTTTCCCAATAAGAGTAAATCTTATTTTCTACTTTAGAATGTGTATATTTTTCTGAACTCATTGGTGTTTATAGTTTATAATTCAATAAACGTATTTAACAATAAACAAATTCTGATTGAATTTGATAGAATATTTCATATATAAACATCTAATAAATTGTTTTATAATCAGATTTATCGGTAACGTGGCGGAATGGTTACGCAGAGGATTGCAAATCCTTGTATCCCGGTTCGATTCCGGGCGTTACCTCCAAAAAAAAGAGTTGTTTTCAAGTAAAAAAAAAGTAAGTTTTGATTTTTATATTCCTCGGTAGCTCAGTTGGTAGAGCAGTTGACTGTTAATCAATTGGTCGCAGGTTCGAGTCCTGCCCGAGGAGCCAAATTAACCAGTCTTTTGTATTCCAACGTTAAGTGATTGTAAATTTTTGCTAAATTTGATTTTTTGATCGTTAGTTAGTTCAGAATATACCTTAACTAAAAAATTATAGTTCACGTTCATGTGACCTTCTTTAATTTTATCAGCATTAATTAAGTATTCTGAAAAATCTTCAAAAAAATAATTTATTGGAACTTTCAAATAGTTCGACAATTGAAGTAATCTTATAGAGCTTACTCCATTTGTGCCCTTTTCGTATTTTTGAATTTGTTGAAATGTTACGTTGATTGCTTTTGCTACTTTTGTTTGTGTAAGACCAAGTGCCAGTCTTCTTAACTTAAGTTTGTTTCCTAAGTGTTTATTAAAATTATCTTCCATTAAGACCCCTCTTAAAAACCAAGATTGAACTCTATCCTAAGGGTTTATGCAAGCAGAAAAAAAATTTTTTTTGGGTAATTTTGAGGCTTGACAATATTAGAAAAGCTCTAAATTGCTTTTAAGAAATATACGAAAATACAACATTTTTTGCATGTCAGGCATGCAAAATTTATAATATTTGACTTAAGAAAAGTTTTGTTCTGTCACTTTTTGGGTTAGCAAAAAATTCTTTCGTAGTATTTTTTTCAACTATCATACCTTCGTCCATAAAAATAACCTCGTCAGCTACTTCTTTTGCAAATCCCATTTCATGAGTTACAACGATCATTGTCATACCACCTTTAGCAAGGTTCACCATTGCATCTAAAACCTCTTTAATCATCTCAGGATCAAGCGCAGAAGTAGGTTCATCAAATAACATTATCTTAGGCTGCATACATAAAGCTCTAGCAATAGCTGATCTTTGTTGTTGGCCCCCTGATAATTGACCTGGAAACTTATGTGCTTGGTCAGCTATTTGGACTTGTTCTAATTGTTGCATTGCAAGTTCTTCTGCTTGCTTTTTTGGCATCTTTTTTACCCAAATAGGTGCTAAAGTGCAGTTATCTAAAATAGATAAGTGCGGAAATAAATTAAATTGTTGGAAAACCATACCAACCTCAGCTCTAATTTGCTCAATATTTTTTGTATTTTCACTAAGTTCTGTTCCATCAACAATGATTTTACCTTCTTGGTGCTCTTCTAATCTATTAATACATCTTATTAACGTTGATTTTCCAGAGCCTGACGGACCGCAGACTACAATCTTTTGTTTTGCTTGTACTTCTAAGTTAATATCTTTTAAAACTTGGAAATCACCAAACCATTTATTAACGTTTTCGATATTTATTATAGAATTAGACATTATCTTTCAGTTTTATATTTTTCCTCAAGGTTATAACTATATTTGCTCATTGCATAGCAAATTATCCAGAAAATTATTGCTGCAAAAATATATCCTTCCATAGCAAAACCAAGCCATTTTGGATTTGTTTTAGCTAAGGCAAGCATTCCTGCAATTTCAGCTAAGCCAACTACAAATATTAACGGCGTATCTTTTACCAATGCTAAAAATGTATTTGCAATTCCAGGAATTACTAATTTCAAAGCTTGTGGTAATATTACAAAAATATGCATTTTCCAATATCCCATTCCTAAAGATTTTGCTGCATCGTATTGACCTCTAGGTAGAGCTTGTAAACCACCTCTAATAACTTCAGCACAATATGCCGCTTCAAACAAAGTTATAGCTATAATTACTCTAACTAATTTATCCATGAAGAAATCTTGAGGTAAAAACATTGGAAACATTACTGATGACATAAATAATACTGTTATTAATGGAACTCCTCTCCAAAATTCAATGTAACCAACTGAAATATATCTTATAGCCGGTAAATTAGATCTTCTTCCTAATGCCAAGATCATTCCAAGCGGAAAACAGAAAATTAAACAAAAAAATGAGACAATAAACGTTAAAGATAAACCACCCCAAGCTCCAGTTTCTACCCAAACTAAACCAAATGCTCCCCCTGAAATCAAATAATAGATTATTAAGAAAGCAATTATTGGATAGATCACTACATAATATAAAGCTAAGTATTTTTTTAAATTTTCTTTAAAAAAGTAACCAACAAAACCAAGTCCTATAACTAATAAAAATGCGGAATTTATTCTCCAATGAAGTTCATTAGGGTACATTCCATACATAAATCTCTTAAACCAAACTTTTATGTAGGTCCAACAAGCCCCTGTACCTGTACATGCCTCTTTTGTGTCACCGGAAATATTAGCATCTAATACCATCCAACTTAGTGCTGGGGGAAAAGCTTTTAAAATAGCAAAAGTTATAAACAGTGTAAGAAATGCATTAAAGTTAGATGTATTAATATTCTTATTAAGAGAGTCTAAAAATTTATATCCACTGTACTCTGTCCTTAAATAAGACAAACCTAAAAAACCAAGAATTAAAGGGAAAAAAATACTCAAATTTCCTGGTAAAGAACCACTAACATTGACTCCAAAAAAAGAATTTAAAAAAACATCAAGAATACTTAAAATTAATAAAGCACTCCCAATGTAAATATTGGTCATTTGGTTCTGGCTTTTAATTCTATTTAGACTTAAATTCATTTTTATTTTTCCTTAATTTCTATTCGTTTATTGTACCAATTCATTAGTGCAGCAATAGCTAAACTAATTGATAAATAAGTTAACATCGTAATACCAACTATCTCGATCGCTTTACCTGTTTGCATCAAAGCAGTTCCTGCAAAAACTAAAACTAAATCTGGATATGCTATTGCAGCAGCTAAAGATGAATTTTTTGTTAAATTTAAATATTGATTTGTTGTTGGTGGAATAATAATTCTTAAAGCTTGTGGCATAATTACTAATTTCAAAATTTGATTAGGTGTCAGACCAACCGATGCAGCAGCTTCTTTTTGACCCTTGCTTATACCTTGAATTCCAGCTCTTACACATTCAGCCACAAAAGTTGAAGTATAAAGTGAAAGTGCTAAAACTAAAGCTATCAGCTCAGGTGGTAATGCAATTCCACCCTCAAAAATAAATGATGTTTGTGCTAATTGTTTTAAAACTGGCATTTCAAAATTAAGGGTTACTCCCCCAATTAAAAATGAAAGCAATGGTAAAATAGTAATTAAAGCTAAAGATATATATAAAACTGGTAATTGTTTACCCTCTCTTTCTTGAATTTTTTTCGCATAAACTCTTATAAAGATAATAGCTACAATTGCAGCTATCAAACATGACATAAATACATTTAAATTTTCCCAAATCATAGAAGGAATGTAATAACCTTTAATAGTCATATAAGTTACACCGAACCAAGGCTGAGCATTTTCAGGTAAAGGTAATGCTCTTAATGCAGCGTAATACCAAAAGAATATTTGTAATAATAGAGGTATGTTTCTAAAGAACTCTACATACCAAGCTGCTGAATTCTTAATTAAAAAATTTTGCGATAGTCTCGCAACACCAATTATAACTCCTAAAATAGTACAAAATATTATACCCAAAAAGGATACTAAAAGTGTATTTAGTAAAGCTACTACATAAGCCCAAAGGTAAGAGTCCTGACCATCGTAATCAAGCAAAGTGAACTGCATATCAAATGAAGCTTCTTGTGATAAAAAACCAAAGCCAAAATCAATACCTCTATTATCCATATTGACTTGTGCATTTATTGTAAAAAAACCAAAAACAAAAACTACGAATAGGATGGTTAAAAGTTGGGGAAGAATTCTTTTAATTTTATTATTCATTTGAACGTATAATAAAAAAAAGGGCTAGATAAATCTAGCCCTTTTTAAGTATTTTAAGATGAATTATCTTGCTGGTGGAACGTATAAAATTCCGCCTTTTGTCCATAATTGGTTTGGACCTCTATCTGGTAAAATACCTGTGTCAGCTATATTTCTTTTGTAGCTTTCACCATAGTTACCAACTTGCTTAATAATTCTTAGGTTCCACTCGTTATCTAAACCAAAAGCAGCACCCATTTCACCTTCTGCACCAACAAGTCTTTTGATTTGTGGGTTATCAGAAGTTTTCATTGAATCTGCGTTAGCTGAAGTAATACCGTATTCTTCTGCTTCGATCATAGTATTTAATGACCATCTTACGATATCTTCCCAAACAGCATCACCCTGTCTTACAACTGGTCCTAAAGGCTCTTTAGAAATAGTTTCTGGAAGAACAATGTGCTCGTCTGGATTCTTCATTTTAGTTCTTTGAGCAGCTAATCCTGATTTATCAGTTGTGTAAGTATCACATCTACCTGCATCGTAAGCAGCAACGACTTCGTCTGCTTTTTCGAATGCTACTGGCTCATAAGAAATTCCTCTTGAATTAAAGAAGTCTCTCATATTAAGCTCAGTTGTTGTACCAATGTTTGTACAAGCTGAGATACCATTTTTAAACTGATCTACTGACGTAATTCCAGAGCTTTTTCTGACCATAAAACCTTGACCATCGTAAAAGTTTACACCTACGAAAGTAAGACCGATGTCAGCGTCTCTAGAAAGTGTCCAAGTAGTATTTCTTGCTAATACATCAATTTCACCTGAAGTAAGCGCAGTAAATCTTTCTTTCGCACTTAGTGGAGTGAACTTAACCTTATTAGCATCACCTAGTACAGCAGCTGCTACTGCTCTACATACATCAACGTCGATACCTGTCCAATTTCCAGATGCATCAGCATTTGAAAATCCAGGAAGACCTTGAGAAACACCACATCTAACAAAACCCTTCTTTTGAGTGTTTTTTAGAGTTTTTGACTTTTTAGCCATTGCTTCTGTTGTAAAAGCAAACAGAACGGCAATCATAGCAAATAAAGAAGTCAATTGTTTTAAATGTTTAAACATATATTTCCTCTTATTAGTTATTTATTTGTTAACAAATTAATTCAAAATTATTTTTGAATTAGTTAATTTAAGCACTTAAATAAAAATTGATCAACTGTCTTTCGTGTACAAATTGACTTAATTAATAAGCTTAATGAAATCTATTATCAACCATAGGTAGAATACTGGCGCGCCCTGAAGGATTCGAACCTCCGACCCACGGTTTAGAAAACCGTTGCTCTATCCAGCTGAGCTAAGGGCGCAAAGTAATTAATATATAATACTAAATTAACTTTTAAAAAAGAATTTTTTCATAATAATTAGAATTGATAATAATTCAACTCTACCGATCATCATAAAAAGAATTAAAGAAAACTTTGAAAAAACACCTAACTCAAAAAAATCAAAATTTTCTAAATTAGTTAATGAGGAATTAACTGTATTCATAAGAGTCAAAATAGACAATTTAAAAGATATTTCGCTACTTATCCCGGACATTGTTAGGAATAAAGACAAAATACTTAAAGAAATTACAAATATTACCACTGATAAAAAATACTTATGAAAATCTTCATTCTCAAAATATATATTAAAAAAGGGCAGTTTATTTGAGTAAACGTTTTTAGGCTTGGCATGTGATACGAGCTCATTTATTGAAAATTTGAACAATAAAAAAAGTTTGGAAAATCTAAGCCCTGAACTAGTCGAAAAAAAAGATCCACCTATTATTATTAAAATTAGGTAAATAAATATTAGATTTTGTGGCACATCTAAAGAAAAACCGATATTCGATATAGAACTGCAAATTGATAAAAAAAGTATTGAAAAATTATTATTATAATTAAAAAAAATAAAAAATATTGTTAGTAAAAACAATAAATAAAATAAAAGATAAAGGTCTTCAAATAAAAAATTTAAATTCTTCTTTTTAAAAAATACCAAATTGTATAATAAAAAAAGACTAAAAAAAGATAAAAGCATCGATATTGAAAGAACTATTTGTTGAAATTTACCATCAACAATTAAACTAAGATTATTATCAGGCAAAAAACCTCCCGATGAAATTAGCGTCAAGGATAAGTTAAAAGAATCAAATATCCTTACTCCAGAAATCGATAGTAATACGAATATTGCAATGGTTAGTACGAAGTAGATAAAACTTATTTTAAAAGATTGTTTTAATGTTTCGCTGCTACTAAATGAAATAAAATTTGTAAGTGATTTTTTTAAATTTGTATCAAAAATATCAATTAACAAGATAAGTGAAATCAAAAAATATAATCCACCAATCCACTGAGTCGAAGATCTCCATAAAATTAAGCTTTGATTTAAATGCTTTATGTTTTCAAACACTGTGAAGCCAGTTGAAGTAAAACCTGAGACAGACTCGAAGTATGCATCAAATAAACTTAAATTATTTAGTATTAAATAATAAGGTATTGCTAATAATATTGGTATTATCAAATAACCAGTAATAACTGTTAAAATTTTCTCAAATATAGATGTTTTTTTTAAATTTTTTTTTTTGAAAAAGATCAAAGAACCAAAAAAAAGTGTAATTAAAAAAATGAAAAAAAAACTTCCTATGTCTAAAAATAGATCAAAGTAATAACAATAAATGATATTTAAAAAGGATAAAAATGAAATGAATAAAGAAAATATTCCAAGATAAAGCTGTGAAAAATTTAACATTTAAATCGAGCTTATTCTAAATAAATTCTCTACAATAGGTAACTGATCTCTTTTTGCTAAAAAAACGACTATATCTTTTTTTTTAAAAATAAATTTTGATGATGGGATTATTATATCGTTTTTTCTTAATATAGCACCTATTCTAATATTCTCTGGTAAATTTGAGTTTTTTAATTCTTTGTCAATTAATTCTGAAGTGTCAATTATTTCTGCTTCAATTACTTCATAATCACCATTCGAAATACTGTAGGCTGTTTCAATTGTGCCTTTATGAACATGTTTAAGAATACTCGAAACTGTATTCATTCTTGGATCGATTAAGTCATCTATTTTTAATGAAGACTGTAAAATTGAATAATTTGGTTTATTTATCAATGCCATTGTCCTTTTATCTTTTGAAAATTTTTCTACTAAAACACTAACCATCAAATTATCTTCATCATCATTTGTTAGAGCTAATACAGTTTCGGACTCATCTATGTTTGCTTCTTTTAGAACATCTTCTTCAAGTCCATTACCATTAATAACTAGTGAATTATTAAGTTCATTGGCTATATATTCTGCTCTTTCTTTATTTTTTTCAATTATCTTTATCCTTGCAGACTCACGAGAGCTTTCAAGATTTTTTGCTAAATTAAAACCTATATTTCCACCACCAATAATTAAAAACTTATTAGAAATTTTTTCATTATGTCCAAATGCATCTAGTGTTAATTGCATTTGAGATGAGTTAATTATTACATAAGCCTTGTCATTTAGTTTTAAAATATCGTTTTTTTTTAAAATAATAAATTTCTCTTCACGGACTACACCAAGAATATTAGCCTCAAGTTTTGGAAATTTTTTTGTTATTTTGTTCAACTCAATATTAATCAATGGGCATTTTTCATTAACATCAATTTCAAGCAAACGTATCTTGTTGTCAGCAAAAGGTACGTTATCGATCGCTCCTGGCGCCTCCAACTTTCTTTGGATAGATTTAGCAATTTCTACCTCTGGGGAAATTATCACATCAATAGGTAGATTTTCTTTATTATAAACTAAGGAAAATTTAGGATTTAAATAATCTTGGGATCGAATTCTTGCAATTTTTTTTCCAATTTTAAAAATAGAAAAGGCAATTTGGCAAATTAGCATATTAATTTCATCATTTCTTGTAACAGCAATTATCATGTCAGCATCCTCGGCATTTGCTTTTTCAAGTACAGATGGATATGTAGCTTTACCCACGATAGATTTAACATCTAAATCATCATTAATTTTTTGGATATCATCACTAGATTGATCTATAACGGTAATAGAATGGTCTTGTTCACTTAGAAGTTTAGCAATCGTATAGCCTACTCTACCTGCCCCACAAATTATTATATTCATTAATTTAAGTCCTTAACGCCTAAACCTTTTAATTTTCTATGAAGGGCGGATCTTTCCATTCCTACAAACTTTGCCGTTTTTGAAATATTTCCCCCAAATTTTTTTAATTGAGTTGTTAAATATTCTTTTTCAAAGTTTTCTCTCGCTTCCTTTAATGGAACAGATAAGTTATTACTTTTAATTGTTTCTATTCCACCTTGTTTGATAGATTCTTTTATAATTGTCTTTATTTTGTTTGGATCATTATTTGATAATATTGCAATTCTTTCTATTAAATTTCTCAACTCCCTAACATTTCCCGGCCAAAAATGATTTATTAGGTATGAATCTTCTTTATCAATATTCAGATCCTTGAGATTATAAGTATTTGATATTGTTTTAGAAAAATACTCAATTAAAAGAGGTATATCGCTTACCCTATTGCTAAGCGGTTCAATAGTAATTTGAAAAACATTTAATCTATGGAATAAATCTTCCCTGAAATTTCCAAGTTGAGTTTCATTAATAATGTTTTTACTAGAAGTACAAATTATTCTAACATTCACTTTAATATCATGATTGCTATTAATTCTTTTAAATTTTTGATCAATGAGAACTCGTAATATCTTTGATTGGGTTTCAAGAGGTATTTCAGAAATCTCATCAATTAAAAGAGTTCCCCCTGAAGCTTTTTCGAGTGAACCGTATGTAATTGAACCATTTTCTTTTTCTTCACCAAAAAGTTCTAGCTCATATTTTTTAACATCCAATAGGGCGCCGTTTAAAATGACAAATGGACCTTTATTTCTTTTTGAAAGTTTATGAATTTTTCTAGCTATTAATTCTTTGCCGGAGCCTGTCGGCCCATATATGAATATTCTACTTTCTGAATTAGATAACTTTTCTATCTGTTCTCTTATTTTTTCAATATTTTGACTATTTCCAATTAAATCAAAAGAGTGAAACAGTTTAGTTTCAAGAACTTTATTTTCATTTTTCAATTTAAAATTCTCTACAGCTCTTTTAACAAAATTCATTAATCTTTCTTCATCAAATGGTTTTTCTAAAAATTCAAAAGCCCCAGATTTAAGAGATTTGATAGCCATTTCGATATTAGCGTGTCCTGAAATGATTATTACTGGAATATCTTTATTCTTATTTTTGATATGAGTTAATAGTTCAATACCATCATTATCACCTTTATCAAGTTTAACATCTATAATTGCTACATCAGGTAATTTCTTATCTATTTCATTTAAAGCTTGATTATAATTTGCAGCAATTCTAGTTTCATAACCTGCATCAGAAATTAAATCTTTAAGAATATTTCTTATGTCTGGATTATCATCAATTATTAGAATTTCAGTTGACATATTTTGGTAACAAAATTTTTATTTTGGCTCCTTCTTTTTGTGAAATAAATTCAATAAATCCATTATGATCGTTTAAAATTTTTTCTACTATTGACAGACCTAAACCACTACCCTCTTTTTTAGTAGTGAAATAGGGTTTAAAAAATACTCTTGGGTCATTATTTGTAAAACCAGTTCCATTATCTTCTACAACGATATTTATATAGTCATTTATTAGTTGAATTTCTACATCGATTTTCTTTTGAAAATTGCCCTTTTTTTCAAATTTTTCTTTAAGACTTTCAATGGAATTTTTGAACAAATTTATAAAAACTCTATTTAGTTGTTCAATATCACTATTCACATAATGTACATCGTTCGAGTTAAAATTTATAGCTATATCTTTATCATTAGTTTTCATTAGATTTATAGTATCTTTAATAATTTTGTTAAGCTCATTTTTCTTAAAAATTGGTTTTGGCATTCTTGCAAAGTCAGAAAATTCATTTACAAGTTTTTCAATAAGCTTAATTTGTTTGTTGATTGTTTTAATCTTTTCCAAAAATGACTCTTTGTTTTTTTCATCAAATAATTCAGAATATTTTTTTCTAAGACTGTCGATTATAAGTTGAATAGGTGTTAAAGGGTTCTTTATTTCATGTGCAATTTTTCTAGCAACACTTTCCCAAGCTTCATGTCTTTCATTAGCTATGAGTTTATTTTGTTGGTACTTTAATCTATCGATCATCTGATTAAAATTTTTATTAAGAACTTCTAATTCTTTATCAGTTTTAATCTCTGGAACTTTTGAATTTAAATTACCTTTTCCAATATTAGTCGAAGCAGAAATCAAGTTATTTATGGATAAAAAGAATCTTGATGAAAATCTTATTGCTATAGAGATCGACAAAAATAAAAGGAGAGTTACTATTATTATGTATATTATAGCAAATGAAAATTTAATTCCAGTTCTTTTATCCTGCACAGTATAATAAAAATCTAGGGCCTCGCTTGACTCAGTCAAGTATTGGGAAATTTTTGGGTCTAAATATTTTATTATATAAATAAAAGTATTATCAAAGTTAGCTAACTTCATTAATGCAGCAGAAGTATTTTTATATGCATTTAATATTTTCAGTGGTCTTTCATCATTAAGAACCATCTTTAGTTGTTCTGCGGATGGTGGCATGTATTGAAACTGATTTCTATCAGTCGACATTAATAACTTACCTGAATTATCAATTAGAAAAATTGCATCCAATTTTCTTACTAATTTTTGTGAATTTAAATAATTTCCAAACCTTTGTTTATTTTCATTGTAAATAGAAATGTTTTTATTCAAATCGAAAGCGACCAAAACTATATCAGACTCAACTTTATTTCTGACTGTGCTAACATAATTAACAGCTAATTGATAAGAATTACTTACTGCAGTGGTAATCTTTTTATCAAAATATTTTTCGAGAGCAAAAGAAAATAAAAATAGTGAAAAAACTGATATTAAAATAGAAGGTATTAATGTGAATAATGAAAAGAAGGTTATGTATTTCCTGTTTGCCCTTGATCCCTCTATAACAATTTCATTTCTGATAGAATTTTTTATCTCAAAAAAAATCATAGTGAAAAAAACTATTAATAAAAAAATATTTGATATTAGCAAATATTGTAAGTTTTCATCTGTCAGTTTGATAAAACTCTTATCTATAAAAGTAAGAAACGTTAAAAAACCAAGAAATAGTGTTATTATAAATATAATTGTAATAAAAATATTTTTTCTTATAAATTTAAGCATAATAATGTAGTACTTTAAAATTCATCATAATATATGAGTAATTGTTTTATAATATTAGCAGCTGGAAAAAGTAATAGATTTATTTCCAAAATACCAAAACCATATATTAAATATAAGGGTGATATACTAATTAATCATTCTATAAATAAGGCAATTTTATCAAAAAAATTCTCTAAAATTGTTGTTGCAATCAATAAAAGTCACAAAAAATACATAAAAAAATTGAGTAAAAACAAAGTTCATTTTATAGAGGGAGGAAAATCTAGAGCTGATTCTTCTAGATTATCTTTAAAATATTTGTCCAAATTTAAGCCCAAAAATGTGTTGATACATGACGCTGCAAGACCAAACTTTTCAATAAAATTAGTAAATAAACTCTTTAAAAATCTTAAAAAATTTGATGGGGTTGTCCCAGTTTTGAAGACAACAAGTTCTATTAAATTAATCAAAAATAAAAAAATTTTAAACTTAGATCGCAACAAAATTTTTTTATCACAAACACCACAAGCTTTTAATTTTAAAAAAATATTCGACCTTCAAAAAAAAGGAAATTCAAAAATAACTGATGACGCTTCATTATTTATAAATAATCTAAACAAAATAAAAATGATCAAAGGCGAAGAGGAAAATATTAAAATTACAACTAAAAATGATATCAAAGAAAAATTAAAATACTATTTTGGTATTGGTTTTGATGTGCATAGGTTGGTAAAAAATAAAAGAATGTACCTAGGTGGACTCAAAATTAATTCAAAATTAGGAACATTAGGACACTCTGATGGTGATCCTGTTCTCCATGCAATTACTGACTCAATTCTTGGTGCTTGCAGAAAGGGTGATATAGGACAAAAATTTTCAGACAAAGATGATAAATTTAAAAATATAAGATCAACAATTTTGTTAAGTAAAGTTATTAAAGAAATAGAGAAAAGTGGATTTTTTATTAATAATCTAGATATAAATATAATAACTCAAACTCCAAAAATTAGTAAATATAAAAAAAGGATGATTTCGATGATATCTAAGTTATGTAAAATTAAAAAGGATCAAATCAATATCAAGGGTAAAACAGCAGAGAAACTTGGCGTAATAGGAAAAGAAAAAGCTATTGCTTGTGAAGTGATATCTTCAGTTTTCAAATATGAATAAAAAAATTGGAAAAATGATTGTTACGATGTTTGGTGTTGGTCATATAAAATATTTTCCAGGTACTTTTGCTTCTTTAATAACAGCTTCGATGTATTATATTTTCTATACGATTAAAATAAATTATTTTTTGTTAATATTTATTAACCTATTTTTATTTATTTATTCGGTTTGGATGATTAATAATTTGGAAGGTGAATTTGAGGAAATAGACTCAAAAGAAATCGTAATTGACGAATTTTTGGGTCAATCCATACCAATTATCTTCTTTTATATAATTTTTTATGAAGGATCTGTATCAACTAACTTTTTTTTTATAATTGTTTTTTTATCTTTCATTGGATTTCGTTTTTTTGATATCTTAAAACCTTATCCAATTAATTATGTGGATAAGAACATGAAAAATGGTTTTGGTGTTATTTTGGATGATCTTATAGCAGGTTTCTTCACGTTAATAGTGTTATATATCTGTATAATTTTTTATGGTCAAATTTAGTAAATTAATTAAGAAATTAAAAAAGAAAAAATTAAAGATTAGTTTTGCTGAGTCTTGTACTGGTGGATTACTCGCTCAATCTATAACTTCGATAAGTGGAGCTTCAAAGGTATTTAATTTAAGTGTTGTTACTTATTCAAATAAATCGAAAAGTGCAATTCTTAATGTGCCAAAAAAAATAATTAATAAATTTGGAGCTGTAAGTGAGGAATGTTGCCTAAGTATGGTAAAAAATTTAGCAAAAATAAGTAAAAGTCAAATAAATGTGTCTATTACTGGAATAGCTGGACCTAGGGGTGGCTCTAAGTTTAAACCAGTGGGTCTTGTTTTCATTGGAATTAAATATAAAGGTAAAAACAATATTTATAAATATTTGTTTGCAAATAAAACAAGGAGATCTATTCAAAATGCAAGTGCAAAAGCCGTGGTAAATAATTTACTAAACCTTATTAAATAATTTCTCTGCCCTACTTTGGAACGCGTCAGCAATTTTATCGAGACCGTATTTAAATGATTTATTCATAAAAATATTTAAGAATTTATTTTTTAATTCAAAATCCAGATCAAAAGTTACCTCTGTAAAATTCTCTTTTTGATCAAATTTCCACTTGTTTTCCAAATATTTTAAAGGTCCTTCAATATTTTTTACGTAAATAATACTCTCCTTTTTATCAAATTTAACATCACTCTTATAAGTGTCTTTAAAAGGACCTTTGCCGATTGTTAAGTCAGCCTCGATATATTGGAAATTACCCGCAGACTCATCTTTATATATGTGGGCATTTAAACAATATGGAATAAATTTTGGGTATTCTTCAATATTGAGAACAAGATCGATTAAATCTTTTTTGGAACAATTAATGTTTCTCTTTATCGAAGCTTTTGGCATTAGAAGTTATTCTATTTTTTTTCAATTTAGCAAAGTCTTCGTCTGCATGATAAGACGATCTTGTTAGTGGAGACGAAGATACTAATAGAAAGCCTTTTGCTTTAGCGATAACTTCTAAATCTTTAAATTCACTTGGATCATAGTATCGTTGAAGTGGAAAGTGCTTAACAGATGGTTGTAAATACTGTCCGATTGTTAAGAAATCAACATTAGCTGATCTTAAATCGTCCATAACTTGTAAAATTTCATCCTTTGTTTCACCCATACCAACCATTATTCCAGACTTGGTAAAAGTTTCCTGATTTATTTGTTTAGCGTTTTTTAATAGTTCAAGAGATGAAAAATATCTAGATCCAGGTCTTACCTTTAAGTATAAACTTGGAACAGTTTCGATATTATGATTAAAAACATCTGGCGTTGCTTCCAAAACTCTTTTGTAGGCTTCTCCCTTTCTTAAAAAATCAGGAGTTAAAACTTCAATTGTGGTTTCTGGATTAGCTTCTCTTGTAGACATGATAGTTTCATAAAAATGATTTGAACCACCATCTTTGAGATCATCTCTATCAACTGAGGTAATTACTACATGACGCAAGTTTAATCTTTTAACTGCCAGGGCTATTTTTTTTGGTTCAAAAGGATCCAATTTTTCTGGTCTTCCAGTTTTAACATCGCAAAATGCACAGGCTCTTGTGCAAGTGTCTCCCATGATCATAAAAGTTGCATGTCTTTTGCTCCAACATTCAGTAATGTTTGGACAATTTGCTTCCTCACAAACTGTAACTAATTTCTGTTGGTTGACTATACTTTTTGTAAGAAAAAATTCTTTACTGTTTAAAAGTTTTGACTTTATCCAAGCAGGTTTTTTTTTGATTGGATTAATTTGATTTTTTTGTTTTTCTGGATGTCTTACTTTATTCATTTACAATAATATAGTTATTCTCACCCTTTTTTCCAACGACAAATTTGTCCCTTATTAAAATTTCAAGGTAATCTTTATCTAAATTCTCATGAATTAAACTATTAATTTTTTTCACTTTTGTTATTTCATTAGTTAAAAAAAGTTTTTTCTCTAGAAGATTTTCAAATTGATCTTTTTTATCTAAATACGAAAATAGACCCCTATTACCCCCAAGTAAATTTAAAGAAAAATAAATAATTAGTACGATTGGAAGTAAGAGTATAATATTTTTTTTAATAACATTTATCATTTTAATTTAGCCATATTTTTGCTTTTTATAAGATCGGATTCTATTCTCAATAACTGATTAAATTTTGCAACCCTTTCTGATCTACATAATGAGCCAGTTTTTATTTGATTTGAATTAGTTCCAACTGCTAAATCAGATATAAATGTATCTTCTGAGTCGCCTGATCTATGAGAAATGATAGTTGTATAACCTATATTTTGGGCAAATCTTATAACATCTAAGGTTTCAGAAACTGTGCCTATTTGATTCAACTTAATTAAAATAGAATTAGATGATTGATATAAAAAACCTTTTTTCAATCTTTGAAGATTAGTTACATAAAGATCGTCACCTACGATCTGTATTTTTTTTTCTTTTTTATGTAAGTCAGACCATGATTTCCAATCGTTTTCTGCGAAAGGATCTTCAATAGATTTTATTTTAAATCTTTTAATTATTTTTGAGTAGAAGGATATTGTATCTTTATATGAAATATATCTTTTTGAGTCTATTGCATATTTATTATTTTTAAAAAGTTCATTTGCAGCAACGTCTAGACATATTGATACATCTTTTCCATTAACAAAACCTGCTTTTTTTATAGCGTTCGAGATTAATTTTAATGCCTCCTCATTTTTTGAAATCATTGGAGCGAAACCACCTTCATCTCCAACAGATGTAGATAAATTTTTATTAATAAGTAATTTTTTTAAGCTTTGTATTACTAAAAAACAAATATTCATTGCCTCGCTAAAAGTTTTTGCTTTATCCGGTCTAATCATAAATTCTTGAATTTTTAAACCATTATTCGCATGCACACCCCCATTGATGATATTCATAAGGGGAAAAGGTAATTTAAAATTTTTTTTAATCATAAAGTTTTTATACAACGGTATTTTTTTTAACTTTGCTGATAATTTTTTAACAGCAATAGATACAGATAAAATTGCATTTGCACCTAACTTATTTTTTTGTTTTGTTCCATCTAATTTAATAAGAATTGAGTCAATCAATTCTTGATTGTGAACACTTTTATTTAGAATTTTTTTTGAAATTATATTATTTACATTTGATACAGCAGAAAAAACACTTTTTCCTAAATACTTTTTATTTGTGAAATCTCTTTTTTCAAATGCTTCATACGAACCAGTTGATGCACCTGAAGGACAAATAGCTTTTGAGGAAATTTTTCCACAGAATATTTCTGTTTCGATAGTTGGCATTCCTCTACTATCAAATATTTGTCTTGAAACTACTTTTGTAATTTTTGACATTAAATAATATTTTAGTTTTTAATTAGTTTATCAATCTCAAGCAATTTATTTACCAAACTGTCCATTTCATTCAATGGAACCATGTTTGGACCATCAGAAGGAGCATTATCTGGATCTTGATGCGTCTCAATAAAAACAGCAGCAATTCCAACAGCGACTGCCGCCCTAGATAAGTGTGAAACAAATTTTCTTTCACCCCCACTTTTATCACCCATTCCTCCTGGTTGTTGAACTGAGTGGGTTGCATCGAAAACTATAGGATATCCTGTTTGTGCCATTATTGGAATTGATCTCATATCAGATACTAGTGTGTTATACCCAAAACTTGCTCCTCTTTCTGTAATTAAGATATTGCTATTTCCTGTATCTGATATTTTCTTTACTACATTTGACATATCCCACGGGGCAAGAAATTGACCTTTTTTAACATTAATAACCTTATTTGTTTTGGCAGCAGCAACTAGCAAATCAGTTTGCCTACATAAAAAGGCTGGAATTTGAAGGACATCAACATGATCTGCAACAACAGAACATTGTTCTGTATTGTGAATGTCAGTAAGAATTGGAACATTTATTTGTTTTTTAATTTTATCAAATATTGGCAGAGATTTTTCTAAACCAGCGCCTCTTTTGCTTTTAAGACTAGTTCTGTTAGCTTTATCAAAAGACGTTTTGTAAATAAAACCTATATTATATTTTTTAGAAATTTCTGATATTTTTCCCGCCATATCAAGGGCATGTTGTTCGGTCTCGAGTTGACATGGTCCCGCAATTAAACATATCTTTTCTTTATTTGAAATTTTTATTCCATCGCAATTAACTGTAATATTTTTCATTATTTATTTTTCGCAGCCTCAATAAATGATGAGAATAATGGATGAGGTTGTAAAGGTCTAGATTTAAATTCTGGATGAAATTGAACTCCAATAAACCAAGGATGATTTTTAATTTCAACGATTTCAGGTAAGTTATTGTCAGGAGACATTCCTGAAAAATTTAAACCGTGTGTTTCAAATTTTTTTCTCAAATTGACATTAACCTCATACCTATGTCTATGTCTTTCTTTAATTTGACCAGACTTATAAATTTCTTTTATTAAGGAATTGTGTTGTAATTTAGCTGGATAAAGACCTAATCGCATAGTTCCACCTAAATTTTTCACAGTTCCTTTAATTTTTCTACCGTTTTTGTTCCATTCCTCAATAAGGCCAATTACAGGGTAGCAATTTTTATCAAACTCACTAGAACCAGCATTTTTAATTTTTAGTACATTTCTAGCAAATTCAATTACTGCCATTTGCATGCCAAAACAAATCCCTAAAAAAGGAATTTTTTTAGTCCTTGCATAATTTACGCATGCTATCTTACCTTCAGTGCCTCTTTTTCCGAAACCTCCAGGAATTATTATTCCAGAAACATTACTTAATTTTTTTTGAATATCTGAAACTTTCAATAAATCTGATTCTATTCTTATTAAATTAATTTTTACATTGTTGTGAATACCTCCATGAACCAGTGCTTCATCTAATGATTTATATGCATCTTTTAAATCTACATATTTTCCAACAATTGCAATATTTACAGTCCTAATATTTTTGTTTGTTACAATTTTAGTTACATCTTTCCACGGTTTTAAATTAATCTTTTTTCTCGGCTTAATATTGAAATATTCAAAGACTTGTTTATCTAAGCCCTCGTTAAAGAAACTTATTGGTGCTTCATAAATTGTCTTAACATCTACTGTCTCTATAACCCTTTTAATTGGTATGTTGCAGAATAATGAAATTTTTTTTCTTTGATCAAGAGGTATAGATTGTTGTGATCTACAAATAACCATATCTGGTTGAATTCCAATACTTCTTAATTCTTTAACAGAATGTTGTGTAGGTTTTGTTTTAATTTCATCAGAAGATTTTAAAAATGGAACTAATGTTAAGTGAATAAATAAAGTTTTTTCTTTACCTATATCGTTAGCAAATTGTCTTATAGCCTCTAGAAAAGGTAGACTCTCAATATCGCCAACTGTTCCTCCAATTTCACAGATAACAAAATCTTCATTTTTAATTCCATTCTTAATAAACTCTTTAATTCTATTAGTAACATGTGGAATTACTTGAACAGTTTTACCAAGGTAATAACCCTTCCTTTCTTTAGTTATAATATCACTATAAATTTTTCCAGTTGTAATATTATCATTTTTTGTAGATGATATATCGGTAAATCTTTCATAATGACCTAAATCTAAATCAGTTTCTGCTCCATCATCTGTTACAAAAACCTCACCATGTTGAAATGGACTCATTGTTCCTGGATCAACATTTAAATAAGGATCCATTTTTCTTACCCTTACTTTAAAGCCTTGTGATTTAAGTAGATAAGCTAGTGATGCTGATGATAAACCTTTTCCAAGTGATGATACCACGCCGCCAGTGACAAAAATATATCGCGCCATGGAAGTATGTTATAAGCTTTTTTTTGTAAAAATAAAAGAATTAATTATTGTTATCAGGTATTTTTGGTGCGTCTTTATCGAGATTTTCGTCCACTGTATCAATTAATGATTTTTCAGGACTTAATTTTTGATTCGATAGAATAGTAAGACCTAAACTACAAATTATAAATAATGTTGCTACAATAGCAGTACTTTTAGTCAAAAAATTGCCTGCAGTTTTGGAAAACATATAACTTTCTTGTGATACACCAATTCCTAATGCCCCACCCTCTGATTTCTGAAATAAAACGAGAATTACTAAAATAATAGCAAGCACAATGTTTATCGTTAGCAAAATATTTTCCATGTGAACTAATTATACGTTTTTTTTACTATATCAATAAATTTTTTAGAGTTTTGGGAAGCTCCACCAATTAAAAAACCATCAAGGTTAGTTATCTTTTTTAAATTTCTTATATTTTCAGGATTTACAGATCCACCGTATAAAATCTTTGGTAATTTACCTTTAAATTTTTTTTTAATAAATTCAACCGTTTGTTCAAGTTCATCGATTTTAGGAATTTTTCCAGTACCAATTGACCAAACAGGCTCATAAGCAACAAATATATTTGATTTTTCTTTAATCTTTTTTAAACCAATTTTAATTTGTTTTGATAAAATCGATTTTGTTTTTTTTTTCTTTTTTTCAGCCAAAGTTTCACCAATACAAAAAATAACTTTTAATTTTGCCTTAATGGCACTTTTAATTTTAAGATTTATAAGTTTGTCTGTTTCACCTTTTTGTCTATTTTCTGAATGACCTAAAATAACATAATTGGCACCAGAACTTTTAAGCATTTTTGAATTTACAAAACCTGTATGTGAACCATAATCTTCACTTTCATGGCAATTCTGTCCTCCAATATCTATTAAGCAATTTTCAAATTTCTTTAAAAAAGAAGAGATTAAAGTATTTGGGGGACAATAAATTAATCTTCCTTTCTTAATTTCTTTAGATTTTGAAAATCTAATAACTTTATTCAATGTATTTAATGATTTTAAGTTTCCATACATTTTCCAATTAGCTATGAAATACATAATTTTATTTGTCATAATTCTTTTTTTAATCTATAGATTTGATTTTATAGATCAATAAATTATCATATATAATGTTAAATAAGTTAAAAAATTTCTCAAAAAGTAAACTTGGAGCAGTTGTAGTATTTATTGTTGCCTTGCCTTTTGTATTTTTTGGGATGGGAAGCGTTTTTCAAAACAAAGATACAAATAATATAGCAAAGATTGACAATTATAATGTTTCAACTAAAATTTTTACAAATCACATAAGTTCATTGGGTATTAGTACCGAAGTAATAAGAAATAATTTAGATCAAAATATTTTGGAAGAAATATTAAGTGATTTGCTGGCTAAAAAATTTATTGAATTAGAAATAGATTATTATGATTTATCATTTTCGGATGAGCAATTAGTTAAAATTATCAAAAAAAATAAAAATTTTTTAGATCAAAATTCTAATTTTGATAGAATTAAATATGAAAAGTTTTTAATTGAAAATAGTATTAATGCTTCAAATTTTGAGAAAAGATTAAAAAACAGAGAATTAGAAAAAAAACTTTTTTTCCTTTTGAATGGAGGTATCAAAGTTCCAGAATTTATCATAAAAAAATATTATAAATATGAAAATAGTAAAATTGATTTAAGATTTATTAATCTCGATAATTTTTACAAAAAAAAGGATCAATTTACTGATACAGAAATCACAAGTTATATTCAAAATAATAGTGATGATTTACAACGAGATTTTATAGATTTTGATTATATCAAAATAACTCCAAAAAATTTAATTGGCACAGAAGAATTTAACGAAACATTTTTCTCAGAAATAGATGATATTGAAAATAATATCCCAAGTTTTTCAGATCTTGAAAGTCTTTTGAGCAGTTATGAAAATATTAACATCAAAAAAAAAACAAATTATACACTTACAAATAATGATGATCCTTTTAGAGAAGTCTTTGAAAATAGATTTGATAATGGCATTCAGATTATAGATAAAAATGATTTTATTCTTATATTTCAGGTCAAAAATATCGAAAATAAAATTCCAGAAGTCACAGACAAAAATTTTAAAAACTTTATTTTAACCACACTTGTTGAGAAACAAAAATTTGATTTTAATAAAAAAATCTTTGATAAAATAAATGCAAATAAATTTTCAGACGCTGATTTTGAAAATGTAAGTAGTAATAAATCCTTATTTAAAAATATTGAGTTAAATTCAGTAAAAGATAATAATTTTTTTGAAATCAACTCAGTTGAATATATTTACTCTCTTCCAGAGAAAAGTTTCCTATTAGCCTCAGATGAAAAAGGGGGAGTATACTTAGCCAAAATAAATAAGATTAAAACACAAAATATTGATAATAAAAAAAAAGATTTTGATACTTATTATGTTAAAACTCATGAAAAATTAAAAAATGATGTTTTTTCTACTTATGATTTATACTTAAATGATAAGTATAATGTAAAAATTTATTCAAGAACAATCGAAAGATTAAGAAACTATTTTAAATGAAATTAAATGTTGGACTAAAAGAATTTAAAAAAACATACAATCAGAAAAGAAATCAAGTTTTATATTATAAGATTAAATCCAAAAATTCTTTAGAAATTGGAAATTTAATAAATAACTTTTTAGAGGACAAAAATAGTTTCATTTTTGAGTCTGTTGAAAAAGGTAAAATAAAAGGCAGATACACAATTTTTGGCAAGGGACCAGACAAAATATGGGAGTTCAATCAAAAGAGGGTTTCTTCAATTATATCAGGAAAGAAAAAAATAATTAAAGGTGATCCAAAAATTATATTAAGTAAAATAATAGATAATTTTAGATTTAAGATTCCATCTTCATTACCACCTATGTGTAGTATGATAGCTGGATACTTTTCTTATGATACAATAAGATATATAGAAAAAATTAAAAATTCTTGTAAGAACGACCTTAAGCTACCTGATATTAGATTGATAAGACCGACTACTCTAATAATTCATGACAATGTTAAAAAGGAAATTTTTTTCGTTAAAAATATTTTTTCTGATATTAAAATAAATAACTTAGAAAAAAAGTATTTTGAAATACAGGATGAGATTAATAGTTTATTGATAAGTTCAAGAATTTCCAAATTTCAAAAGAATACTTTAGGAATAAAGTTTAGTATAAAATCGAACATTTCTAAAAAAAGATTTTTCCAAATTGTAAACAAAGCAAAACAATATATAAAAAAAGGTGACATATTCCAGGTTGTCTTAAGCCAAAGATTTGAGACAAAACTTACAAAAAAACCAATTGAGATTTACAAGAAATTAAGAGTAACTAATCCTTCACCGTTTATGTTTTTTTTTAATTTTAATGATTTTCAAATTATTGGGGCAAGTCCAGAAATCTTGGTTAGATTAAGGAACAATGTAATAACTGTAAGACCAATTGCTGGTACAAGACCTAGGGGTAGAAACAATAAAGAAGACAACTTTTTAAAAAAAGATTTGATTAATGATAAAAAAGAATTATCTGAACATCTTATGCTTCTCGACTTAGGCAGAAATGATGCCGGAAAAGTTTCAAAAATCAATACTGTAAAGGTTACTGAAAGATTTAAAATCGAAAAGTATTCACACGTTATGCATATTGTGTCCAATGTGACAGGTGTCTACGATAAAAAATTCTCTAAATTTGAAGCCTTAATGGCTGGGTTTCCGGCAGGTACAGTCTCAGGAGCACCTAAAATTAGAGCAATGGAAATAATTGATGAACTTGAAAAAAATAGTAGAAAAATCTATGCAGGTGGCATTGGATACTTTTCTGCGAATGGAGATTTTGATACCTGTATAGCCCTTAGAACAGCAGTTACAAAAAATAATAAATTTTATGTTCAGGCAGGAGCTGGAATTGTTGCTGATAGCAAACCAATAAATGAATATAATGAAACCATAAATAAAGCGAAAGCTTTGATAAAGTCACTAGAAAAATGAAAATACTTCTTATTGATAACTACGATAGTTTTACATACAATTTATTTCACTATTTGTCTTCTCTAAAAACTAAAGTTCAAGTTTACAGAAATGATAAAATTAATACCTCGGATATTATTAAAAAGGGATTTGATAAAATTGTTATTTCTCCAGGACCTGGTAATCCAAATCAGTCTGGAAATTGTTTGAAAATTGTAAGACAAATTCATAACAAAATACCCATTCTTGGGGTTTGCCTCGGACATCAAATAATAGGTCAAGTTTTTGGATCTAAAATAATTCAAGCCAAAAAATTGATGCACGGAAAAACTAGCAGAATAATATCTAAAAAGATTGGAATACTGAAAAATTTACCTAAAAATTTCGAGGCAACTAGATATCATAGTTTGATAATTGATAAAAAAACATTATCAAAAGACCTCGAAATCACCGCGGAAACAAAAGAAGGTCTAATAATGGGTATCAAGCATAAAAAATATAACGTACATGGAGTACAATTCCATCCTGAAAGTATTAAAACAAAACTTGGTATAAAAATTTTAAAAAACTTTATTAGATTTAAAAATAAATGAAACAATTCATAGATAAAATTGGAGCAAAACAAGATTTAACTTTCTTAGAAAGTAAAGAAGCGTTTAAAAAATTGATGGAAGGAAAAGCTAATGATCAAGAGATATTTGACTTCTTAACTCTATTATCAGAAAAGGGCGAGTCCTCAGACGAAATAGCTGGAGGTGTTTATATTTTGAGAGAGAAATCCAAACGGGTAAATGTAGATAATTGTATCGATACATGTGGTACAGGTGGAGACGGTATGAACACTTTAAACATTTCTACTGCATCAGCTTTATTATTAGCTAGTATGGATATTAAAGTAGCAAAACACGGTAACAAAGCTGTTTCATCAAAATGTGGGTCTGGGGATGTTTTGGAAGCTCTAAATATAAATATTAATTTAGAGCCAAATGAAATTGAACAACAAATTTATAAAAATAATTTTGGTTTCATGTTCGCGCCTAATTACCATAGTGCAATGAAATTTGTTGGGCCAACTAGAAAAAAAATTGGAAAAAGAACAATTTTCAATATGATTGGACCTCTTAGTAGCCCTGCATTAGTTAAAAAACAAGTTATTGGTGTATTTGACAAAAAACTTTTAAAAATATTTGCAAATGCTTTAAAAAGTTTAAATATCAAGTTTGCCTGGATCGTAAATAGTGATGACGGATTAGATGAAATATCACCATATGCAAAGACTAAGGTTATGCAATTGAAAAATAATGAGATTACAGAAATCATAATAGATCCAAAAAAATTAAAAGTAAATGCAGATAAATTTGATAATCTTGTAGGGCAAGATGCAAAATTTAATGCTAAAAAAATGTTGAATATCTTTAAAGGTGAAGATAATGATTTTTCGAAGGCAGTATGTTTGAATGCTGCTGCAGGATTAGTTGTATCTGAAAAATATGAAAATTTTGAGTTAGCTTATAATTACGCAAGGGGTTTCATTAAAACTGGAGCTCCTTATAAACACCTACTAAAAATACAAAATGTCCAGTAACACTCTCGAAAAAATAATTACAAAAAAAACTGATAAAATAGAAAAACTCAAAAAAACTATTTCATCAGAATCCTTAAATGATTTAATCAAAGCAAACAATACTTTTGTAGATTTTAAAGAAAAAATTGAAGAAAATATTAAAAATAATAAATTTTCTATTATAGCTGAAATCAAAAAGGCTAGTCCGTCAGCAGGTATAATAATCAAAAACTATGACCCTGTGGAAATAGCCTCTACATACAATAAAAATAAAGCAACATGCTTATCAGTTTTAACTGAAGAAGATTTTTTTTATGGAAATTTAGTTCACATAAGCAAAATCAAGCAGAAAATAAAATTACCAATTCTTTGTAAAGATTTTTTTATCGATAAATTTCAAGTTTCTTTAGCCAAAAGTTATGGTGCAGACGCAATATTAATTATATTAGCTGGGGTTTCTGATAGGGTAGCAAATGAATTGTATGAAGAGGCGCTGAGATTAAACATGTCAATTATTGTTGAAGTTCATACTGTTGAAGAAGCCAGACGAGCATTAAAATTTAAAGATTGTTTGATTGGAATAAATAATAGAAATCTTAAAACTCTCAAAACTGAAATAAATACAACTTATGATATTCATGACGTTTTGGTTGCTCATCCTGGGCCTTTAATTTCTGAAAGTGGAATAAAAACAAAAGACGAACTATTAGAAATCTCAAACAAAACCTCCATCAAAACTTTTCTTATTGGTGAATCACTATTAAAAAATTTGGAAAATAATTCTATTTTTTCAGTATTAAAGGGATAAAAACCCCATATTTCCTATATTTTTTTCTATTGTTAATTGATAAGAACTTTTGTAGAACATAGATGTACGTAATTTGTTCTATGCTTACTAAAAAACAAAAAAATTTATTAATGTTCATCAATAAGAAGCTAAGAAGTAGTGGTGTTTCTCCATCTTATGAAGAAATGAAAAGCTCTTTAAATCTAAAATCTAAGTCAGGAATACATAGATTAATAAGTGCGTTAGAAGAGAGAGGTTTTATTAAAAGATTGGCTCATAAAGCGAGAGCATTAGAGGTTGTAAAATTACCTGAAACAGCTTCTGCAAATGATATTTATAATTCATTTTCGCCAAGTGTAATAAAGGGAGGACTTGATGAAACGACAGACAATGAAAACGAAATTCCAGTTTTAGGAAAAATTGCAGCCGGTACACCAGTTGAAGCTATTCAAAATGAAGTAAGCAGAATTCCCCTTCCAGCAAATATTGAGAAAAATGGAGAATTTTTTGGCCTTAAAGTTCAAGGTGACTCTATGATAGAAGCTGGAATAAATAATGGTGATACAGTTATTGTAAAAAAAGCTGATACTGCTGAAAATGGAAAAATTGTGGTTGCATTAATTGATGACCATGAAGCAATGCTAAAAAGGATTAGAAGAAAAGGTAAAACTATAGCGCTTGAGAGTGCAAATAGAAATTACGAAACTAAAATTTTTGGTCCTGATAGGGTAAAAGTTCAAGGTGTTCTAGTATCTTTATATAGAAACTTCTAAAAAAATAGTCTAAACAATATTAATGTCAAAAGTAGCAACAAGATTTGCTCCATCACCTACGGGGCCGCTTCATATAGGTGGTGTGAGAACCGCTCTATTCAATTGGTTATTTGCAAAAAATAAGGGTGGAAATTTTCTTCTAAGAATAGAAGACACAGATAAAGAAAGATCAAAAAAAGAATACCAAAATCAAATTATTCAGTCCTTAAAATGGATTGGTATAAATTACGATAGTGATGAATACATACAATCAACCAAAATAAGTAGTCATGTTAAAATTGCAGAGGATCTATTAAAAAAAGGAAACGCTTATAAATGTTATTGCTCAAATGAGGAAATTGAAGAACAAAAGAAAAGAGCTAAACAAAAAAAAATTCCATATATTTACGACAGAAAATGGAGAGATAAGAATGAAAGCGAGGCTCCAAAAAACATAAAACCAGTAATTAGATTTAAAAGTAAGATAAATGGTAAATCTAAATTAAAAGATTTAGTGCAAGGTGATGTTGAGATAGATAATAATACAATTGAAGATTTTGTGATTTTGAGAAATGATGGTACCCCGACATACAATTTATCAGTAACCGTAGATGACCATGATATGAAAGTGACACATATCATCAGGGGAGATGATCATAAAATAAATACTTTTAAACAAATACAGATATATGAGGCTATGAATTGGGATCTCCCTGAATTTGCCCACATACCTTTAATTCATACAAAAGAAGGAAAAAAATTATCAAAAAGGGATAAAGATTCTACACTAGATGATTATTCAAAAATTGGAATAATGCCTGAAGCTTTAAGAAATTATTTGTTAAGATTAGGGTGGTCTTTTAAAGATAAAGAAATTTTTAATTTGGAAGAAAGTATCAAACACTTTAATTTAGAAGGTGTTGGAAAATCTCCCTCTAAATTAGATTTAAACCGTATTTTATCTATGAATGAGTATTATATTAAGAATATGAAAGAGGATAATTTATTTGATCAATTAAAAGAATTTTGTGAAAATTATAAAGAAAAAATACTTCCTGAAAAAGAAGATCAAATAAAAAAATCTCTTACATTTCTCAAAAATAAAGCAAAAACATTAGAAGATATTTTTAATAATTCAAAATACTTACTTTCTGAAAAAGTTCAGTTCAATAATGAAGATTTAAAATTAATAGATTATACATCAAAAAAAATAATAGCTGAATTTACTAATAAAATAAAAAATCTATCTAAATTTGATCGAGAAAATTTAGAACCATTGGTAAATGAATTGATTAAGTCTAATAATACAAATTTTAAAGGTGTTGGCCAACCATTAAGAATTGCATTAACAGGATCAAAATATGGACCAGGTATTTATGATATTATTATCTCTTTAGGTAAAGACGAAGTTCTAAAAAGATTAGGAAATAAGATATTTGTTTAAGACTTTTGCGGCCTCCTCGCTAGAGGAACTAAGAGGTCTTATCTGATCAAGGGTTTTTGAGCATTCTTCAACTTGATTTTGTGCAAATTTTGGATTTTTTAAGAAGTATACAGTTGATTTATAAATTTCTTTAGCATTACACTCATTTTGTAAGAGTTCTGGAATAACTTCTCTTTTATTTATTATATTTATAATATTAGCGAACTTAACTTTTACGAGAGACTTCATTATTAGGTAATTAACGTAATTTATCTTATAAATAATAATTGAAGGTACTTTTGCATTACAAATTTCCAAAGAAACAGTGCCTGATTTTGATACAGCAAAAATTGAATTGAGTAGTACCTCAGACTTGATATCTTTATCTACTACAATATCACAATTATCTAAATTTGATTTTTCTAATTTTTCAGTAATAAAATTTATATTTTCTAATGTTGAATGAAACACAAAAACAAAATCTTTATATTTTTTGTTCATTAGCTTTATGAATTCGATTAAAATTGGTAAAAGTACTTTAAGCTCTGACATTCTACTTCCTGGGAATATAGAAATTATTTTCTTTCCTCTAGAAATATGTGATATATCAACTTTAGATTTATTTTTTTCTAATAAAGGATGCCCTACAAATGTGTTTGGGATATTTTCTTTATCAAAATATTTTCTTTCAAAATCAAACAATATTAAAAAATGATCAATAAATTTTTTGAATTTTTTTACTCTTCCTTCTCTCCAAATCCAAACTTGAGGTGCAACATAATGAATAGTCTTAATATTAGCATTAATTTTTTTTACTCGTTCGGCAACGCGTAAGGTAAAATCAGGACTATCTACACTAAATAATATATCAGGATCAAATTTAATTATTTCTTTTACAGTGAAATCAATTTTTTTTTTAATTTTAAAAATATTAAATAAGACGCTTGTAAAACCCATATAAGTAATTTGTTCAATATTGAAAATTGAATTTATGCCTAAACTTGTTAAATTTGATCCACCGACTGACAAAAATTTCACATCTTTATTTTGTTTTTGAATTTTTTCAATTACTGTTGATGCCAATTTATCTCCTGAAGCTTCCCCTGTTAATATAAAGATTTTTTTCATTTTACTAATATAAACATCTTATTTTTAGTGGCAAAATTAATGCATTTTTTTTTTTCTAAAAAAATATTTTGTTTATCTTTGAGCACCACCCCTTTAAGACCTGCTTTTTTACAATCCTTTAAAGTATCCAAACCTATTGTAGGTAAATCAACTCTCATATCTTGTTTTTTCTTTGGATATTTAATTAATACACCTCTTTTGATTTTTTTTTTATTCATTTTTTTAATTAAACTTTTAGTACCCCTTGATGTTTCTTTAGAAATTGAATTTTCCCTTACAATAATTGCTTGAATATGGTCAAAGGCATTTGTTTTTTTAAGAATATTTTCACCTTTTTTAATATCATTTAAGTCATCTTTAGTTGGTTTATTTTTTGTATAGGAACCTTTCTTTAATGATAGTTCTGGAGTAAAAAATGTAGATTTTATTACCTTTATGTTTTCTAAAGATAAAATATTTATTAATTCTTTTAATATAGCAGCATCTCCTTTTTTATAAGCTTTGATAATTCTCGGAAGATAGTAAATTCCAGTCATATCAAGTTTTAATTTTGACAAATTTGGTTTATCTATTTTACCTGCAAATATTACTTTATTGCATTTATTCTCTCTCAATAATTTCAAAATAGACCCAAATTTTCCTATGTTTACTCTGAATGACTTTGAGTCTTTTTTGAAAATATTTTTTCTTGATAAATCTAAGATAAGATATTTTTTTTTAATTTTTTTTAGTTTTTTTAAAATTAATTTTGGAAAATCGGTATCTCCAAAGAACAAACCTATCATTTTATTTACTTAATGGCGTACAAATTGGCCTTTTTTTATCATGGTTAATAAAGTCTATCACCTCTCTTACATATGTGTTTACCTTAAGAGACTCGCTCAATTTTGCTAAATTTTCATGTAAAGACTTTGTCTTAAAGATTTCTTTATAAGCTTCTGAGAGGGCTAAAATTTCTTTATTTGAAACTTTTTTTCTTCTTAAACCTATGAGATTAATTCCTTCAAGATAGTTTCTATTACCGAATGATAAACCGTATGGAATTACATCTCTTGAAACTCCTGACATACCACCTATCATTGCCATTCTTCCTATTCTTGTAAATTGTTGAATACCACAATTTCCCCCGATTATTACATCATCTGAAATTTGTGCATGTCCAGCAATAGCTGAACTGTTTGCAATAATCACATTATTACCAACTATGCAATCATGTGCAATGTGAGCACCTATCATTAGAAGATTGTTATTACCTATTTTTGTTATTCCACCCCCTCCATTTGTGCCTGTATTTATAGTTACATGTTCCCTTATTATGTTATTGTTTCCTATTTCTAATCCCGTTTTCTCTCCTTTGTATTTTAAATCTTGCGGGTTTGTTCCAATCGAAGCAAATGGAAAAATTTTTGTATTATTACCAATAATTGTATTTCCTGTAATATTAACATGTGATTGAATTTCAGCGCCTTCGCCTATTTCAACATCAGGACCTACGATACTATAAGGTCCTATCATTACTTTTGCTGAAATTTTAGCTTTTTTATCTACAATTGCTGTTTTGTGAATCATAAGTTTATTTTTTTATTTGTTATTTTTAATAAATTCTTTTAAATCTTTTGCTGGATATCCCATAACTCTACTGTTGTCTGGGATATCTTTTATAACTCCACTACCTCCACCAATTTTAATATTATTTCCAATTTTAAGATGTCCTGAAATACCGGCTTGACCACCTATCATAACATTATTACCTAAAGTTGAAGATCCAGCAAAACCAACTTGACCCGCAATTATACAATTGTCTCCAATCTTAACGTTGTGAGCAATATGTATTTGATTATCAAGATAAGTATTTTTACCAATTACTGTATTTGATATAGAGCCTCTATCTATTGTTGATCCACATCCAATTTCTGAATAATCATTAATAAGAACTATTCCTATTTGTGGAAATCTATAATTGTTTCCATTTTTGGGGAAGAAACCAAATCCTTTTTTACCTATCACGCAACTGTCTAAAACTTTAATATTGGTTTTTAAAATTGTATTTCTTATAATTGTATTTGATCCAATTGAGCATTTATCTCCAATTATAACATTTTTTTCAATTATAGTATTATGACCAATTGAACAGTTTTTACCGATCTTGACATTTGAGCCAATTAGAACATTTTTACCAAACTTTACTTTATTTTTAAATTTTGTTTTTGAAATTTCTTTTACAGAATTGTCAAAATCATCATTAACAGAGTTAGGATAAAAAATTTCTGTCACTTTAGCAGTACTTATCAAAACATTCTCGACAATAATTTTTTCACATTTATCCGGTAAAACATGCTGCAAATTTTTTGTAGTAATACACGCTACCGCTTTTGTAATTGATGCTTGAGACTTATATTTATTTGAATGTAAAAAGGTTATATCTTTATTTGATGCAGAATTTAAATCGGAAATATCAAAAATTTTTGTTTTAATATTTTTATTATTATTTTTAATTTCTAAAACTTTATTGATATCTTTTATTGTAAAAGGACCATTATTTTTAAAAAAAGGATTTGTCATTTCAGAGTTAATAACAAATACTCGTTATTTTTACCTATCAAGTTTTATTGCTAATTATTTCCTATCAACAATCGTTGCAGACCATGTGGCATCTGCCATCTTTAAATCGTTTACAAAGGCGTCTCCTTTATATTTCCACACTCTACCATGGGATCTGATTGCTTCAATTTTAAGTTCAAGCTTGCAATTAGGTATTACTGGATTTCTAAACCTGGCCTTTTCAATATTCATTAAAAAAACTAATTTATTCTCGTAAGTTGACTTATCTAATCCATGAGCTGTTAGAGCTGCAGCAGCCTGACCAAAAGCTTCAACAATTAATACTCCAGGCATAACAGGTTGACCTGGAAAGTGTCCTTTAACAAAAAAACTCTCTTTTGTAACATTTACAATTGCAGTGCCAGATTTTAACTTTTTTATGTCTATTAATTGATCTAACAGCAACATTGGTTCTCTATGAGGTAAAAGATTTTTTATTTCCTCTTTTGTTAAGCTGTTTGACATTATTTTAATCTATTTTAATATTTTTAATCTTTTGATTTACCAGATCTAATATATCTTTGGTTATATCATCTTCCTTTTTACCCATAACAATATTTTTTTTTTGAACAATAATTCTAATAGAGTTTTTATTTGAATAATCTTCTAAAATTGGTGTTAATTTTTTTAGTAATTTGGTTGTTGCACTTATTCTAGATTTGTTAATTTCATTAATCTTTTTATTTCTATCCTTTTGAAAATTGGTAATATCACCTCTTAGATCTTTAAGTTTTTTTTCAAACTCTTCTTGACTTAAAACATTTTTTTGAGAGATTAGTTTTTTTTCTTTTTCAAAAATTTCTTTTTCTTTTTTTTTAAGATTAGATATAGATATTTCTCTTTTCTTCTTTAATTGTGATATTATCGATTTTCCTGGAGAGGACTCTTGCATAATCTTTTCTACATCAAGATAAACGACCTTTTCAGCTGAATTTGATGGTAAAAAAATTATAAAAAAAAGAACAATGATAGTAAATATTTTTTTCATTAATTAAAAGGATGTACCAATATTAAATTGGAAACTTTGGGTTTTATCAGAACTTTGTTTAGTAATGGGCTGAGCCAAAGTAAAAGTAAAAGGTCCAATCGGTGAGAACCATTCAAGTCCAACACCTGTTGAGGATCTTATTGAATTTGACTGATCAATGGAACTAGAATAATCGACTCCCCATACATTAGCTGCATCAATAAAGTAATTGAAATCAACACTTTGAAGACTTCTAAAGAGAAATGGTAAATTAGTTTGAAAATTTAATGAAGCAGCATAATTTCCACCAACGTGGTCATTTGAGTCAACAGGACCAATTTTACCTGATTCAAAACCTCTTAATCTTTTTCTAGGTAAATTTAATCGTTCAGATATTCTTACATCATCCGATAGACCAGTCACAGCTCGTAAATATAACCCTAAGCTGGCAGTAATGTCTTCCAACGAATGAAAACTATCAACCTGATAGCCGTTCAATAACGTATTACTTTCAGATATTATTGGAATAATTTGAGTAAATTTAGATCGGAAACCATCGGTAGTTTGAAATCTTTGATTTCTTTTATCTAAATCAAGTGAGTAACCGATTGTTGTTGTAAAATAAGATCCTTCTTGTTTTTTTAAGTTTGAACTTGCAGATGAGTTCGTAGTTAGTTGCTCGTACGTAGTTCTAAATGTAGGTCTAAAATATAAATCATCATACTGCTCAAAACCTGTACCAATACTAAAACCTGCATCTGTAGATTTGTAACCAGAATCTGTTAATTTATCTGTATCTGTCAAAAATACATCTGTTAAAAGAGCTTTTCCTGAGTAATTAAAATTTGGATTTTGAACTGTAAAGTTTCCTCTTAAACGTTCTTCACTTATTCTTAGACCGGTAGATAATTTTACACCTTTTCCTAAGAAATTATTTTCCGATACTGAAAATTGAGCAGTACCTCCCTCGGATCCAACTCCTGCACCTAAAAGTATTTCACCGGTAGCTTTTTCTTCAACTATTATATCTATATTTTTTAAATTTTTATCAGGCGTATCAATAATATTACTTTTTACTGTCTGAAAAATATTTCGGCCCTTCATATTGTTGAGCGATTTGGCATGTAATAACTTATTAAAAGGATCACCTTCATCAACCTCTAGTAAATCTCTTATTACTCTTTCTTCGGTTATATTGTTTCCAATTACATTTATTTTTTTTACATAGAATTTCTCACTTTCTTTTACAGCAAAAGTTATATTTAATTTGTTATCCTCAATTACTTCGGTTTCAATAGTTGCATCAATAAAATCATATAATCTTGATACTGAAATTTTATCTATTTGCCTCACAACCTTATTTAATTTATTTAAAGAATATTTTTCACCCTCAATTTTTTTCAAAATTTTTTCAACATCTTTAAAATCTTTTTCATCGAAATCATCAGGTAAAACTAGTTTTGCATCTTTAATAGTAAAAATTTTACCGGAGTCTATATTGTAAACTAAATTAAAATAATTATCATTGAAGATAGCTGATGAATTTTTAATCTTTACATTGTAAAAACCTTTATTGAGATAAAATTTTTCTAATAATCTTAAATCAAGTTCAATTTGCTCTGGGTTTAAATATTTCTTGGTTGAAATGAATTTCCAAAATTTGCTTTCCTCGCTAACAATAATATTTTTTAATTTTTTATCTTTGTAATATTTATCACCAGTGAAAATAATATTTTGTATCAAAGCTTTATCGCCTAATTTTATGTCATAAACTAAATCTATGGTTTGATTGTCATTTGTCTTCATTGAAACATCTACTTCATTAAAATAATAACCGGCGTTATTTAAGGATGTTTCGATTCTTGAAATATCTTGCTTTGCTAAAAATTCAATATATGGACTTTTTTCTTTAAGATTTAAGTTTTTTAAAATGGATTTTTTTGTTTTTTCAGCTTTTATACCATTTAGTATTATTGATTGGATAATTTTTCTCTCTACAACTTCAACAATAAGAGTGTTGCCTTCTATTTTAAACTTGATATCCGAAAAAAAATTCGTGTCGTATAAGTCTAATAAAATTTGATTTAATTGATCTTGGGAATAATTATTTCCAAATTTAATTCCGCTGAAAGTAACAATACTTTCTTTTGTGATTCGATCATTATTTTTTACCTCAATATCATTTATCACATCTGCTACTACGTTAGAAAATGCAAATTTAAATAATAGTATAATTAATAAAATGTATTTCATTTTTTTTCGGATATTACACTTAAAGTTCGCGTTTTCAATCTTACAAACTCATTTAATCTTTCAATTTGAGCTAAATTTTTTGGTTTTTGACCCTTAAATTTTGTTAAAAAAGGTAATCCTAATATGGTGGTAATTTTTTTTGATATTTCAAAAAATTTTATTTTCTTTTTTAAAAAAAGACTCACTATTTCATCATTAACTGAAACAATAGCGGTATCAAATAAACTGTTTTTATTTGTCAATTTTTTTAACAATTTTATTACTGGAAATTTTTTATCATTAACTTTTTGAAGGTTTAATGAGTTAAGAATTTCTAAATTAATTTTTTTTGATTTAAAATAGCATTGTTTTTTTTCATCTATATAAATGGAATTGTAAATGGGAATTTTCATATCTGTATCATGAGCTATAATTTTGATTAAACCATTTTTAAATTTTACGATAGCGTGTATGTAAGATTTGGGGTGTATAAGAACATCAAATTTATCTAACTCTAAATCAAACATTTTTTTAGCTTCAATTAACTCAAAAATTTTATTCATAAGAGTTGCAGAGTCTACAGATATTTTTTTTCCCATTTTCCAATTTGGATGTTTAAGAGCATTTATCAGTTTTACTTTTTTAATATTTTTTTTATTAAGAAAAGGTCCACCTGAAGCAGTCAAAAAAATTTTTTCAATTTCATCTTTATGAGAGTCTTTTATAACCGACCATATAGAGAAATGTTCGGAGTCAACAGGAATAAAAACTGTTTTATTTTTTTTTATTTCTTTTTTAATTAATTCCCAACCACAAATAATTGACTCTTTATTAGCTATTGCTATTTTTTTTGTCTTTTTAATTATTTTTATTGTTGGTCTTAATCCATCAAAACCTGAAATTGCAGACATTGTATAATCGACTTTACCTTTTATAATTTTATCAAGTTTTTCAAAATTATTTAAAACATTAATTTTTTTAAATTTTTTTTTGATCTTTTTATAACTATTGATATTTGTGACTACAACATTTTGAACATTAAATTTCTTTATTTGTTCCGATAAGATATTTATATTTTTATTTGTCGATAACAAAATTACTTTAAAATTTTTTTTATTTTTCTCAACTATCTCAATAGTTTGTCTTCCGATTGATCCAGTCGAACCTAGTATGATAATTTTTTTCATTATTATAGAAGAGATATTATTATAAAACCTATTGGTAGAGCAAATATTGAACCATCGATCCTGTCCAATAAACCTCCGTGACCAGGAATTAAATTTCCAGTATTTTTGATTTTAGCTTTTCTTTTGAAATAAGAGATAAATAAATCTCCTAACTGACAGATTAAAGAGATAAAAAATGGTATAAAGACTAAAGCTTCAATTTGCAGTCTCACAAAAAGTAGATCGCCAAAATATAGATATATTAAAAAAAAACCAATATAAGATAAAATAAAAGAGCCTATCGATCCAGATATAGTTTTATTGGGACTAATCTTAGTAAGTTTTTTTCCACCGAAAGTTTTTCCAAACACATATCCTCCAATGTCTGAAAAAACACAAATCATTAATATTGTTAAAAAGAAGTATTTATCAATTATGAAGACATTAAAACAAATGATAAATGCTATCAAAAGATATATTAAAAAAAGTATATTATGGATTATATGATTAAGTTTCTTAAATCTTATTTTTTCAATAACTTTAATCCATTCAATCCAACTCAATATTACAACAATGAATAATATACTCAAAAAAATATAATCATTAATTAAAGCACTTAGCAATACAAAACTCATTAGAAAAAGTGATGAGATAGATCTTTTGAGTAATTCTGACTTCATTATATTTTTCCAAAATTTCTTTTAATATTACTAAATTTTTTCACTATCTTGTTTAAATCCTCATCTTTAAAATCTGGCCATAGTTTTTTTTCAAAAAATATCTCCGTATATGCTGCTTGCCATAAAAGAAAATTGCTAAGTCTTTGAGTGTTCCCTGTTCGTATAAGAATTTCAGGATCAGGAATATTTTTTGTATATAAATTGTTATTAATATCATTTTCTGAAATCTTGCTTCTTTTCTTCAACTTATTAAAAGCACATACCATTTCTTTTTTAGATCCATAATTAAGGGCTAAGTTTATCTGAAGTTTTGTATTTCTTATCGTCTTTTTTTCAGCAAAGTCTAATAGTTTATTCAGTTTATTATAAAATTTTTTTTCCCCTAAAATTTTTATCTTTATTTTTTCGTTGTTTAATTTCTCTAATTTTTCAATTAAGTAAATTTCCAAAAGTCTAAACAAATATTTGCGCTCCTTTAAAGGTCTTTTCCAGTTTTCAGTTGAAAATGCATACAAAGTGAGAAACTTAATCTTTTTTTTTAAACAATATTTCATGACCATCTCAACAGTTTTTAGGCCCTCTTTGTGTCCTAAGTTTCTTGAGTTTTTATGTTTTAAACCCCATCGACCATTTCCATCCATTATTATGGCCATATGTTTTATAGGGTTCATATAGTCATTATTTCTTTTTCTTTGATTGTAACTTTTTCATCAACTTTTTTAACAAAGTTGTCGGTATATGTTTGAATTATTTTTTCAAATTTTTTTTCATCGTCTTCACTTATTTCCTTTGATTTTAGTTTCTTCTTTAATTCATCATTTCCTTCTCTTCTAATATTTCTTATTGAGACTTTACATTTTTCACCCATAGTTTTAATTACCTTCTTAATTTCTAATCTTCTTTCCTCACTTAAATCTGGTATCGGTAATCTTACTAACTGACCATCTATTTGGGGATTTAAACCAAGATCTGATTTTTTAATTGCTGAGTCTAGTAATGGAACATTATTTGCATCCCATACTTGAATATTTATTACTCTTGGTTCAGGCGTTGTGATTGTTGCTAATTGATTAATTGGCATTTTTTGTCCGTATACATCTACTTTGATTAAATCAAGCATACTTGCATTTGCTCGACCGGTTCTTAAAGATGCTAGCTCTTTTACAAAAACATCAAATGTTTTAGTCATTTTTTGGTTGTACAAGTCTTCTTTGAACATTATTCGCCAATTTTAATTCTAATAAAGTCTTTTATATTTAAATTCTTTGAATCAACCTGAGCTAAAACATCATTTACTTTTAATTTAGGATCCATTACCCAGTCTTGAGTAAGTAAACTATTATCCTCTTTAAATTTGTTAATTTTACCCAAACTTATTTTTTCTGCGATTTCTTGCGGCTTGCCAAGATTTTTAAGTTCTTCGTTTATTATTGTTTTTTCTTTTGTAATAATTTCTTCTTTAATATCTTTTTTTTCTATTACCATTGGATTTGAAGCTGCTATATGCATTGAAAGCTGCTTTCCAAATTGTTCAATATCTTTTGTGCTCTTATCAAACTCTAAACTAACTACAACACCAAGTTTTGACATATTGTCTTTGACTATTGAGTGGTTATAAGTAAAAATTTTTTCTTTAGAATTTTCTAAAGTTTTTGATCTACCTATGGTAATTTTTTCTCCAATTTTTGCTATTAAATCAATCAAATTTTGAGATACTGTTGATCCATTTTTCATTTTACTTTTATTGAGTTTGTCTAAATCAGAATTTACAGAATTATTTATCTCACCAATTTCTTTTGTAAATTTTAAAAAATCATCATTTTTTGCCACAAAGTCAGTCTCACAATTAATTTCAATTATAGATGTTTTTTTTTCATCACCATAAATATATACAAGACCTTCATTGGCCTCTCTGGACATCTTTTTCGAAGCTTTTGAAACTCCTTTAATTCTTAAAATTTCGATTGCTTTATCTAAATCTCCTGAGGCTTCCTTCAACGCACTATTGCAATCCTTAAAACCTGCACCAGTGGTGCTTCTTAACTTTTTAACACTTTCAAGATCACTCATTTAATTAATTAATTTTTTTTTTTGATGGAGAAGATGGAGATTTAGGTGACATCACTTTTTGTTCGCCATTTTTTTTTGTTTCCTCTGGAATATTCTTCTTAGCATTATTAATTGTTTCTTTTACTAAAGAACAATAAAGATCGATTGATCTTCTTGCATCATCATTACCTGGTATTGGAAAGTCGATACCCTCTGGATCTGAATTCGTATCAAGTATTGCTATTATAGGAATATTTAGTTTTATAGACTCTTTTATAGCAAGTGACTCATAGTTTGTATCAATTATGAAGACTAAATCAGGAACCTTTTTCATTTCTGATATACCTCCTAAAGACCTTTGAAGCTTATCTCTTTGAATGCTCATTTTTAAAAGTTCTTTTTTTGTAAAACCTCTATTTTCTGATTTTAAGTCTGTATTAATTTTTTGGAGTTTTTTAATAGAGTTTGATATTGTTCCCCAGTTAGTCAACATACCTCCTAGCCATCTATAATTTACAAAATATTGATCAGTAGTTTTTGCCAATTCAGCAATAGCCTCTGAAGCTTGTTTTTTTGTTGAGATGAACAAAATTTTCCCATTATTTGTAATAGTTTCATAAATTTTTTCTAAAGCTTTATTAGTAAGCTCAAGAGTTTGAGTTAAATCAATTATATGAACAGAGTCCCTTTTGCCAAAAATGTATTTCTTCATTTTTGGATTCCATCTAAGAGTTTTATGACCTAGATGTACGCCTGCTTCTAAGAGTTGTTGTATTGATAAGTTAGGTATCTTCATAATTTTTCCCGGTTGTTCCACCAAAGCTACTTCCATTTAAGGACCGGAGGTTATTAACCAAAAGCTCTGTGCGTTTTTTTAAGCGTTTTATAAATTTATTGAGGTAAAGGCAAGAGATAAATCAATGAATTGTTGTTGAAATTCCTTGATTCTTTATGAGATTCACAGTTTTTCTATCGATTAAACGTTTATCTTTAAGTTTTATTTTATAAGCCTTATCGCTTGATACAACATTGATATTTACCTCAACATCGCCACCTTTTTTCAGCATTTTAGAAAGTGTATCAACCTCGTCAACATTTTTTACCTTAAAACTTATTGAATTAATCGGTTTATTAATAAGATCATCTAATGAAATTATTTTTTTGACATTTAACCTTGTAGATTGAGGATCATTTTGCTTAGTAATTTTCTGTATTGTCAAAATTACTGAATTACCCTCTTTAATCTTACTTCTATTTAATTCAAATGTGTCAGAAAAAACAAATAATTCAAATATGCTTAATTGATCAGAAAATTTAATTATTGCGTATGACGTTCCCTTTTGAGTTTTCTTTTCTTGGATTTTAAGAATAGTTGCTGCAACTGATCCCTCGCTAATTTCTTTATCTTCATTAACATTTTTGTAAGAAAGAATATTAAATTCCTTAAATACATCTTGATATTGATTAAGTGGATGATCTGATATAAAAAAACCGACAGTTTCAAATTCTTTTGCCATTTTTTCCTGAAAGTTCCATTCGCCAAGATTATCTACTACATCACCATCATTAGGTTCCTCACTATTGGCAAATAAATCAATTTGATTTAAGGACTTGTTTTCAAAAATATTTTTTGATTTGGATATTAAATTAGGTATTGATTCAAAAATTGATTTTCTACCTTTAAAAATGTTATCAAATGCCCCAGCTTTTGTAAGAGCTTCCATTTGAAGTTTGTTTATATCTTTCGGATTAACTCTATTTATAAAATCATTTAAGGACCTAAATTTGCCATTTTTTTCTCTTTCCTTAACTATGTTTGAAATAGCCTCGTATCCAACATTTTTTAATGCCCCTAAAGCATAATAAAAATTTTTTGTGTCAGAATAAAAATCACTGTTACATAAATTTATATCAGGAGATATTATATTTATGTTTAATCTTTTAAGCTCCTCATAGAACTCTCCTAATTTTTTTTGATTTGACATTTCCATGGACATTGATGCGGAAAAAAATTCATTGGTAAAATGAGTTTTTAAATATGCTGTTTGATAAGCAATTATAGCGTAAGCTGCAGCATGACTTTTATTAAAACCGTATTCCGCAAAGGGTTCAATTTTTAAAAAAATACTTGCAGCAACATCTTTGGGAATACCATTTTGATAAGCGCCATCTATAAATCTAGCTTTCTGTTTTTCTAACTCTGCTCTCTTCTTTTTTCCCATGGCACGTCTTAGAATATCTGCTTCACCTGCAGTGAAACCTGATAAGACTTGTGCAATTTGCATAACTTGTTCTTGGTAAATAATTACACCATATGTTGATTTTAAAATGTTTTCTAATTTTGGGTGCAAATAGTCTGGTGTTCTTTTTCCATGTTTGCAATCATTATAAATAGGAATATTGCTCATAGGACCTGGTCTGTATAAAGCGACTAAAGCTATAATATCTTCTAATCTATTTGGTTTCATTTGAGTGAGAGCATCTCTCATTCCGGAACTTTCTAGTTGAAACAAACCAACTGTTTTACCTGAAGACAATAGGTCAAAAACTGTTTGATCTTCATAATTAATTTTCTCTATATTAAAATCAATTTTTTTCTTATTTAAAAGTTTTATAGTGTTGTTGATCACAGTAAGAGTTTTTAAGCCCAAGAAATCAAATTTAATCAGACCAGAGTTTTCAGCTGAATACATATCAAACTGAGTGGAAGGTAAAAGTAAATTAGATGAGCTATCTTTATATAACGGAACAGTATCAATTAATTTTTTGTCTGCAATTACTACGCCAGCCGCATGTGTCGCAAAATTTCTATTTAAACCTTCAAGTTTAAGAGACAGTTTAATAAGTTTATCTACTCTCCTATCCTCATTTATGATTTTTTGTAATCTAGGTTCTGAATTTATACATTCAGTTAAACTCATTGGTCTTGAAGGATCGAATGGAATCATTTTACAAATACTGTCTACAAAACCATAAGGAAGGCCCATTACCCTGCCAACATCTCTAATAACCATTCTAGCTTTTAATTTGCCAAATGTAATGATGTGAGCTACTGAATCTTTATATTTTTTGTTAAGATATTCAAAAACTAAATCACGTTTTTCCTCACAAAAATCAATATCAAAGTCAGGCATAGAAATACGATCTGGATTTAAAAATCGCTCAAAAATTAAGTTAAAGTAAATTGGGTCTACGTCAGTAATTTGTAGACACCATGCTACTAATGAACCAGCACCAGACCCTCTGCCTGGTCCAACTGGAATATTGTTGCTTTTAGCCCATATGATGTAATCAGATACAATTAAAAAATAACTAGAGTAATTCATCTGACAAATGATATTAATTTCGTGATCTAATCTTTTTTTATATTTCAAAAATTTTTCACCTTTTAAATCCTCACCCTCAAATCTTTTCTTAAACTTTTGAATTAGTCCCTCATTTGCATCTTTTTTTAATTGATCATTAGATGAGATATCACTATTAGTGTTTATATCAGGTAATAGTGGTTTAGAATATTCAGGTCTAAAACTACATCTTAGAGGTAAGTTATAATTGTTTTCTAAAGCTTCAGGAAGGTCATGGAATATTTTTTTCATTTCATCATCACTTCTAAGATAATGATTGTCTGTTAATTTTAGTCTTTGTTTATCATTAATGTAGTTTTTTGAACCAATACAAAGTAATGCATCGTGTGCTTCACTCATATCCTTATGTAAATAATAAACTTCATTTGTTGCAATGATTGGAGCATTAACTTTTTTTGACATAGAAAGATTAAAATTTTCAAAATTTTTTTCATGTATGTCACCATGTCTTTGAATTTCAATATAGAAGTTGTCACCTGAATTTTTGTTCAAATTAAAATAAAGTTTTTCAAGTTCATCTAATCTATCTTTTTGAAAGAGAGAACCTGATAAATTATTAATTCCTCCTGAAAGAATTATAAGATTTTCTGAACATTTAAATAATAATTCAATATTGCAATGTGGTTCTTCTAAATTTGTGTTCTCAAGAAAAGATTTAGAAGACAAACTTATAAGTTCTTTATAACCCTCACTATTTTTGGCAATAATAGGTAATGATCCAATTATATCGTTGAATTTAAACTTAATCTGGGATCCGATTATAGGCTGAGTTTTAGACTTTGAAATTTGTTCTGAGAATTCTAGAGATCCACACAAGTTTGATGTATCTGACATTCCAATCGCTTTAATCTTATTTTCTTTGCAATATTTACTAAGTTCATCGATTTTTATGGCACCTTCACAAATAGAATATTGGGTATGTATTTTTAAGTGATTAAATGTTTTTTTATATTTTTCCATTAATGGTTTTGATTTTACCATTACTTAAGGAAATTTTATAGTCTGCTTTATTAGCAAAAAATCTATTATGAGTTGCAAATATTATAACACGATCTTTATTTTTTAATTTAAAGAGTAAGTTAAATATTTGATTTGCATTTTCATGATCTAAACTTCCTGTCGGTTCATCAGCTAGTATTATTCTAGGTTTATTTACTATTGCTCTCGATATAGCAATTCTTTGCATTTCTCCTCCTGATAATTCTGATGGATAATGATTAGCCCTATCTTTTAAGCCGACTTTTTGAATTATCTTTAATGATTCTTGTTCTGCTATTTTGTGATTGTTATTAGCAGCTAAGCTAGCTATACAAACATTTTCTATAGCCGTAAAATCAGGCAATAAGTTTTTCTCTTGATAAACAATCCCAATATTACTAGATCTAATTTTGTCGTTAATCTCAATTTCATTATGATTTATATTTCTATTATCAATTTTAATATTTCCTGATGATGGTCTATCTATTAAAGATAATAAATTTAGTAAAGTTGATTTTCCAGATCCAGAGGGTCCAGACAATGAATAAATTTTTCCTTTTTTAAATTTAAAACTTAAATTTTTAAGGACAGAAATTTTTTTTTGATTATCAAATGCCTTTGAAATATTGTTTAGCTCTATAATGTTACTCATATTTCAAGGATTTAATTGTATCTAATTTTGCTGCTTTAGTTGCAGGGTATATTGAGACTAAACAAGTCATTATAATTGAACAACTTGAAATTAAAAATATTGACCAAAAGTCTATTTGATATGGAATAGTACTTAAAAAATATATTTCCTCTGGAAATAAACTTATATTAAAGACATTACTAATTAACATTCTTATCTCCTCAACATAAAGAGAGAAAGTTACACCTATGGCTACTCCCATAATTGTTGCTAAAAACCCTATTAAAAATCCAATAAAAAAAAATATTTTTCGAATAGAAAAGTTAGAAACACCAATTGATTTTAATATTGCGATTTCCCTAGTTTTATTTTTAACTAAAATAGTAAGTCCCGAAATAATGTTAAAAGCAGCAACTATGATTATTAAAGATAATATTATGAACATAACATTTCTTTCTACTTTTAAGGCGGAAAATAATGGTTTGTTTAAATCTGACCAGGTGAATATATATTCGTCGGTAAAAATCGACATTAGTTTTTCACGATAAATATCAATTTTGTCAGGTTTATATAAATAAACCTCTAAGAAATTGTTTTCTTTTTTTAAATCAAATAAACCTAGTAGATCTTTAAGATTAATAAACACAACAGAATTATTAAACTCAGCAAACCTACTATCAAATATAGAACTTATTTTAAAAGTTTTCTGTCGAGGTATGGATCCAATGAGTGTATTTTCACCAGAAGGTGAAATTATTGAAATTCGGTCTCCAATTTTTAATTCAAGGTCATAACTTAAATCACTCCCTATCGATATATTATTCTCTAAAATTTTTTTATCGCCTCTAAAATATTTATTGTTTACAATATTCAGTTTTTGAAAATCATTTTCAGAATAGCCTCTAACTAAAATACCTTTAGTAATTTCATCATTTAAAAGTATTCCCTCTCCATTATTGCTTAATATCAAATTTGAAGATATATTTTTTAAAAACTCGTTATCTATTTTTTTTTGTTCTATTTTTTTATTATAGGGTTTTACAATAACATGTGCGTTGAAATTAGTTATCTTGTTTATCAACTCTGACCTAAACCCATTCATTACAGACATAACTATAATTAAAACTGCTACGCCTAAACTTATGCCTAAGAAAGAAAATAAAGTGATAATATTTAAAAAACCATCTTTTTTTCTAGTTTTAAGATATCTAAAAATTATTTTTTTTTCTAAAGTTGAGATCAATTTATTTTTTTTGATTTAATGAAATTAAGGGCTTCTTCAAGACTTATCATCTTGCTATCGTTCCCCACTTCTTTAAACTCAACTTTATTTTTATCAGGATTTTTTCCAATTAGAATTTGAAATGGTATTCCAATTAAATTAAATTTTTTTAACTTTCCTGAAAAATTTTCGTCTGAATCGTCTAAAACTGTTTCAATATTATTCTGTTCTAAAAAATTTTTTACTTTAATACCCATTTCGATACTTGTGGTATCATTTTTAGATGCAAAACAAATAATTGCACACTCAAAAGGAGAAACTGATACTGGCCATTTCATAATTTCATTTTTCTCATCAAAATTTGCCTCAATTAAGGCACCAACTAATCTTGAAACTCCAATTCCATAAGAACCCATTTTTACAAAAATTTTTTTACCATCTTTATCAACGGCAGCATTCATTGGTTTTGAATACTTGTCGCCAAAGTAAAAAATATGACCGACTTCAATACCTTTGGTCTCTAACTGATTTTTTTTATCAACCTTGTTGTTGAACTCCTTATTGTCAATTTTCTCGTCTGTGACGGCGTAAAATTTGTCATATTCAAGTCTTAGTTTTTTTAAAGACTCTTTTTCTAATTTATAATTATCGTGATTTACCTCAAAAATTCTTTTGTCAGTATAAATTTTACTTTCACCGGTTTCAGCTAAGATAATAAATTCATGTGACAAGCTCCCGCCAATTGGTCCCGTTTCAGCTGTCATCGGTATTGCTGATAATTCCAATCTCTTAAAAGTATTTAAATATGATAGAAAAAATTTGTTATATGAAAATTCTGCATCATCATCGCTAAGGTCAAATGAATAAGCATCTTTCATAAAAAATTCTCTACATCTCATTATCCCAAATCTTGGTCTTAGTTCATCTCTAAATTTCCATTGAATATGATAAAGTAATTGAGGAAGAGATTTATATGATTTTATACTGTTTCTAAAAATATCTGTAACTAGCTCTTCATTAGTTGGACCATATAAAATTTCTCTGTTCTGTCTATCTTTAATTCTGAGCATCTCCTCTCCATAATCTTCATATCTTCCACTTTCTTTCCAAATTTCGGAGGACTGTATTGTTGGCATCAATATTTCTTGAGCACCTATTTTATTTTGTTCCTCTCTTACTATTTGTTCAATTTTTTTCATCACTTTAAAGCCAAGGGGAAGCCAGGAGTAAATACCTGCTGATGATTGTTTAATCATTCCTAACCTCAACATTAATTTGTGTGATTTAATTTTTGCCTCAGAGGGATAGTTTTTTAATAATAGAATAAATGATTTTGATAAAAACATTATGTTATTAGATTCCTTAAATTAAGATAATCATACTTTACTAATAGAAATATACCTATAAAAATTATTGAGGTAATCAAAGTTGTATATAATAGTTTTTTTATTAATTTAGGGTTTTCGGGAGCTCCGGGATCAACACCCTCCACAAAATTTTTTTGATTTCGATCTACATCTATTGGCAGCAATGAAAAAAAAACTATCCACCATATAAGAACATATATAATAATCGAACCAGTTAAATTCATCAAATTTGAACTATATTAATATTTGTAAAAGGTCTTTTGCCTACTTTATTTTTTGTATATTTTTTACAAACACTTTTAAAAGCATCGATAGCATTTTCTTGCTGTCTGCTATTCGTTAAAGAAAATGTTCTGGCTGTTTTTTCAATTTCATTTTCTAATCCAAATCTAAAATCTTCATAATCATTTATTGGGAGCCCCTTAACTGTCACAATTGGTCTGTCATGAATGTTACCCTTGGGTGTAACAAGAATTGTAACTTCCATCATTCCGTTTATGGAAAGATTTTTACGTTCTTTAATAGAATTTGAGTCCTCTTCAACACTAATGTTTCCATCCAAATATACTTTTCCTGCGGGTGCTTTATCATAAATAAAAGGTTTTTCAGCTGGAGCTAATTTAACAATATCACCATTCATAACTTTAACTGGATAGGGTATTTTCATTTCCTTAGCAAAATTAATGTGCTCCTGCATATGTCTGTATTCTCCATGAACTGGTATTACTGATTTTGGTCTTATCCAAGTGTACATATCCTTTAACTCTTCCCTATTAGGGTGACCGGATACATGTATAAATTCATCTTCTTCTGTAATCACTTCAATACCTTCAATAACTAATTTATTGTGTAATTTAGAAAGTTTTTTTTCATTTCCAGGTATTATTTTAGATGAAAAAATTGCAGTGTCGCCATTTTCCATCATTACATCTGGATGGGTAAAATTCGATATTCTGCTCATTGCTCCCATAGGCTCTCCTTGAGTTCCAGTACATAAATAGACTATTTTGTCTCTTGAAATTTTTTTAGCATCTCTTGGATCGATAGGTTCAATTACATCTTTGAGATACCCACATTGTCTAGCTGCTTTAAAAATTCTATGCATAGACCTTCCTACTAAAGAAATCTGTCTTCCTGTTTTCTGCGCACAAAAGAAAATAGTTTCCATTCTAGCAACATTTGATGCAAAACAGGTGACTATTATTTTTTTTTTTAATCTTTCAAATATCTTTAGTAAATTTTTTCTTACATCTATTTCTGAGCCTGATCTACCAATACTAAATATATTTGTTGAGTCACATATCATCGCCAAAACTCCATCATCGCCAATTGATTTAAGTTTTTTAGAGTCTATTACATCTCCAATTAATGGGTTTGGATCACACTTCCAATCACCAGTATGTAGCACGCAGCCAAGTGGAGTTTTTATTTTCAGTCCGTTGGGTTCTAGAATGGAGTGAGTCATAGTTATTAGCTCAATATCAAATGGTCCGAGTTTTATGTTACCTCTTAAATTTACAATCTTTAAAAAAGGGTGAATGTCTATTTTCTTTTCCTTAAACTTTTCAGTCACTAAAGCTGCAGTAAATGGAGTAGCATATATATTACATTTAAGTTCCGGCCAGATATGTGAAATCGCGCCAATGTGATCTTCATGAGCATGTGTAAGTACTATACCAAGCAATGAGTCTTTTTTATCAACTATGAAACCAGGATCAGGATATATTAGATCTATTCCTGGAACTGTATCATCAGCAAAGGTGACACCAATATCTACAATAATCCACTTATGATATTCTGGTTTACCGTAGGCAAAAAGATTTAAGTTCATGCCAATTTCACCTGATCCACCTAGTGGACAAAATAATAATTCATCTTTCATTTGTTTAATATTTTATGAGCCTTTATTAATCCTTTTATTGTAAGGTTTTTGTCGATTAAAACATTTAATCTTATATTTGTTTTAAATAAATGCGCAAGACCTCCTGTTAAAATAATCTTAAAATTTTTTTTGGTAATTTTTGAAATCTTAGAAATAATTTTTTCGATAAGACCACTATAACCCCAATAAAAACCTGATACTACTGCTTGCTTTGTGTTTTTTCCAATAACTATTTTAGTTTGGCTTAAATTAATTTTTGGAATCAATTCTGCTTTTGATATCAAATTTTTTAGTGAAAGATTAACTCCTGGAGCAATTATACCACCCCAGTAAACATCTTTTATAATGACATCGAAGGTAGTAGCTGTTCCAAAATCCACAACTATAAAATTATTTTTTTTATTAAAAACACTGATTGCATTTGCCAATCTATCTGATCCGATTTGTTTTTTATTAACTTTCAATTTAATTATTTTGTTTTTATAAATATTCTTCAATTCAACTATTTTAATTTTTAACTCTCGTTCAAATACCTTCTTAATAATTCTAAAATTAGACGGAACTACACTACAGAAAACAGCTTTATCCTTAATATTAAATTTTTTTAAAAATAAAACTTTTGATTTGATCTTGCCATAAATCATTTCGTTGCTTCTTATAATAATTTTTTTTTCGATTTTGTTATTTCTAAAAAATATTTTAGACTCAGTATTACCGATATCACCAACCAAAATTTGTTTTTTCTTAGATCGATTCATATTTAAATTTAATTTCATTTAAGATTCTAATTTTATTAACTTTTTTTTTAGTAATTTTATACACGCTAGTAGTTTTGTAATTCTTGAATTTTGGACTCTTTAATAAGTTTAGACCTACACCAACCAACAAGTATTTAAGATTCTTGTAAAAAATTGTTTCCTGTAAAATTCCACAAATTTTATACTGTTTAAATAAAATATCGTTTGGTCTTTTTATTTTTAGATCGTGTTTTATATATTTTGATAAAACTTTTTTTATTATCAGGCAATTTTTATAATTAAACTTATTTAGATTCAGATTATTTGAAATTGAAAAAAAAATAGTTACAAAAAGATTGCCCTTATAAGAAACCCATTTATTTCCATGCCTGCCTCTGCCGGAGCTTTGTACATCACTAGTAACTATTCCATTTTTAATTCCTGACCTAATTTTCCTAATAGCAATATCATTAGTGCTTTTTACTTTTTTGTATCTAAAAATTTTTAACTTCATTAAATTAAAGTTATATCTAAGACAAAGTTATTAATTATATTCGGGTTTATGAAATAAATAAGAATAATTGTTGATGAAATCACAAGTATCATTTTAAGACCAATACTATGATTTAAGTCATATTTTTCTTTCTGCTCGTCAAAATACATTACCTTTATTAATCTTATATAATAAAAAGCTGCAATTACTGTTGAGAGCAAACCTACAATCGCTAAAAAATACATTGACTGTTCAATTACGGCCGTAAAAATATAAAACTTTGCAAAAAAACCAGCCAATGGAGGTATTCCTGCTAACGAGAATAAAATAATCATCAAAGAGAGCGATAATAAAGGATGATTTTTTGATAAACCTGAGAGATCTTCAACTTTATCGAAATATTGATTTTCTCTTTTGAGCATAAATAGACAACAGAAAAATGCTATATTCATTATTAGATATATCATTAAGTATATTATTGAATTTTGAATACCTTCGTTTGTCCCAACACTTAAACCAGCGAGCGCAAACCCCATGTGGCTTATTGAACTATAAGCAATAAGTCTTTTTAATTTTTTTTGTCCAATCGCAGCTACTGCCCCAAATACCATTGAACCAATTGATAAAAAAATTATAACTGCTTGCCATTGGTCAAACATTTCAAGGAAAGGACCATATAAAAAATTTATAAATACTGTTAATGCAGCAATCTTTGGAAGAATTGCAAATATCACAGTCACAGATGTAGGTGATCCATCATAAACATCTGGGGCCCACATATGAAAAGGTACTGCAGTAATCTTAAATGCTAATCCAACTAAAATAAATACTATTCCAAAAATTATACCATATTCGATTGACTCACTATTTTGATAAATTAAATCAAAGTTTGTTGAGCTAGAAAAACCATATATTAAAGAACATCCGTATAACAATAATCCTGATGATAATGCGCTTAATATAAAATATTTTAAGCCTGACTCAGATGAAAGTATATTATCTCTTTTGAAGGCAGCAAGAACATATAAAGCTAAAGATTGTAATTCTAAACCAACATAAAAAACTATTAAATCGTTAGAACTTACCATTACGAGCATACCAAGAATTGAAGATAAAATTAAAATTGGATACTCAACTTTTAAAATATCATTTTGTTTGACATAATTTAATGAACATAGCATTACAAGAAATGCTGAGATCAATATTACTGACTTAATTAAAGTTGTGAAATAGTCAATTTTATAACTGTTATTAAATAAATCTATCGGAAATTGAGGATTTGAGTTAATATTTATCGCAAGCCCGACCAGTAAAATTATACAAGTGAAATTATAAATAAATAATTCACTTTTATTTTTAAATACACCAATTAGTAATAGAATTAGAATAGATAATGATAAGAATATTTCTGTGGATATATAAAAGAGATTAATCATTGATTTTGTAAATTATAATTATTTAGTTTATCATTATATTCATTTATAAAGTTCTCGACTGATACAGAATATGTATTTGAAAATGGATCAGGATAGAAGCCAAAAAATATTATACTCAATGCTAATAAAGTAAGAATAGACAACTCAACTTTGTTTAAATCAATTATTTTTAATAATTTTTGATTTGTTAACTCTCCAAATACAACTCTTTTGTAAAGCCACAACATATATGCTGCGCCTAAAATTACACCCAAACTTGCTATTGCTGCCACTAAGAAACTTTTTTTAAATGTTCCCATTAAAATCAAAAATTCACCAATAAAACCAGTTGTTCCTGGTAAGCCCAAAGACCCTAAAGTAAATACCATTAATAAAATAGAATATTTTGGCATTACATTTACCAAACCCCCATAATCATTGATACGTCTCGAATGAGTTCTGTCATAAATAACACCTACTGAGAAAAAGAGTGCAGCAGATACAATACCATGACTAATCATTTGAAATATTCCTCCTTCAACACCTTGTTGAGTGAAAGTAAACAAACCTAATGTTACAAAACCCATGTGAGCTACAGATGAGTACGCAATTAGTTTTTTCATGTCGTCCTGCATTAAAGCAACTAACGAAGTATAAATAATTGCAATTAAACTAATAACAAAAATAAACGGAACAAAATATTCTGACGCAACAGGAAATAATCCAATTGAAAATCTAATAAATCCATATCCTGCCATTTTAAGTAAGATAGCTGCTAATAAAACTGAACCTGCGGTTGGCGCTTCAACATGGGCGTCGGGCAGCCATGTATGTACTGGCCACATTGGTGTTTTTACTGCAAAAGATGAAAAGAATGCTAACCAAAGTAAGTTTTGGTATTTTGGATCAATGCCCAACTTATAAAGTTCTTCTACATCAGTCGTGCCTGCTATCCAATAAATAGATATTACCGCTATTAACATTAAAACTGAGCCAAGAAGAGTAAATAAAAAAAACTTGAATGCAGAATACACGCGTCTTTCTCCACCCCAAATACCAATGATTAAAAACATCGGTATTAAACCTCCTTCAAAAAATAAGTAGAAAATTACCAAATCTAAAGAGCAAAAAACTCCTATCATTAGAGTTTCCATTAATAAGATTGCTATTAAAAACTCTTTAAGTCTATTCTTTATAGATGAGTTAACTGACAAAATACAAAGTGGGGTTATGAAAGTAGTTAAAATGATAAATAATATTGAGATTCCATCTACTCCGACTTTGTAATTGATAAAATCTTTTATCCAGACTCTACTTTCTACAAACTGAAATTCATAACTAGATTGATCAAAAATTAACCATAAGTAAATAGATATTAATAAATTAATGATTGATACAAATAAAGAAACATACTTGATGCTGGTAATATTTTTTGAATTAATGAAAAAAAGAAATAGTGCGCCAATTGAAGGCAAAAGGATTAGTGAAGAAACAATCGGGAAATTCATCATTTAATAATCAAGTAAGTCAGTATTAAAGAAAATCCAATCAACATTATAAATGCATATTGATAAATAAAACCATTCTGAAATTTTACTGCTTTTATCGACAAGCCCTTAATAAGATTTGAAATACCATCTGGTCCAAATCTATCTATTGTTAAACCATCAATCTTTTTCCAAAAAAATAGACCTAATTTTTTACAAGGTTCTACAAAAATATAAGAATAAAGCTCATCAAAATACCATTTCTTTTTTAAAAAATTTATTAATGGATAATTAGTTTTTGTAAAATTTTCTAATACACTTTTGTCCTTCAAAAATAAGTAGTAAGAAATCGGTATGCTTAAAGTTACTATAGTCGGGGTCAATAAAATAAACCACAGTGGAGGATGATCTTCACTCAATGGCTCTAAAAATTTAATAGACTCTCCCCAAAAATTAACACTACTTTGATTGCCTATTAATAGCTCTTTAAAAAAGAAACCTGCAAAAATTGAGCCTAAACCAAGAATTATAAGTGGTAAAACCATTACCGCTGGTGACTCATGAATTTTTTCGTATTTTACTTCTTGATTGTTATAATTTCCATGAAAAGTTTTAAAAAATAATCTCCAAGAGTAAATTGCTGTTAACATAGCCGTAACAATTCCAATACCAGCAGCATAAATACCTGTTACATTTCCCCTTAAATAAGCAAATTCAATAATTGCATCTTTAGAATAAAAACCAGACAAAAATGGGAAGCCAGTTAAAGCTAATGTACCCACCAGCATTAAGGCGTAAGTGTAAGGGATCTTTTTGTAAACCCCGCCCATTTTTTCGATATTCTGTTCATCTTTAAAAGAGTGTATTACAGAACCAGCTCCTAAAAAAAGTAAAGCCTTAAAAAAAGCATGAGTAAATAGATGAAACATTGCAACGTTATATGCGCCTACACCAGTTGCAAAGAACATATATCCAAGCTGGCTACATGTTGAATAAGCAATTATCTTTTTTATATCAGTTTGGACTAATGCAATTGTAGCAGCAAAAAAAGCTGTACTCATTCCAATAACAGTAATTATATTGAGTGCTAATTCTGAATATTCATAAATAGGAGAACATCTTACAACTAGAAAAACACCTGCAGTAACCATTGTTGCAGCGTGGATTAATGCAGATACAGGTGTTGGTCCTTCCATTGCATCGGGTAACCAAGTATGTAAAAAAATCTGGGCTGATTTTCCCATTGCACCTATAAATAACAATATACAAATTAAATCTATTGATTTAAATTCAAAACCAAGAAAATTTATATTTTTTGTATTCAAAGTTTGAATTTGATTGAATACCTCATTGTAATTAACTGTTCCAAAATAATAAAAAATTAAAAAAATACCAAGAGCAAAACCAAAATCTCCAACTCTATTTACTACGAAAGCTTTAATAGCGGCCGCATTTGCAGCTTTTTTTTTAAACCAAAAACCAATTAAAAAATACGAACAAAGACCTACTCCTTCCCATCCAAAGAATAATTGTAAAAAATTGTCTGAAGTAACCAACACTAACATTGCAAATGTAAATAAAGATAAATAAGACATGAACCTCGGTTTGTGAGGATCGTGAGACATGTAACCAATTGAGTAGATATGAACCAACGCTGAAACAAGCGTTACCACAACCATCATGAGTGAGGATAATGCATCTACTTTTATGGACCAATTTACATCTAAAGTACCTGAGTTTATCCAACTAGAGATTAATAAATTATTTGAGTATCCATAATTTAATACTTTAAAAAAAACTATTATTGAAAGGAAAGAAGAAATACTTACAAAAAGACTTGTCATAAATTGAGAATATTTTTGGTCAAATTTATTACCAAAAAAACCAGCAATAAATGCGCCTAACAATGGTAAAAAAATTATGAAATATTCCATATTAACCCTTTAGATTTTCAATTTCTTCTACTCTTATTGTTCCTGCGTTACGATAATAGACTACGATTATTGCCAATCCGATAGCTGCCTCTGCTGCTGCAACAGTCAAAATAAATAAAGTAAATATCTGGCCAGATAAGTCTTGAAGAAATATTGAGAAAGATACTAGATTAATATTTACTGCTAGTAATATTAATTCTATACTCATTAAAATAACAATTACATTTTTTCTATTTAAAAATATTCCAATTACACCAATAGTAAAAATGATTGCCCCTAATGTAAGATAATGTCCAAGTGAAACTTCAAACATCTATTTTAACTCCCTCATTTGATTTAACTTCTACTAACTCAACACCTTGATTTTTTTCTCTAGATATTTGGCTAAAGTAATTTTGTCTTTTAACCCCTTCTCTTTTTCTAAATGTGAGAACGATTGCTCCAATCATGGCTACGAGTAATATCATCCCTGAAATTTGAAATAGATGAATATATTCTGTATATAAAACACTCCCAATGGTATGAGTATTTGTAGAATTAGAAATCAGATTATCAGTAAAGTTTTCAATAATGTCAGGTTTGTACTTCCATCCTCCAATTACAATAATCAATTCAAAAAAAATTATCAAACTTACAATTAATCCTATAGGTATGTGAGTACTTGTATCACTTGATTTAAACCATTGATTTTTTTGCTGAGCAACGTTCAGCATCATTACGACAAATAGAAATAAAACTGCAACAGCCCCAACATAAACAATTAACATTATCATTCCTAAAAATTCCGCACCTATCATAATAAAAAGGCACGATATCGATATAAAATCCAATATTAAAAAAAAAACAGAATGAACTGTATTCTTAGACACAGTTACCATTATTGCAGAAATTATTGCAACAAATGAAAAAAAGTAAAAAAATATAGCGTGTGCTAACATTTGCTATTATCTATAAGGGTTATCAGCTTTTATATTTGCAGCTAATACATTCTCCCATCTATCTCCATTTTCTAAAAGCTTTTCTTTATTGTAGTAAAGTTCTTCCCTAGTATGTGTTGCAAATTCAAAGTTAGGACCTTGCACTATAGCATCAACCGGACACGACTCTTCACACAAACCACAATAGATACATTTTAGCATATCAATATCGTATCTAGTTGTTTTTCTACTTCCGTCTTCTCTTGCTGTAGACTCTATTGTTATTGCCTGAGCTGGACAAACAGCTTCACAAAGTTTACATGCTATACATCTTTCCTCGCCGTTTGGGTATCTTCTTAAGGCGTGCTCTCCCCTATATCGTGGTGAAATTTTGCCTTTTTCAAAAGGATAGTTAAGCGTTTTTTTTGGTTTAAATGACTCCTTTATAGCTATCAATAAACCTGTCAAAAAATCTATTAAAAATACTGTTTTAAATATTCGAATTATATTCATAGTTTAATATACAGGTAATAAGTCAAAATATAATAAATAACCAGAAGTTAATACCACCCAAATTAACGAGAAAGGTAGAAAAACCTTCCATCCAAGCCTCATAAGTTGGTCATATCGATATCTTGGCACAATAGCTTTAATTAGTGCAAACAAAACAAACAAAAATAAAATTTTTAATATTAGCCATGCCGGTGGAGGTACCATTTCAAACAATGGTGTATCCATTGGTGCTAACCAACCTCCCAGAAAAAGAATTGACCCAAGTGCACACATAAGCAAAATATTTGCATATTCGCCCAACCAAAACATTGCATACATCATACCGCTATATTCTGTTTGATAACCCGCAACTAATTCAGCCTCTGCTTCAGGTAAATCAAATGGTGGTCTATTTGTCTCGGCAAGCGATGAAATAAAAAAAATCACAAACATTGGGAATAAGGGAATTACAAACCAAATTTTCTCTTGAGCTAAAACTATATCACTTAAATTTAACGAACCAACGCACAATAAAACATTGATGATTATCACTCCGATAGAAACTTCATAAGAGACCATTTGTGCAGCAGATCTTATTGAGCCTAAAAATGGATATTTTGAATTTGAGGCCCAACCCCCCATTATTATTCCATAAACACCCAAAGAAGAAATTGCAAATATATAAAGGATACCAACATTAATGTCAGCCAAAACATAATCTTCACTAAAAGGAATTACTGCCCATGCAATAAGGGCTAAAGTCATTGTAACTATTGGGGCTAAAATAAATATGATTTTATTCGAACTTGCAGGTATTATAATTTCTTTAAAGATATATTTAAGCGCATCTGCCAAAGTTTGAAATAAGCCGAAAGGACCTACTACATTTGGCCCTCTTCTTTTTTGAA
>CACIQQ010000003.1 GCA_902588835.1 uncultured Pelagibacteraceae bacterium | reverse complement strand
TTGATCAAATTTAAAATTTTCAATAATATCTTTATTTTCAGTAATCAATTTTAGATCAAGAATATCTTCTTCATGTAATATGTAATTTATTTGTGAAAAGTTTTTTGTATTATCATTCCATTTTGAATAGAAAGGATTTCTATCAAATAAAAGAACTTTATCTTCGTCATTGTCTATTAATATAAGCAAGGTCAAAAATTCTTTTTTTTTATACATTGATGGAAATATATTTTTCCTTTCAAAAAAATTAAGAATTTTAGGCTTGTCAAAATTTACCTCAAAATTTGCTTGATAATTTTTATTTAGGAACTGCTCATTTGTTATCGTGAAAGAATCGATAAGATATTTAATATCTTTTAACTGTGTGTTTTTAATTTTATTTTTATCCTTTGAAGTTATTAAGCTATTCAAAAGAATATTAAAGGCTTCTCCAAATGCTTTGTTAATAACTTTTTCTTTATTAAAATTAGAATTAAAAGGCTCTTCAATTTCTATATCTTGAATTTTGAAAATTTTACCAAAAGTATAAGTGTGAATAAAACAAATAAAAAATACTACAAATATAGTAAAAACTATATAAGATGAAGACTTCGAAAAATTCTTTTTTAAAAACATTTTAAATTATGAAAAAATATAAATTTACATATCAAAAAAGCGGAGTAAACATAAATGCATCTAATCAATTCATTAAATATATATCTAAATTGACCAAAAAAGGAAATTCTAAAAATAAATTTAAGAATATAGGTAGTTTTGGTTCAATAAATGAAATTCCAAAAAAATTTAACAATCCTCTATTAGTAAGTAGTACCGATGGTGTCGGAACAAAACTTGAAATAGCGAATATTTTAAATAAGTTTAATACTATTGGAATAGATTTAGTTGCAATGTGTGTAAATGATATTCTGGTACTTGGAGCAAAACCACTTTTTTTCTTAGATTACATTTCAATTGATAAAATAAATTTAACAAAATTAAAAAATATTATTAAAGGTATACATGAAGGTTGCAAAATGAGTGACTGTCAATTAGTGGGCGGAGAAACAGCTGAAATGCCAGGAACTTACTCTAAAAATAAATTTGATTTGGCTGGATTTTCTGTAGGACTTGTAAACAAGAATAATGTGTTAAAGAAGGAAAAGATAAAAGAAAATAATTTGATTTTAGCAATACCTTCTAGCGGACTTCATTCAAATGGATATTCCTTATTAAGAGAAGTTTTAAAAAAAAAGAAAATCAATATTAAAAAAAATAAATTTTTGCGTAATGAAATATTAAAACCCACTAAAATTTATGTAAAAGAAATTATGAATTTGCTTGATAGAAAACTAATTAATGGTTGTGCAAATATAACAGGTGGAGGTATTGGTGACAATATTGAGAGAGTAATACCAAAAAATCTTTGCGCAAGAATAGATTTAGATAAAATAAAAACCCATAAAATTTTTAGTTGGATCAACAAAAATGGTGTTTCTCAAAAAGAAATGCTCAAAACTTTTAATTGTGGTGTGGGTTTTTGTTTGATAATTAAAAAAAATAATTTTCATAAAATTTTAAAGTTTTTTACAAAGAAATACCGTCCCTACATAATTGGAGAAATAGTTAGAAATAAAAGTAAAGTAAAATATACTAACAATATACTTTGGTAATGTGATCAAGGAAAAGGCTAATATTGCAGTTTTTATCTCGGGAAGGGGAACAAATCTTAAAGCTTTAATTTTAAGATCAAATAAGAAAATTTGTAATTATAAAATTGCATATGTAATAAGTAATAAAAGGAATGCTGCTGGATTAAAAATTGCAAAAAAAAATCAAATTATAACTAAAGTTATTTCTCAATCATTTTTAAAAATTGAACAAAAAAAATTAGCGAAAATCCTCATTAATAAAAATATAAAGTTTATTTGTTTAGCAGGGTTTATGAAAATTTTAAGTCCATATTTTCTTAATTTTTTTAAGAATAGAATAATTAACATTCATCCATCTTTATTACCAAAGTACAAAGGACTTAACACACATAAAAGAGCCTTAGAAGCTAAAGAAAAATTTTCAGGGTGCACAATACATTATGTAAGTAAAAAATTAGATTCTGGTAAGATCATTGCAAAAAAGAAAGTTAAGATTTTCAGAAAAGATACTTTAAAAAAATTGGAAAAAAGGGTGCTTAAAGAAGAAAATAAACTTTATCCTCTAGTTTTAGAAAAACTTGTTAGGTCTTAAAAAAGAAATTAATTTCTTTATTAGCGTTTTCAACACTGTCTGAACCATGAACTGAATTTTTATCAATGGATATTCCATATTTTTTTCGTATTGTTCCTTCATCTGCTTTTGCAGGATCAGTTGCTCCCATAATTTTTCGATTTTCAGAAACTGCATCAACCTTTTCAAGTATCATTGCAACAATAGGCCCAGAAGAAAGATAGTTACAAAGATCATTATAAAAAGGTTTTGTTTCATGTACTTTATAAAAAATTTCAGCATCTTTTTTTTCTAATTTTACTTTTTTTTGTTTAGCAATTTTAAAACCAGATTTAATAAAAAATTGTTTTATCTCTTCTTCTAAATTTCTCTCAACTGCATCAGGTTTAATCAATGAAAGAGTTTGTTCAACTTTGCTCATAGTTATCCTCAATAAACTTATTTAACAATCTTACTCCATAACCTGTTGCTCCACTCGAATTAAGGGCTCCGGCATATTTTGAAAAGGCCATCCCAGCAATATCTAAATGAGCCCATGGTGTTTTGTTTAAAATAAATCTTTGCAAAAACTGAGCTGCGGTAGTCGACCCTGCTCCACCAACATAATTAATGTTCTGCATATCTGCATTTTTGGAATTCATAAGTTTATCGTAATTAGTGTGCAATGGGAGTCTCCATGCTTTTTCCTCAACTTTTTCACCAGCTTCATGAATTTGCTTAGATAAATTATCGTTGTTAGAAAATAATCCAGCATACTCTGATCCCAATGCGACAACTATAGCGCCAGTTAGTGTTGCTAAATCTACGATCAAACTAGGTTTAAATTTTTTCTCTGTAAAAGTTATGGCGTCCGCTAAAACTAATCTTCCCTCAGCATCAGTATTTAATACCTCAATAGTTTTTCCACTATAAGATTTAACAATATCTCCAGGTCTTTGAGCATTACCTCCTGGCATATTTTCAACTAACCCAACAACACCAACTGCGTTAACTTTTGATTTTCTTAAAGCTAAATTTTTCATAAGACCTACAACTACAGCTGAACCAGCCATGTCATAAGTCATATCTTCCATAAACCTTGCCGGCTTTAAAGATATACCCCCTGTATCAAAACAAACTCCTTTACCAACGAATGCTAGTGGCTTTGAATTTGATTTTTTTCCTCGCCATTCAAGGGTTACTAAATATGAACCTCTAATACTTCCTTGACCGACTCCAACCAATGCATTGCAACCCATTTTTTTTAATTGCTTTTCATCATATACAGAAACTTTAAGACCAATTTTTTTCAGTTGGGTAAGCCTTTTAGCGTATTCATCTGGGTGTAAAATATTTCCAGGCTCTGATACTAAATCTTTTGTATAGTTTACCCCCAATTCAATTGCTTTAAATCTATCATAAATTTTTTTGTTAAATTTTTTGGATGATATCATGTTGACTTTTAAGGTCCTTGATTCTTTTTTTGATTTATATTTATCAAAGGAATATGATTTCAATCTCATTCCATGCAAAAATTCATAAATAGCATCTGACTTTGTATTTATTGAGATTGTGTCTGATAAAATGTGAACAGTTTCAGCGCTTTCACTATTTAAGAAATCAGTAAGCTTAGCTCCAATTTTTTCTGTTTCATTTGATTTCTGGTTTTTTTTAAAAGAAATCAAAATTATTTTTTGATTTGGATTTAAATCAAAGGACAATAAACTTTTATTTTTATTTTTATTTTTATTTTTTAAAAGAGCAGTTAGGTTTTTATAGTCTGAAGAATTAAAGTACTTTTTCAAGTTAGTGATTTCAGACTTTTCGTTAGTAAAAAAGGCAATACATCCAGAAAGCTTCGAGATATTTGTTAATTTTGAAAATGTGTCTTTTATAATCATAATTTTTTATTCATTTTTCTACCAAAACGTGTATATGTTTATTTTATAGAATTTCAATGAAAAAAATTATTTTTAAAAACTTTTTACGTGAAACAACAATATTTTTTTTACTTTCTTGTAGTTCTGTCGCACTTATTGTTTGGGTAATTCAAGCTGTAAATTACTTAGGTTTTGTGACTGAGGATGGTCATGGTTTTAAAATTTATTTTCTTTATACGTTACTAAGTTTACCAAAAATCGTAAATGAAATTTTACCATTTATGTTTTTTTTTGCTGTTTTTTTTACACTTGTAAAATATGAAGACCAAAACCAAACTCTTATATTTTGGTCTAATGGAATAAAAAAGAGCGAATTTTTGAATGTAATAATTAAATATTCATTAATTTTTTTGGTTTTACAATCTTTAATGAATATATTTTTAGTTCCATTTACTCAAGATAAAGCGAGATCTTTTATTAGACAGTCAAACATAGATTTTTTACCATCTCTTGTTAAACCCAAAAAATTTATGGACACAGTGGAAAAATTGACAATATATGTCGATAAAAAAAACGATTTAGACCAGTTTGAAAATATAGTCATTAAAGACACTTACAACAATAACGACTCTAGAATTATATATGCAAAAAACGGTTTTTTTTCTCAGCTTAACGATCAAAATTTTTTAATTTTAAATGAGGGAAAAATTTTGAATATCAACAAAGGTAAAACAACAGTAATTAACTTTAATAAAACACAATTAAATTTGTCTGACTATAGTTCGAAAACTACTAAATATCCAAAGCTACAGGAGGTAAGTGTATTCATCTTAATGAAATGTTTATTACAACCTAAAGATCAAAGAACTCAAATCATGCTTGGTGATAATAACGAGTTCGGTTTCCAATGTTCACATGAAGCAAAACAATTGAATAATATTTCGCAAGAAGTTTTTAGTAGAATATTTAAACCTTTATATTTCCCGCTATTAGCAATTGTCTCTGCTTTGCTTTTAATAAAGTCAAAAAATTCTATAGGATATTCAAGGTACAAAATAGTAATTTTTGTTACAGGAGTTCTCTTAATCTCTTTTTCAGAAATTCTTACAAAATTTTTTTCTTACAACCTTAATAAGAGTTTTGTGTTAATGATTTTTCCAATTATAATTTCATTAATATTTTATTTATTATTTTATAAACAATCTTTAACCTCTTCAAAATGATATTTAAAGTTTATCAAAATTATATAAGTAAACAATTTCTATTAACATTTGCTAAGACTGTTTTTATTTTTTTTACGTTGGCTTTTATATTAAATATTTTTGAAGAAATTAATTTTTTTAAAGATTTAGACGTTTCAATTGGACTGCCGGTATTCTTGACCTTTTTAAATATTCCATCAATTTTATTTGAAATATTTCCTTTCATATTTTTAATTACTACCCAATTTTTTTTTATAAAATTGATAGAACAAAATGAAAATATTTCATTTAAAAATTTTGGCTTGAAAAATTCTAAAATTATAAGTTTATTAGCTATTTTAAGTTTTATAATTGGTATAATAATTGTTACGATATTTTACAATATATCCTCTAACCTTAAATATTCTTATTTAAATATCAAAAATTCATATGCAGTGGATAATAAATATTTAGCTGTGATTACTGAAAATGGAATTTGGATCAAAGATGCAAAAGATGGAATAACCAGTATTATTAACGCTGATGATTTAAAGGGAAATTTTTTGAATAATGTAGATATAGTTCAATTTGATGAAAATTTTAATTTTTTACAAAATATATCAACCAACAAAATTCTTATTAAAAACAAAACTTGGAAATCTGAAAGTGTTCTAATTAGTAATGAAAAAAAATCTAATGAAAGAATAAATAATTACTCATTGGACACTAATATTGATTTTGATGACATTAACTCTCTGTTTTCAAATTTAACTTCGTTATCAATTCTTGAGCTAAATAAATTGAAAAAAAAATACGATGATATTAACTATTCATCAATAGAGGTAAATTCAGCAATTCATAAAATTATCTCCTTTCCTTTTTATTTAATGTTAATGACTGTCTTATCAGCATCAATAATGATGAGTATTAAGCAAAATAAAACGAAAATATTCCATTTGATTTTTGGAATTCTTATTTCTGTCATAATTTATTATTTAAGCTTCTTTTTTGAGGAGCTGGGAAAAAATGAACAAGTGCCAGTCGTAGTATCTATATGGATACCGCTTTTGATGATTGGCATTGTTTCAATGATTAATTTGGTGAGAATTAATGAAAAATAAATTTATTTATTATTTATTATTTTTTTTGATATGTTTTTCATATTATCCAACCTCTTATTCAAATGAATTAAAATTTGAAGCTTCGTCAATAGAAATATTAGATAAAGATAAATTTATAGTCGCAAAAGATGGTGTAAAAATATTGTCTGGTGATGATATAGTTATTGAAGCTGATCGAATGAGATATGATAAAGAAAAGAAATTTCTTAATGCCGATGGAAATATCCTAATAATAAACTCAAAGGAAAATGTTCAAATTAATAGCGATAAAGTTACCTATGATGAGACGAAAGAAATAATTGTTTCTTCAGGTAATGTTTCAATAAAATTTAACAACAACTATTCACTTAATTCACAAGAGGTTATTTATCTAAAAAGTACCAAAGAAATATTAATAAATAATAATTCAAAAATAAAAGATAGCTTTCAAAATGAGTTAGAAATTGGAAAATTAAATTACAATATAGATAATCAGTTATTGAAAGGGAAAATTGTTAAGTTATATGATTTTGAAAATAATTTTTATAATTTTGATAGTGCAATTATTGATTTTTCTAAAAATCAAATAATAGCAGACAATGTAAGTATTGATTTTAATAAGAATATTTTTGGAAATCCATCAAATGATCCACGATTAAAAGGAAACTATTTTTTTAGTGACGGAAAAAACTCAATAATCAAAAAAGGTGTTTTTACAACCTGTAAAAAAAATAATGATTGTCCCCCATGGCAAATAAAAGCAAAAGAAATAAATCATGATAAAGAAAAAAAAGTTATAAATTATAAAAGCGCATGGCTTGAAATTTATGATAAACCAATTATTTATTTTCCAAAATTTTTTCATCCTGACCCAACAGTAAAAAGGCAGTCAGGTTTTTTAATTCCACAACTTATTGACTCCTCTAGCCTGGGATTATCTTTTAAAATACCTTATTATAAAGTTATAAGTGAAAATAAAGATTTAACTTTTACTCCTAGAATTTTTTCTGAAACAGAAGTTATGTTTCAAAATGAATACAGACAAGTGAACAAAAATTCTAATCATATTTTAGACTTTAGTGTAAAAAAAAAGGAATCTACCTCAAAATCGCATTTTTTTTCAAATTCTATTGCTAATCTAAATATGGATATATTTGATGTTAGTGAGATTGAATTAAATTTAGAAGCAACTTCTAATGATGAATATCTAAAAACACATAATATTAAATCTGCGGTAAATAATAATCAATCTTTGTTAAAATCTTTTTTGACATTTAGAGGAAGTAACATGGACTTAGACTTTGAGGGTAAATTTGAGGCATATGAAGATTTAACTAAGGATAGATCCAGCGATAAATACGAATATATTTTTCCAAGTTATAAATTTTCAAAAAGATTTCCTTCAAGTTATAATGGTACTTATGAGATAATTTCCGAAGGTAATTATAAAAATTTTAATACTAATGTTTTTGAAAAAGTTTTGATAAATGATTTAAAATTTTCTTCTGATCCAAAAATTTCTTCTACGGGATTTGTGAATAAATTTAATTTGTTATTAAAAAATATTACATCTGAAGGTGATAACTCAACCGATTACAAAAACAAATTTAATTCTGAAAATTATGGTTCCTTTTTTTATGATATATCATATCCCATGAAAAAGGAGGGTAAATTTTTTGATAGTTTTTTAACTGGTAAGGGCTCATTAATGTACAGTCCTAACTCAAACAAAGACTTAAAAAATTTAGACAGAAAAATTGACATAAATAATGTTTTTACTCAAAATAGACTAAGTCTAAATGACTCTGTGGAAGGCGGAAGGTCTTTTACTTTTGGAGGAGAATATAGTCTTAAAAATAAAGAGAATGGAAAAGACTTTATTACAGCTGGGTTAGCTTCTGTGCTAAGAGATAAAGAAGAGATAAATCTACCTACTAAATCAACACTTAACAATAAAGGATCTGATGTAATTGGATCATTGGTATTTGAACCAAATAATAATCTAAAACTCGATTATAATTTTTCAATGGATAATGATTTTAAATCAACTAATTATAACTTGCTAAAAACAGATATTACAGTAAATAAATTTGTAACTTCTTTTGAATTCTTACAGGAAGATGATGAAGTAGGTAATGAAAGTTACCTATCCAATGAGACAAGTTACAATTTTAGCGACCAATATTCTTTGAAATACAGAACTCGTAGAAATAAAAAAACAGATTTCACTGAATTTTATAATCTTATATACGAGTATAAAAATGACTGCCTAACAGCTTCAATTCAATATAACAAAGATTATTATTCAGATGATGAGTTGAAACCTACTGAGGAAATATTTTTCTCTATTTCCATAATTCCTTTAGCAACATTGAATACCCCTAGCGTGAGATAATCATGGGTCAATCTTTTACTAAATTCCTTATCATTCTTATGCTGAGTGTAGTTTCATTCAATAAGTCTTTTTGTGAAGTATTTATTATAGCAAAAGTAAACCAAGAAATAATAACTAACATAGACCTCGACTTTGAAAAAAAATATCTTGTTTCATTAAATCCAAATCTTAAAAAATTAGATCAAAATCGTATTACAGAATATGCAAAAAACTCTTTAATAAATGAGAAAATAAAAAAAAATGAAATTAAAAAAAAAAGTAAAATTATTTCCAATGAGGAAATATTATCTAGAGTCATAACTGATATATATTTAGGAATTGGTATTTCAAGTTTGAGTGAATTTAAAAATTATTTATCAAAAAATGAAGTAGATCTTGAGAGAGTAAAGAAAAAAATTGCGATTGAAATTGCTTGGAATGATTTAGTAGTTAATACTTTTAAAAATCAAATAGAAATTGATCAAAAAACAATACGTCAAGAACTGGAAAAATTCAAAAAACAAGAGGTAGAAAGTTTACTTCTTTCAGAAATAATTTTTACAATTAACGACAAGAAAGAACTAGATTCTAAATATAACGAAATTAAAAAAAGTATTAATGATATTGGTTTTGAAGAAAGCGCAAGAATTTATAGTTTATCTGACAGTAAAAAAGATGGTGGTAATTTAGGCTGGATATATAAAAATCAACTATCGAATGAAATAAGAGAAGGTCTCAAAGAAATAAACGTTGGAGATTTTTCAAAACCAATTATTACTAGTGGAGGTATTATTATATTAAAATTAAATGATACAAAAATGGAAAATGTTGAAATTGACGAGAAAAAACAATTAGAAAAAATGATTGAATTTGAGAGAAACAGACAACTTACAAGATTTTCTACCTTATACTACAAAAGGATATACAACAGTGCTGAGATCGATGAAAAATAAGTTTGCAGTAATAATTTGTGGCGACCCAAGAAGCACCTTTAATGAAATATTAGCGAAAACTTTAAAAGTTACTACTTATAAAAGTAAATTTTTTCCCTTAGTGATTGTTTGTTCAAAAAATCTTCTCAAAGATGAATTTAAAAAATTTAAGACAAAAATTAATTTTCATAATTTTAGTGAATTCAAGAACTCAAATAAAAATAAAATATATGTTATTGATATTCCGTTGAGTCTTAAAAAATTAAATCTATCTGAAATAAATTCATATATTCAAAAATCATTTGAGGTAGGTTTAAGTTTGTTGAAAAACAATGACGCGCTAGGATTAATAAATGGCCCTATTTCAAAGACTAGTTTTTTAAATGGCAAATTTAGAGGGATAACTGAGTTTTTAGCTCATAAAACTAGTTCTTCAAATGAAGTTATGTTAATTTTTAATAAACAACTTAGTGTTAGTCCAATAACAACCCATATTCCAATTAATAAAGTTGCTCAAAAAATTAAAAAACAGAATATTGTTAATAATATTAAAAGTATAAATAGTTTCTACAAAAAATATTTAAAGATTAAACCAAAAATAGCAGTTACAGGCCTTAACCCTCATTGTGAAACCTTTTCTGGAAAGAATATTGAAAAGACCGAAATTTCACCAGCTATTAAAACTTTAAAGAAAAAAAAAATCAATGTTTCAGGACCTTTTTCAGCTGACACAATTTTTTTAGAAAGTAATCGAGAGAATTATGATGTAATTGTTGGGATGTATCACGATCAAGTGCTAGGGCCAATGAAAACAATTTTTGGTTTTAATGCGATAAATATAACTATAGGTTTACCTTTTGTAAGAATTTCTCCTGATCATGGGCCAAATTTTGAGATGTTTGGTTTGAATAAATCAAAACCAAACAGTCTCATCTATGCTTTTAATTTTTTAAAAAAATATGCGAATAAAACCTAAAAAAAGTTTAGGACAAAATTTTCTTCACGATAAAAACATAATTAATAAGATAATTAATGCATCTAATATTAGTTGTGATGATGAGATCCTAGAAATAGGGCCGGGAACAGGAAACTTAACAAGATTTATTTTAAATCAAAATCCAAAAAAAATTTTTGTAGTCGAAAAAGATTTTAATCTTTCAAAAGAATTAAGTGAAAAGTTTATGAATAAAATAAATATTATTAATACGGATATTTTAAAAATTTCTGATGAATTTTATTTTGGAAAAAAATTTTTAATTTTTGGAAATCTTCCATACAATATATCAACTAAGATTTTATCTAATTGGTGTCTTAGTAAAGAATTTAAAATTTCAAAAATGATATTAATGTTTCAAAAAGAGGTTGCTGATAGAATTGTAGCTAATGTAAATTCAAAAAATTATAGTCGAATTACGATTCTATCGAACTGGAAATTTGACATTAAAAAAATTATTGATGTAAAACCTTCTAGTTTTTTTCCAAAACCAAAAGTTCATAGTACAGTGCTTCAATTTTCACCCAAAAAAAAAATTCATGAAATTAGAGATCCAAAAAACCTGGAAAAAATAACAAAAGTTTTTTTCAATCAAAGAAGAAAAATGATAAAAAAACCTATTCAAAATTTGTTTAAAAATAACATTTTTGATTATAAAAAAATTGGAATAAGTCCATCAGATAGACCACAAAATTTAAATGTTAATAAATATTTAGAAATTGTAAATGAATATGAGGCACTAGGAAGTTAATTTCTTTAAATGATTTTCTATTAAAATTTTATTGTAACTTGTTTCTTTTCCATTTATCTCACAATCAATGTATTTTGATATTTGATTATAACAAATTTCAAGATTATTATTGATAATTACATAATCATAATCTTTCCAACGAAGAACATCCTTGTCAAACTGTTTCATTCTTTCCTCTGCAATAAGTTTGTCTTTCATATCTCTATTGGAAAGTCTTTTAAAAAGCTCCTCCCTACTTGGTGGTAAAATAAAAAAAGTTACTAATTTATTTTTTAACTTTTGAGATATAATTTGATTTGTTCCTTGCCAGTCAATATCGAATATTACATTTCTTCCCTTACCTAGCTCTTTTAAAACGTTCAACTTTGTAGTTCCATAAAGATGATTAAAAACTTTGGCGTATTCTAAAAATTCATTATTAGATATCATTTTATTAAATTTTTGATTATTGACAAAATGATAATCTTCACCATTTACTTCATTCGATCTTGGAGTTCTTGTTGTGTGAGATATAGACGTTACAAGATTTTTTCTTTCAGACAAAAGTTTAACTAAAGTTGTTTTCCCAGCGCCAGATGGGGATGAAAGAATTATCATTATCCCTTCACTCATTGGGGCGTGAAAAATTAATTACTTTTATTTTCAATAAATTTAATTGCATCACCTACTGTTAGAATTTTTTCTGCTTCGCTGTCTGAAATTTCAGATCCGAATTCCTCTTCGAAAGCCATTACTAATTCTACAGTATCTAAACTATCAGCTCCTAAATCGTCAATGAAACTTGCTTCCTCTGTTACTTTGGCTTCATCGATACCTAGGTGATCTGCAACAATTTTTTTTACTTTATTTGATACGTCTTCTGCCATTTTGATCCTTTGTTTGATTTTTTCTTAATAAATAAAAAACAACTTTTGTCAACACAAATACATACCCCCATTTACATGAATTGTTTCACCCGTTATGTAATTTGACATTTCTGAGGACAAAAATGCTGCTACATTGGCTACATCCGATGGTTCACCAAGTCTATTTGATGGAATTTTCGTTAAAATTAACTCTTTAAACTTTGGATCAATTTTGTCTGTCATATTAGTTTTTATAAATCCGGGTGATATACAATTAATATTAATATTTTTTTTAGCGTATTCTAACGCCAAACTTTTGCTCATACCTATAATGCCAGATTTGGATGCAGTATAATTTGCCTGACCCACATTTCCTGTGTGACCGACTACGGAGGTAATATTAATTATTTTTCCATATTTATTTTTAATCATCTTTTTTAAAAAAAATTTACATAATAAAAATGTAGAAGTTAAATTTATATCTATTACTTGTTTCCACTCCTCGAGTGACATTCTTAAAGATAAGTTATCTTTTGTAATTCCCGCATTATTGATTAGTATATCTGGACATCCTCCTAATTGCTCACAAACATTATCAACAAACTTTTCTATTTCACCATGTTTAGAAATATCAAATTTTTGCAAGATAATTCCGCTAAATTTTTTTTGTAGTGTGTGAAGTTTTTCATCATTTGTGCCTGTGCCAAGTATTTTTGCTCCATGATTAAAAAAATTTTCAACGATCGAATTTCCAATACCTCCTGTTGCCCCGGTAATAACAGTTTTTTTATTTTTTAGATTAATCATTAACTAATAACTTTATATCATCTTCATTATTTATTGAACTTACTTTAACATCCTTATTTATTCTTTTAATTAACCCTGATAACACTTTTCCTGGTCCAATTTCCACAAAATTTTTTACACCATTATTAATCATATATTCAACACTTTCTAACCATCGTACTTTTTTTTCTATTTGCGAAATTAAAAGTCTCTTTATTTCCTCAGGTATTAAAACTTCTTTTGCAGTAACATTTGATATGATGGGCCTTTCCAATTTATTTATACTCAAATTGTTAATGTAATTTTCCATTTTTTCTGATGCTGGTTTCATAAGTTTACAATGAAAAGGTGCACTAACATTTAGTTTAATATTTTTAATTTTTTTTTTACTTAAGTCATTAGAAAGTAATTCAATATCCTTTTTTAGTCCACTAACTACCACCTGTAACTGTGAATTATCATTAGCAACATAACATTCATAACTATTGTTATTTTCTTTCAGGTTTTTTTCTAATTCTTTTGAGGAAATTCCTAAAACAACTAACATTCCTCCACTGCCATTAGGTATTGCCTCTTGCATAGACTTTCCTCTTTGCTGAAGAATTTTTATAGCATCTTCAAATTTTATCGCTCCAGAGCAAGCCAGAGCTGAATATTCTCCTAAAGAATGTCCAGCAAAATATTTAAATTTTTCAAAATTATATCCATACTCTTTTTTCATAATTTCAAATATACAATAACTTGCGAGGAAAATTGCAGGTTGAGTGTTCTCAGTTAAATTTAATTTTTCATCAGGTCCTTCAAAGATTATTTTTGAAATAGGTGTATTTAAAATAGCATCCGCGTCTTTAAATAATTGTTTTGTTAAATCATATTTTTCATAAAACTCTCTAACCATTCCAATTTTTTGTGATCCTTGACCTGGAAAAACTAATGAAAACATCTTTTTAACTCTTATTTTTGTCTTGTAATGAAAGTATTATAATAGTATATCAATTTTTTTTATATATAATAAATAATGAATTTGTACGAACATACAATAATAGCTAGGCAAGACATTAGTCCTGGTCAAATAAAGAATATTATAGAAAAATATTCAAAGTTAATACAAGATAATAAAGGTGACCTAGTTCAAACCCAGGAATGGGGTTTGCTTAATTTGTCTTATTTAATAAAAAAGAATAAAAAGGGAAACTATATACATTTTAAGATTAAAGGAAGTGGTGACATGATAAAAGAATTAGAAAAAAGTGAGAGAATAGACAAAAATCTTTTACGTTATGTTACAATAAAAGTAAAAAACTTTGATCTAAAAGAGAATTACTTTTTAAAAGATGAAAATGACGAATTTAAAAAATCAAAGAAAAAGATAGATGAAAAATAAAAGAAATAACTCCAAAAAAGCAAAGACAAGTAGTTTTTCAAAATTAAGTATATTTCAACCAAACAAATATAAATTTAAAAAAAGTTGTCCTTTATCTATTAAAAATGCTCCTAAGGTTGACTATAAAAATATAAAGTTACTTAAAAGATTTGTATCAGAGAATGGAAAAATTCTTCCATCAAGAATTACAAATGTGTCACAAAAAAAACAAAGAGAGCTATCTCTATCAATAAAAAGAGCCAGAAATTTAGCGCTAATTTAAAAAAATAATTATGAAAGTAATATTACTTGAAAACATATCAAAGATTGGGTCTATAGGCGAAGTGAAAGACGTAAAAAGAGGGTTTGCGCGTAATTATCTTATTTTAAATAAAAAAGCTCTTTACGCATCTAAGGAGAATATAAAAGAAGTTGAAAAAATAAAGTCTGAATTAAATAAGAAAGATCAAGAGAAGAAAAAACAAGCAAAACAAATTTTTGAAAACTTAAATAATAAAACTTATGAGGTAAAAAAGTTAGTGACTGAAAATAATGATCTTTATGGATCAATTAAACCAACCGAAATATCAAAGCTGATTAACAACAAAGAGAAATTAAATGTTAAACCTTCTCTAATACAACCTTTAAATGAAATTAAATCTTTAGGAACCTTCAGAGTAAAAATAAATCTTCACTCAGAGGTTCAAGCAGATATTAAAATTAAAGTTATTTCTGAAGATAATATTAAATAATTTTATACAATTTTTTCCCCATATAATTTTAATGCTATTCTTTAATATCCTAAGACTGTAATATAGGGTGTGAATAAAAGTTTAAACCTTGTACAAAGTAACTTCAAAGAACTTCCTAACAATATCGAAGCTGAACAATCAGTTATAGGGTCTATTTTAACTCAAAATGAAATTTTTGATGAAATCACAGGTATAATATCTGATAAAAATTTTTTTGATCCACTTCACCAGAAAATATTTGGATCTATTCAAAATCTTATTTACAAAGGACTATTGGCAAATCCTATTACCCTTAAAAATTATTTTGAAAATGAAAATGATGATCTGAATGTACCTGAGTATTTGATCAAAATAACGAAATTTTCAACATCATCCAGACAGGCTATAGAATATTCAAAAATTATTTATGATATGTTCGTACGAAGAGAACTTATCAAAATTTCTGAAAATATTATTGATACAGCTAAATTAAACGACATAAATATAAATGGGAAATCTATAATAGAGAGCTCAGAAAAAATACTTTATGATCTTGCTGAAAAAGGATCTTTTAATTCAAATATAATTAAATTTGATGAAGCTGTGAGACAGACAATTGATATGGCTTCTAATGCATACAAAAATGAAGAAGGTATCGTTGGTGTTCCTACAGGCTTACGAGATCTCGACGACAGATTAGGTGGTTTACATAAATCTGATTTAGTAATTATTGCTGGAAGGCCAGCCATGGGTAAAACTGCTTTAGCAACTAATATTGCATTTAATGCAGCAACAAGTATTCAAAAAACAAACAGAAAGTCTTGTATAGCTTTTTTTTCTCTTGAGATGTCTTCAGAACAATTATCAACGAGAATCTTAGCTGAACAATCAAGAATAAAATCAAACGATATTAGAAGAGGAAAAATATCTGAAGAGCAATTCGAGCAATTTTTAGAAACATCAAAAAATATTTCAGAATTGCCACTTTATATAGATGAAACACCAGCAATCACCATTGCGGCACTGTCTAATAGAGCTAGAAGAATTAAAAGACTATATGGTTTAGATATGGTTGTAGTTGATTATATACAATTAATGAGGGCATCAAATTTTAAAGAAGGAAGAGTTCAAGAGATTTCTGAAATTACACAAGGACTTAAAGCTCTTGCAAAAGAACTTGCTGTACCTGTTTTGGCTCTTTCACAGTTATCTAGAGCAGTTGAAACAAGAGATGATAAAAAACCTTTATTGTCTGATTTAAGAGAGTCTGGATCAATTGAGCAAGATGCAGATGTTGTAATGTTTGTATATAGAGAATCTTACTATCTAAAAAGTAAAGAACCTAGGCCTGCGACTGTTGAACATGCAGAATGGCAAGCCAAAATGAATGAAATTTCGCATTTAGCAGAATTAATCATTGGTAAACAAAGACATGGTCCTACCGGCAAAATCACATTAGAATTTGAGGAAATGTTTACTAAATTTAATGATGCTACAAATAATTAAATATAAGATATATATTTAGTAATGTTTTCAAATATATACCAATCATTAATTTTAAAGAATCCACGTATAGTTTTTTTAATATTAATTTTGGTTACCTCTTTTTTTTTAATTAATACTAAGGATTTTAGACTAGATGCATCTTCAGAAACTTTACTTATAGAGGGGGATCCAGATTTAGAATACCTTAAAGAGATTAATCAAAGGTATAAATCTAAGGATTTTTTAGTACTTACCTTTACACCGAAAGAAGCTTTAACTTCTGAGAGCTCAATCAACAATATCCTAAGTTTAAAATACAAAGTACAGAGTCTGGATTGGGTTCATAGTGTCGTCACAATATTAGATGTACCTTTACTTGAAAGTTCTGATGAACCACTTATGGATCGTATTAAAAATTTCAGAACTTTGAAAGATGAAAATATAGATAAAGACAGAGCATTTAATGAAATTTTAAATAGTCCAGTTTTTAAAAACTTGGTGATAAGTGAAGATGCAACAACCACGGGTATTATAGTTAATTTAAAAAGAAAAAAAGTTTTAGAGTCATCTGCGTTTGATAATGAAAAAGAATTTGAGGAATACAAAGATAAACTTAAATCTGAAAATCATGAAAATATTAAAGAAATAAGAGAGGTAATTGACTCTTTCAAAGAAATTGGAAGAATTCATTTAGGAGGAATACCTATGATAGCCGATGATATGATGACATTTATTAAGAAGGATATAATTGTCTTTGGTATCGGTGTTTTTGCTTTTATTATAATTACTTTGTGGTTTGTTTTTAGAAAAGTTCTTTGGATTACAATCCCAATTTCAAGTTGTTTTTTTGCAGTGATAATAATGGTTGGATTTTTAGGTCTGATGAATTGGAAGGTTACAGTAATATCATCAAATTTTATAGCTATGATGTTGATACTCACAATGGCTATGAACATTCACATAAGCACAAGATATATTCAACTAGCTAAAACTCATTCAGATCTAAATAATTACGAAGTTTTAAAAATCACAACATCTAAAATGGTCTGGCCTATACTTTATACAGTTTTAACAACAATTTGCGCTTTTCTATCTCTGATTTTTAGTGGCATTAAACCAATCATTGATTTCGGTTGGATGATGACTTTTGGATTGATGACTTCATTTTTAATTACCTTCACATTACTTCCTGCTTTACTGGGAATTTTTTATTCAAAAGAAATCGATATTCATGAAAAATCTTTGTCTTTTTTAACTAATCCACTTTCTAAACTTTCAATAGAAAAAACAAATTTAGTATTCATCGTTTCAATTTTTTTAATAATTTTCAGTATTTTTGGAATATCAAAATTAAAAGTTGAAAATAGTTTTATCAATTATTTTAGTAAAGATACTGAAATTTATCAAGGCATGAAATTAATTGATGAAAAGCTTGGTGGAACAACACCTTTGGAAATTATTTTAAAATTTTCTGGCAAGGAAAATGATAAAATTGATGAAGATGATGAGTTTAAGGACTGGGATGATGAAGGTGGTGATGAAAGTAAGTATTGGTTTACAAAAGATAAAATCGATAAGATTAATAAAGTACATAATTATTTAGAAAATACGGAACACGTTGGAAAAGTACTATCTTTTTCATCGATTATTCAAGTAGCTACAAAATTAAATAATAACAAAGAACTAGGAACTTTAGAGATGGGGGTCTTATATAGTAAAATTCCTGAAACAGTTAAAAGTGAAATTATTGATCCTTATATTTCAATTAAAGATGATGAAGCAAGAATAAGCTTGAGAATAAAGGATTCATCCAAAGATTTAAGAAGAAATGAATTAATTAAAAAGATTAATTTTGATATGCAGAATAAAATTGGTTTAAGTAAAGAGGAATTTAAATTAGGTGGTGTTCTAATTTTATTTAATAATCTTTTACAAAGTTTATTTAAATCTCAAATATTAACTTTAGGCCTTGTTATGTGTGGAATAATGGCAATGTTTTTAGTATTATTTAGAAATTTAAAAATTTCTTTAATCGGAGTTATTCCAAATTTTATTGCTGCATTCACAATTTTGGGCTTAATAGGGGTATTAGGTATTCCTCTTGACATGATGACTATAACTATCGCGGCGATTACAATTGGTATTGCTGTTGATAACAGTATTCACTACATTTATCGTTTCAAAGAGGAATATGAAAAGAATAAAAGCTATGATGATTCGATACGATTGTGCCACTCTACTGTAGGCGTAGCAATATTAAATACCTCAATTACTATAATTTTTGGTTTCTCAATACTTGTTCTTTCAAATTTCATTCCAACAATTTATTTTGGAGTTTTTACAGGAATTGCTATGTTTTTAGCAATGATACTAGTACTTACTTTATTACCAAGTCTAATTTTATACATTCAGCCATTTGAAAAAAGAATAAATGTTTGATCAATTTTTGAATTTTTTAGATAAATTTCAATTGTTCGACCTTATTTATCTAACTCTTACAATATTATCTTTAATTAAATGTTCTTCTAAAGGTTTTGTTTTAAGTGTGCTTTCAGCTAGTAAATGGTTATTTTCATATGTTGTTGCGCTTTATCTATTTCCAAAAGCAAAACCTTTTGTTGAAGACGTTTTGGACAACGAATATGTTTTAGATATTGCGTTAGGTCTAAGTATTTTTATAATTGTTTTATTCATTGTTTTAATGATTAACAAAGGAATCAGTAAAGCAGTAAGTTACTCGGGAATTGGTACTTTAGATAAAATATTTGGATTTTTTTTTGGATTTTTAAGAGCTTACGTTATTTCAGTATGTATTTTTGCAACTATAGACATCATATATAATCATAATAAGTGGCCAATAAACCTTGACCAATCAATTAGCTTTCCTTATGTTCTCAAGGGAAGCAATTATTTAATTAAAGAATTCCCAAATGAAGAAAATTATCAAGATACTAAAGAGAAAGTTCAAGAACTTTAATCCAAAACTTAAAGAGGAATGTGGTGTTTTTGGTATAAGTGATAACCAAGATGCATCAACGCTTTCTACACTTGGTTTACATGCTTTACAACATAGAGGGCAGGAAGGTTGTGGAGTAGTAACCTTTGATGGAAAAAAATATCACTCAGAAAAAAGGTTCGGATTAGTCGGTGATAATTTTAATAAAGAAGAAGTTTTAAAATCTTTACCAGGTAGTTTTGCTATTGCTCATAATAGATACAGTACTACTGGAGGGACAACACTGAGAAATATTCAACCTTTTTACGCAGATACTAATACTGGAGGAATAGGCGTGGCTCATAATGGTAATCTTACAAATGCAATAACTCTTAGAAAAAAACTGGTTGAAGATGGTGCGATTTTTTATACCACATCTGATACTGAAACAATTGTTCAGTTAATTGCAAGATCAAAAAGAGGAAAAGTTATAGACAAAATTATTGATGCTTTGTTTCAAATACAGGGGGGTTATGCTCTTGTAATGCTAGCAAGAGATTTGCTTATCGGGGTAAGAGATCCTTTTGGAATAAGACCTTTAGTAATTGGAAAACTCAAAGACTCTTATGTTTTTGCCTCCGAAACATGTGCATTAGATATTATAGGAGCTAAATATATAAGAGACGTAGAAAATGGTGAAATAGTTTATGTTGAAAATAAAAAACTAATTAGTTTAAAACCTTTTCCATTAAAAAAAATTAGGCCGTGTGTCTTTGAATATATCTATTTTTCAAGACCAGATAGTATTTTAAATGGAAAATGTGCGTATGAGTATAGAAAAAATTTTGGTTTAGAGCTTGCAAAGGAAACGAGTATTGATGCAGATTTAGTAGTTCCTGTTCCAGACTCAGGGAATGCTGCAGCTATTGGTTATAGCCAACATGAAAAGATTAATTTTGATCTTGGTTTAATAAGAAATCATTATGTGGGCAGAACTTTTATTGAACCAGCTCAAAAGATAAGAAGCCTTGGGGTCAGATTAAAGTTAAATGCAAATAAATCTACAATCAAAAATAAAAAAATTGTCTTAGTTGATGACTCTTTAGTAAGGGGCACGACCTCACATAAAATAGTAAAAATGTTATATGATTTTGGGGCAAAAGAGGTGCATGTAAGAATTGCGTCACCTGAAATAAGATTCCCAGACTTCTACGGCGTTGATACACCTACAAAAAAAGAGCTTTTAGCAGCTAACAAAACTAATGAAGAGATTTGCAAATATATCGATGCAAAATCTTTAAAGTTTTTAAGTGTTGATGGTTTATATAGAGCAATGGGTTATGAAAAAAGAAACTCAACGTACCCACAATTAACTGATCATTATTTTACAGGTGATTACCCTGTAAAATTAATTGATGACTTAGGTGATAATAAAGTGACACAGTTGTCTTTATTGAGTACAAAGTCTAATAATTAAGTATGAAAAAAGTAAATTTTACAGAAATGAAAAATGGCTCTAAGGAAGACTACCTTTTTCTAGATAAATTAGAAAAAGAGTATGTTGGCGAAACAGCTGACAGAATATTAAATTTTTTATCTAGAATGACGACAACTTTAGAAGGTTACAAGATCACAAGATTAGAGCATTCTTTGCAGAGTGCTACTAGAGCGTTCAAAAATAATGAAAGTGAAGAGATGGTTGTTGCATGTTTATTGCATGATATTGGAGATGAATTAGCACCTTTAAATCACTCCGAGTACGCAGCTTCTGTTTTAAAGCCTTATGTTTCAGAAAAAACACATTGGATCATTGAAAAGCACGGTGAGTTTCAAATGTATTATTATGCCCATCACCTAGGTGCTGATCGATACAAAAGAGAAAAATATAAGGACCATAAGTATTATCAAGATACAATAAATTTTTGTGAAAAGTATGATCAGTGTTCTTTTGATCCAGAATACAAAAGCATGAGTTTAGAGGAATTCGCACCAATGGTGAAAAGAATATTTGCTAGAAAACCATATTCTTCACTTTAAAAAATTTCGTTTTCAAAAAAAATGTTTGTCAAAAAAGAAGAAATTATTGAATATTTTAAGTCTGGAATAAAAAATACTAGAAATTTTAAGATTGGTGTGGAGCATGAAAAGTTTTTATTCAATAAAAATAACAACAAAAGAATTGACTATTTTAAAATCAAAGAAATGTTTTCAGCTCTAATGGAATTTGGGTGGAATCCTGTTTTTGAGAAAGAAAATATTGTCGCTTTAAATAAAGGTGGAAGAAATATTACTTTAGAGCCAGGTAATCAAATTGAGCTATCTGGTGATAAGTTAAATAATATGCATGAAGCATGCGCAGAGTCACAAAATTATTTATTTGAACTCAAACAAGTAACAAAAAAATTAAATATGAATATAGTTAGTGCAGGATTTGATCCTATATCAAAATTAAAAGAAATTCCAAATAATCCAAAACAAAGATATAAACTAATGACACAAGATATGCCTTTAGGTGGCGAGTTAAGTTTAGACATGATGTATCGAACATGTGGAACTCAACTTAATATAGATTTTAATTCTGAGGAAGATTTTGTTAAAAAGTTTAAGATAGTTAATTCTATAGTCCCTGTTGCAATCTCCCTTTTTGCTAACTCTTCAATTGTTGAAAAAAAAAATAGTAACTACTTATCTTATAGATCTAAAGTTTGGCAAAGTACCTCAAGAGCTGGATTACCCAAATTATTTTTGGAAAATTTAAATTTTGAAAAATATGCTGATTTTATAATAAATTTTCCAATATTATTTTTAAAACATAACGATCAATACATTTCTGGTAGAAAATATATTTTTAAAGATTTTATGGAAGGAAAAATCGATGAAATTGACAACAGACTTCCGACCCAAGAAGATTTAGCAACTCATTTGAGTACAATTTTTACTGAAAATAGACTTAAAAAATATATTGAGATAAGATCTATGGACTCATGTGGCTGGGAATGTTTGTGTGCAGGACCCGCTTTTAACATAGGTATGCTTTACGGAAATTTAGATGAAGTTCACGAATTAGTTTCCAAATGGGATAAAGACAAAATAATTAATGCTTATTTGGAAGCTCCAAAAAAAGGGTTTAACACTCAATTAATGGGCAAAGATCTATATTATTGGTCTTCAATCCTACTTAATTTGGCAAGAAAAGGTTTAGAAAGTAGAGATATTTTAAATAAAAAAGGAAATAACGAAACAGTTTTTTTAAACCACTTACAAAAAGTAATTGATAATAAGATAACAAATGCAGATCATATGATTAGCAAATTTTCAAAAAATGGAAATTTAGATGAATTATATGACAAATAAAATTATTGCTATTCAAGGAGATAGTCCTTCCAAGTTAAATGCTGAAACAGATACTAGTATTTTTTTAGCTAATGAAATTCAAAATAAGGGGTATAAAATTTTCTATTACGAACCAAAAAATCTTTCAATTATTAATTCAAAAGTGGTGGCTAAAGGAGATTTCGTAACTATTAATTATAATAAAAAAAAATTCTTTCGAATTTTAAAAAAAAAGACTCTTGAACTTGTAAAATGTAAGTTTATTCTTATTCGTCAAAATCCACCATTTAATCTTGAGTATATCTCAACAACTTATATTTTAGACTCTATAAAAACCAAGGTTAAAATAATAAATGACCCAACATCTATTAGAAGTATTTCTGAAAAGTTATACTCGTCTAGGTATCAAAAATATATGCCTAACACTATATTTACTCAAAACATTAATGAAATTAAGGCTTTTTTTAAAAAAAACAAAAAGGTAATCTTAAAACCAATTCATGGTTATGGTGGAAATGATATTCATTTATTAACCAGATTTAAATCAAATCTTGTTAAAAGACTTATTAAAAAAAATGGTCATATTATGTGTCAAAAATTTCTTCCAAAAATAAATAAAGGAGACAAAAGAGTTTTTGTTATAAACGGGAAATTATGTGGTGTTATTTCAAGAATTCCGAAAAAAGGATCATTTTTGAGTAATATGAGTAAGGGTGCGAAAGTTATCAATACAAAATTAACTAAAGTAGAAAAGCAAATTTCAAATTTAATTGCTAAAGATTTAAAAAAAGAAAATATTTTTTTTGCTGGAATTGACTTAATTGATCAAAAGCTTAACGGTGACATTAATGTTACATCTCCCACAGGAATAAAAACTTACTATGATCTATCGGGTAAAAATCTAGCAAAAACTTTTTGGAAAGAACTTAAAGCATGAATAGTTTAACTGACCAAAAAAAGGGGTCTTTAATGGCTTTTGTGGCGGTGATGTTCATTACACCAGACTCTTTATTTATCAGACTATCTAATGTTGAGACTTGGGGTTTGGTTTTTTATAGAGGCATCATACCGTTTGTTTTAGTTTTTATTGGAATGCTTTTAATTTACAGATTAAAATTTTTTAATTTATTAAGATCAAATGGCTATTATGGTTTAGCCTATGTTTTAACATTTTCAGTTACCAACATTGCTTTTGTTGTTTCGATCCAAAATACAAATGTTGCTAATACTTTGATAATGATTGCCACAGCACCAATGTTATCCGCCATTCTTGGGTCATTTTTCCTTAGAGAAAATCCTGATAAAAAAACCTGGGTAGCAATTTTTATAACTTTTTTTGCCGCACTATATATTTTTTACGACTCAATTAAGTTAGGAAATTTTTTTGGTGATATTTTAGGATTTGTTGCTGCCATGGGTCTAGCAGTGGGTGCTGTTATAATTAGATCAGCAAAAAAATTAAACCTGGTTCCCTCTGCAGTGGTTGGAAAGTTGATCATAGCTCTTTTTGCAATGCTTTTTGTAAATGATTATTCTCTGAATAATAACGATATTTATATTGTTCCTTTAATGTGTGTAATGTGTGTGGCTATACCATTCGTTCTTGTTACTATAGCACCTAGGTTTATAACAGCAGCAGAGGTAAACTTATTTTTTTTGTTAGAAACTATAATAGGTCCGATTTGGGTCTGGCTCATTATTAAAGAACAGCCTACACCTGAAACAATCGTAGGGGGTGCTATAATCGTATTAACGATAGCTACCCACTCTTTCTTAAAATTAAAAAAGTCATAAGTTCGTCATAATAATTTCTTGATTTAGTCTCAAATCAGAAATAATAAGCTGCCAGTTTATGAATAAAGTATTTAAAAATTCTTGGGCATTATTTTTGGGTATGGGTGCGATCATGCTAGCCTATGGTTATCAAAATGCTTTATTAGGAGTTAGAGCAGTTATTGAAGAATTTAGCCTTGCCTCAACTGGATTCATGATGTCTGGCTATTTTGTAGGTTACTTTATAGGTGCCAGAACCGTTCCTTCAGTTATATCAGGTGTTGGTCATATAAGAGTATTTGCTGCTTTTGCATCTGTAGCTTCACTTGCAATATTAGTTCACTCAGTTTTTGTAAATCCCTTAACTTGGTTCTTATTAAGAGTGATTACAGGATACTCAATGGTTTCAATCTATACAATTGCTGAGAGCTGGTTGAACGATAGATCAAGTAATAAAAATAGAGGTAAAGTTTTATCTATTTATATGATTATTTTATATGGATCTATGGGGTCGGGAATGTTTTTATTAAATTTTAGTAGTCCTGAGAATTTTCAGCCTTTCATTTTAATATCTGTGTTAATGTCATTAGCGCTCTTACCAATTCTATTGACTAAAAGAAAACCACCTACTTTTAAGAAAATTAAAAGTATGAGTTTAAAAGAATTATACTCATCGTCACCTCTTGGAATGGTAAGCTCTGTTCTTTACGGAACAATTCAATCAGCATTGTTTACCTTATTAGCAGTTTATGCGGCTGCAATGAATTTTAGTATATTTGATATATCTTTAGTTACTTTTATGTTGGCAATTTCAGGTGCTGTCTCTCAATATCCTGTGGGCTACATTTCAGATAAATTTGATAGAAGAAAAGTTATTATTTATTCAACTTTCGGAGCTGCATTATTTGCTTTCTTTGCAATTTTTTCAGTTGGGACAATGTATTTGCCAGACGGGCTAGGTTCATCCAAATTTTGGTTTTATATTTTTTTGATAGCCTTTTCTGTATGTAGCTTACCAATGTTTTCTTTGATACTTGCACATACCAATGATTTTATAACTAGAGATAAGTTTGTTGCTGCAGGAGCAAGTTTACAGTTTGCTTTTGGTTTGGGTGCGATAAGTGGACCTTTTTTATGTTCTTTATTGATGGGTTTAGTTGGAAATAATGGATTTTTTGTATTTCTAATTGTATTTCACAGTTTAATTGGTGTTTTTGCAATTTATAGAATGAAAATTAGACCATCTGAGGATAATCCGGACTCACAGTTTGTTGCTGTTCCTACTACGATTACTCCTGTTGGAATGGAGTTAAACCCTACAACAGAGCCTATTGAGGAGCCTGAAAAAATAAAATAATTGTTTCTATTATTGGTTGTAACTCAAATTAAACAATAAAGAAAATTTAATCTTGTTGAATTTAACTTTATTTGCTTAAATGCGCGCGTAAAAAAATGCCTAAAAGAAAAAAAAGAAAAAAAGTTGAACACGGAGCGTTTTCAAAGCTCGCGAGTTTTACTTCAAGTGCAATAAAAGAGTACAAAAATAATCAAAAACTTAAGCAACAACAATTAGAAAAAGAATTAAAAAAACAGGAATTTAGTAAACTTAGTGTAGAAAAGAAAGAATTAAGAATTAAAGAAGATAATTTTAGAAAACAAGAAGAAAAATTACAGATAAAATTAGAAAATTTAAAACTTAAAGAAAGAGAATTAGAATTAAAAGACAATGAATTAAAAACTAAAGAAAATTCATTAAAAGAAAAAGAAATAAATCTAAAATTTAAAGGCGAAGAGCAAAAAAACAAAGAATTAGAATTAAAGAAGAAAGAAAAAGAACTTCAAATTAGATCTGATGAACAAAATCGTAAAGATATTGATTTAAAAGTGAGAGAGGATGAACAAAAAGAAAAAGAATTGAAAGAAACAAGAAGAAAAAGAAGAGAACAAAAAATTAGAGATGAAAAAGAACAAGAGAAAAGAAATCTTGAAGCACTTAGATTAAAAGAATGGGAAGAAAAATTTGATCGTGAACAAAAAGCTAAAGAAGAACAAGAAAAATTAAAAGAACAAAGATTGAGAATGAGAGAAAGTAACAAAAGTAGTAATGATGCAAACTACTCAGATGCTAGTGATGAAGTTGCTCAGCAATTAGAAGCTCTTGATGTTGAAAATTCTTCTAAGAACTAACTATTGTTTCGGAAAATAATCTTTTAAATCCCCTTCCCTATATACATCTGCGGTACAACAATGAAGGCCACCCCCAAAGGCGTAGGCATCTCTTAAATCCACTGGGACTACTTCTAGACCAAGTTTGTCTAATTGATCAGCTTGGTAAACTTCACTTTTTTCAACACAGACTGTTTTTGGATCTAAAACGAGTACATTCATTGAAAGCCAAACTGAGGAATAACATAATGGAGGTGGAGTATTGTGAGCTGGCTGAGCTGAATCTAATATTTTCCATCCATTATCTTCAAAAAGTTTCCGTTGTGATGCTGGTAGTTTTCTCTGAGGGTTATTAATTATAATACCCTCAGTTACAGGTGTAAAAGTTGCATCAATATGAATTGGATATGGATCTCCTGGAAAATTGACAGCATGCACCCTGTGATTTTTGAAATGTCTTCTTAACCAATCAATTCCACTTAAGTTTGTAGTAAAACCATGTTGAACTATTAAATCTTTTCCAAATCGTAATATATCTGCGGCATCAAATAATGGTTCTTCTTCTGTAGTAACAAAAAATTTTTTTTCGGTCCACTCCAGCCTTTTTTTTACACCAATCTTATCAGATAAATAATCTTTTCTATAATCTGCATCTGTAAGTCGAGGTTTTGGCGCTGCCTCATGTCTCATATTTTTATCTTGATCATAATATTTTTTAAGCAAGGGTCTGTAATTTAAATATTCAAACCATCTACATCTATAGCTCATTGTCGCCTCTAACATTTCATTTCCAACTGTTAAAATTATGTCCCGTGCAGGCATACAACCAAACATACTTTCAACTTCCCAATCTGGTGTAGAAATTTTTTGATTATGATTTAAAGGAGTTGGTCTATCCACTTTGATACCTCTTTTTTCAAGTAAGGAGGCAAAATCGTTTAAAAGTTGATTAGCTTTATCAACTGTATCTTTTGTCCGTGGTCCGTGTTGACCTTTCATATCTGAGTCTTCAGGAACTTTTGCATCTAAAGCTGGTTCTGGTGCTGGTATACAGCAACCGTCTGCTCTTCCAACAATCACATGCTTAAGCGGATCCCACTCATTCCAACTATTAACAATTTTTTTATTTGTCATTTAGTTTAATGCAATAAATCTTCTATTGTTTTTTATAATTAAACTATAATAAATTATTGAGATAAAAATTAAAAAGCCGCCTATAATTGTATTATTAGTAGGAACTTCATTAATTCCTAATATTGGTAACCAAACCCAAAAAATTCCACCAATCACTTCAGTTAATGACAACAGTGTAAGCTCAGCGGCAGGTATCATTTTAGAACCTAATGAATAAAGAATTAATCCTATACAAACTAATGTACCATGAACTGAAAACAAACCTTGATTACGACTTGTTGAAAGTAAATTGCTGTCAGTCTCGACCAATATAACAATAGAAACTATTGCACAAATCAAACCTGCGATTGCAACTGTTGTAAATTTTGGAGTTTCGGGTCTCCATCTAAGTGATACTGAAAAAACTGAAAAACCTACTGCTGATAAAATTCCAAACAAAAGACCAAAAAATGAACCTTTGTTAGTATTTCCAAACGCTATAATTATTATTCCGATAGCAGCAATAATTATTGCTATCCAAACATTAAATGAAATTCTTTCTTTTAAGAATAAGAAACCTAAAAAAGCGGTAATGAAGGGCATAGCCGCCAAGCATAATAAAGTGATTGCAGCTGAAGTATTTGTTATTGACCAGATAAACGTGATCATAGCAATACCCAATCCTGCACTCCCAATTAATCCTGATATTCCAACTTTTTTATAATTCTTATAAAAAGAAAATCCTTCTTCAAAAAATAGATATAAATTCAGTATTAAGAAAATTGTAACACCTCTTCCTAAAAGATATTGCCAAGGAACTAATTCTGGTTGATCAATATGTCTTACAACTAAAGGTCCAAAAGACCACAAAATTCCTGCTAACAGAACTACGGGGATAGCTACTTTCTCATTTCTTAGCTCTAACATTTCAAATTAATATTATTATTCTTAATCTTTAACAACAAAAATCTATATCAATTTTCGTCCGATTTGAGTTGGATTACTTATCAACTAGTAAATTTAAGCCAATTCCATATACTAGGAAAATGGATCTTAAAATATTAAGACTGGCTTCTGATACAAAATCTCAAAAAAAAATATCAGATTTTACACACAACTCTAAAGCTAAAAATCCCTTATGCGGAGATGAAATCCAATTATTTTTTAAGATAAATAAAGGAAAAATTACTAAAGTTTCATATCAAGGTAAAAATTGTGTTTACTGTCAGGCTTCTGCAAATTTGTTATCAATTAATTCAAATGGAAAAAAAGTTGAAGAAATGATTGAAGTTTGTGATTGTGCAAAAGAATTTTTTAAAAACAAAGGTGACTTACCCAATAATTTAAAAAAATATAAGGAATTAATGAGCTCAAAAAATATTAGTAGAAAAGAGTGTATACTTCTACCTTTCAATGCTTTAAAGAAAGGATTAACAAATGGAAAGTAAAAAAATTATCGACAACTCTATAGCTGGTCTTTTTTCAGCTATTACAATCGGGGTATTAACATTGCTAACCTATAAAACTGATTATGGACTCTTCCTAGTAGCCTCGTTTGGTTCAACAATGGTATTATTATATGGTTATCCAGAAAGTCCTTTTGCACATCCTAAAAATATTTTTTTTGGTCATCTGGTAACTGCTACTGTAGGAGTAATTGCTTTAACATTCATTCCTTTACCAGAGTACATTTTAATTCCCATAGCTGTTGGTCTTGGGGTTTTTTTTATGATCATATTAAACGTCACTCATCCACCAGCTGGAGGTAATCCAATAATTGTTATTATAGGTTCTGCTTCATTTGATTACTTGTTAAGCCCTGTCATCACCGGGTCTGTAATTATTATAATTTTTGGGGTTGTATTGAACAAATTTATACTCAAAAAAAACTATCCAAAATAAACACTATTTATTTGCTAGACGCTTAATTATTGTGCTACATTCTGTCTTATAAATTCAAGATAATTGCTTTTATAAATTAATAGGAGAAAAAAATGAAAATTTTATGTGTTTTATATGATGACCCAAAAGGTGGAATGCCAAAATCATATCCATTGAGCGACTTACCAAAACTTGAAAAATATCCTGACGGAATGACATTACCTTCTCCTAAAGGAAGAGACTTTACGCCTGGTCAATTACTTGGATGCGTGTCGGGAGAACTGGGACTTAGAAAATTTTTAGAGAGCAATGGCCATGAATTTATTGTTACTAATAGTAAAGATGGTGATGGTTGTGAGGCAGACAAACATATTGTTGATGCAGATATCGTAATTTCTCAACCGTTTTTTCCCTATTACTTAACCAAAGAGAGAATAGCTAAAGCGAAAAATTTAAAAATGGCAATTACTGCTGGTATAGGATCTGATCACGTGGACTTACAAGCAGCAATGGATAATAAAATTGATGTTGTTGAAGTTACATTTTGTAATTCAAGATCAGTTGCCGAACATATTGTAATGATGATTGTGTCAATGGTTAGAGATTATCATAATCAACATAGAATTGTTAATGAAGGTGGGTGGAATATAGCTGATGCTGTTCACAGAAGTTATGACGTTGAAGGAATGCATATTGGAACAGTTGCTGCAGGAAGAATTGGTCTTGATGCTTTAAGGAAAATGAAACCTTTTGATGTACATTTGCACTACTTTGACAGACATAAATTACCTGACAGTGTAGAAAAAGAATTAAATCTAACTTTTCATGAGTCTGTTGAGTCGATGGTGAAAGTTTGTGACGTAGTTACAATTAACTGTCCATTGCACCCTGAAACTGAAAACTTATTTGATAAAAAAATGATTAGCAAAATGAAAAAGGGGGCATATATCGTAAATACTGCCAGAGGAAAAATTTGTAATAAAAACGATATAGCGGATGCATTAAAATCTGGTCAGTTAAGTGGATATGCTGGAGATGTATGGTTTCCGCAACCCGCTCCAAATGACCATGTATGGAGATCAATGCCTAATCACGGAATGACTCCACACACATCAGGAACTTCGCTTTCTGCTCAAGCAAGATATGCAGATGGTGTAAGAGAAATATTAGAATGCTTCTTCGATAAAAAACCAATTAGAGATCAATACCTTATTGTAAAAGATGGCCAATTGGCTGGAATGGGTGCACACTCTTACAGTAAAGGTTCAGCAACAAGTGGTTCTGAGGAGGCCGCAAAATATAAGAAAAAATAAAAATTGAGAATAAAGAAATTTTTAAGACCTTTTATTTTAACTTATCTTTTCTTAAGTGTTGCTATAGGTTTTTACCCAACTTTTGATTTTTACTCTTTTAAGGGTCAATCAATTATAATTGCTGTTTCAATCTTCAATGGAGTTTTGGGTTTGTATGTAAAGAAAATTGGAAATGATGAATAAAGAAAAAACAATTGGATGGAATTTTGATAACTCATATTCAAATTTACCAAAATCTTTTATTTATGAAATCTCTCCTGTTCCAGTAAAACGTCCAGAGTTAGTAATTTTTAATCATGATCTAGCTGACCAAATGGGTTTAAATTTTTCTAATGTAGATAATGAACAGCTAGCAAAAATGTTTTCTGGAAATTTGCTCCCAAAGGGATCTAAATCTTTAGCTCAAGCGTATGCGGGTCATCAGTTTGGTCATTTTACAATGTTGGGTGATGGTCGTGCAGTTTTACTAGGCGAACATATATCTAAAAGTAATCAAAGACTTGATATTCAGTTTAAGGGTTCAGGTCAAACACCTTTTTCAAGAAACGGAGATGGAAGAGCAGCATTAGGTCCAATGTTAAGAGAATATTTAATTAGTGAAGCTATGCACTCATTAAACATACCAACGACTAGAAGTTTGGCAGTTGTGAAGACTGGAGAAAATGTGATTAGAGAAAAACCATTGCAGGGTGCAATATTAACAAGAGTTGCATCAAGTCATATTAGAGTTGGAACCTTTCAATTTATTAGAACAAGAGAAAATTTAGATGAACTCAATACTTTAGTTAATTACACAATTAAAAGACACTATCCTGAGATATCAAAATCAAAAAATAATGCTTACGACTTACTGAGCAAATTAATTGACAAGCAGATTGAATTAGTAGTTAATTGGATGCGTGTAGGATTTATTCACGGAGTAATGAATACTGATAACATGGCAATTTCAGGTGAAACGATAGATTATGGTCCATGTGCTTTTATGGATAGTTATAATCTAGGTACTTGTTTCAGTTCTATTGATCATATGGGAAGATATGCATATGGAAATCAGCCAGCTATCACCAAATGGAATTTGGCTAGATTTGCTGAATGTTTGCTAACATTGATTAACCCAAATAAAGATGATGCTCTAAAAATGGCAACAGAACTTATCGATAAATTCGATAAAATTTATGAGGAAAAATGGTTTAATATGATGAAAAGTAAGTTAGGTCTAATTGGTGACGATAAGGAAGATAATTTAATTATTTTTGAATTATTAGAGATTATGAAAAAGCAAGAATTAGACTACACAAACACTTTTTTATTTTTAATGGATCATGAAATAGATGATAAAAAAAGTTATCAAAATGAAGAATTTGATAACTGGAAGATGAAATGGCAAAAAAGATTAATTAAAGATAGCAAAAATTTAATGAAACTAAATAATCCTGTAATAATTCCTCGAAATCATAACGTTGAAAATGTTTTAAAATCAGCTGAAAATAATGATCTGACGCCATTTAATGATTTGCTTCAAGCTCTAAAAAATCCATACACAAATCAAAAGGTTTCAACTAAATATCAGTCTCCACCGCCTAAAAGTGATGAAAAATATCAAACGTTTTGTGGGACCTAATTAAGATGTTTTCATTTATAAAATCTTATTTTAGAAAAAAGAAATCTCACGATGTTCTGAAATTATTGAATTCGGGGGATTTGTTTTTTGATATTGGTGCTCATTTAGGTGAAAAATCAAAAAAAATTTTGGATAAAAATCTTAGGATTGTAATGTTGGAACCTTTGCCTCAATGTGTAAAACAATTAAAAAAAAATTTTAAGAACAATAAAAATGTTGAAATTCTTGAAAAAGCAGTTGGTAGAACAGTTGGAAACATGACATTAGAAGTAAACTCAAAAATGTTAACAGTTTCAACCATGGCAAAACACTGGAAAAATGGAAGATTTTCTAATGAAAAGTGGGATCAAATAATTTCCGTAGAAGTAACTACTCTTGATTATTTAATAAAAATTTATGGATTACCAAACTATATTAAGATTGATGTAGAGGGATTTGAGCTTGATGTATTATTAGGATTGTCACAAAAAGCAGGTATAATTTCTTTTGAATTTACCTCTGAATTTTTAGATCAGTCAATAAAATGCTTAAACCATCTAAAAAAAATTGGATACAGTGAATTTAACCTCTCTATTGGTGAAAGTAGAAAATTTTTCTTTGAATGGTCCAACATAGATAATTTAATTCTTAATTTAAAAAACGAAAGTAAAAAAAATAATTTATTATGGGGAGATATTTATTGTAAATAGTTCTTATAACACATAAGGCTCTGGTCTTGCCTCTTTTCCTAAAACTCTTTCGACTGCCATATTGGAAATATCAATAGACTGATATGCTCCAGTTGTGATTAATTCTGTTAATGCTCTACCTATCCCTGGAGCTTGCATTAACCCTCTTCCTGTAAACCCAGTTGCCAAGTAAACATTTTCAAACTTTGGGTGCTTACCAACTACAGCATTGTTATCCAATCTATTGCAATCATAGTATCCTGCCCAACCACCTGTTAGTTTTAATTCCTCAAATATTGGAACTCTTTGAGCAAGAGCTGGCCAAACTAATTCTTCAAAATCATCCCATGCAGGTTCAAGATCTTTTGCGTCAAAAACAGATTTGGGAGATCCTGCAAGATACTCTTTTCCCTCTGGTCGCCAATAAACTCCGGTAGTTAAGTCTCCAGTCAAAGGCATTTCAGGAATGTGTTTAGGACACTTAACTCTAAAGACAGTGTGTTTCTGTGGCTCAACTGGGATATCTTCCAGCAATTCTTTTGTCCAACATCCAGCCGCTGATACAATGGTATTAGCCTTTATCTCTGATAAAGATTTTACTTCACCTTTTACAAACTCAGCGCCTAGCTCGATTGCTTTACTTTTTAATGCTCCGTGAAACATAAATGGATCAATCCAGCCTTCACTTTTGTTATCTGTAAAAGTTGCTGTTTCAATGCCTTCATTATTTATATAAGGAAAGTATTGTTTTAGATCAGAACCTTTTATATTTTTTGTGCCTGCATCGCATGCTTTATGATTTTCAAGAGCTTTATATTGTTCTTCAGCATGTTCTGCTCCAAACATAAGCAAATATCCGTTAGGTACCATACTTGCGGTAGGTTTGGGATTTTTTTTTGTTTTTAAAAGCTCAGGTATTTGAAAAATAAATTCTCTAGCAAATTTTCCTAAAAGTATATTTTCTGTTTGAAAAAATTGTCTTCTAAAACCGCCTAATGATAAAGGGAAAGATGCAGTTCTATAAGTTGGATCTCTTTCAATAACTTTAACTTTTCTACCCTCTTTTGACAAAAAATAAGCTGTTGCAGCCCCTATTATACCACCACCTACTATTACAACGTCATCCATATCAATTTAATATTAACAAGCCAAAATTTAGAATTAATGCATAACAACTCCAAAGTAAATAAGGAATCATTAAATAATAACTTACTTTGTTTATATCTTTATATTTTAAAATTAAAACTATTATGAAAAAAATAATTACTAGTAAATTTAAAAGAGCAAAAAGAATATTGTGAAAAACAAAAAAAACTATACTCCAAGTTGTATTAAAGCATAGATGAATAAAATAAATTAAAACAAGATTTATATTTTTATAATTCTTATGCCACGCTGCCCATATTGCTATGGTCATGAATAAATATAATGTAGTCCATACAGGAGCAAAGACCCAATCTGGTGGAGTTAGAAACGATTTATTTAAACTTGAGTACCATGGTTCTTTGTAAGAAATTGTCGCTATACTACCGATAAAAGACGCTGAATATGTAACTATTGCAAATAGAAGAAAAGATATAAATTTATTTTTAAGCATAATCATACTATACATCAATCTTATATGAATAATAAAACAATTTGGATTACAGGAGCTAGCAGTGGTATAGGAAAATCCTTAGCGCTAAAATTTGCTCAAGAGGGATGGAAAGTTGCTATTTCTGCAAGAAGAGAAAATTTATTAGATGAAATATCTAATTCTAATGAGAATATTATTGCTTTTCCTCTAGACGTTACCGACAATGAAAAATGTAAAAGTGTATTCTTGCAAGTAAAAGAAAAGCTTGGAGAAGTTGATATCTCTGTTTTCTGCACAGGGATTCATGATCCAAAATCTGAAAAAACATTAAATCTTGAAAAAGTAAGAAAAATTATGGAAGTAAATTTTTTTGGAACAGTAAATTCAATAAATGCAGTTTATGAGTATTATAAAAGTAAAAAAGCGGGTCAAATATCTATAGTGTCCTCTGTAGCAGGTTATAGAGGTCTTCCTGCAGCGGGAGCTTATTGTGCATCTAAATCAGCTTTGTCTAGTTTTGCTGAAAGTTTATATTTTGACCTCAAGAGAAGTAACGTAAGAGTATCTCTTGTAAGTCCTGGATTTATCAAAACCCCTATGACAGATCAAAATGATTTTCCAATGCCAATGATTAAATCACCTGAGTTTGCTGCAGAGCAAATGTTTAAGGGGCTTACAAAAAGTAAAGGTTTTGAAATTCATTTTCCTAAGTCTTTCACAACAATTATGAAAGTTCTTAAGGTAATTCCAAACGGTTTATATTTTAAAATTCTTGAAAAAGGGATGAAGCGAATTAAAGATTAGTCTCTCATAAAAAATACTGTAAGTTCTCCGACTTTAAATCCAAATTTAGTAAGCGTTGCACGATTAATTGCAACTTTTTCGTCTTGTTTGAATATCCAGTCATCAAATGAAATTTTGATATTTTTATTTTTAAAAGGCACCATTAAATCGTATTTAAATTTAAATGCTGATCCGTATTGAACACCTGTAGCCTCTCCCACTACATCTGGGGCAGTACCAACATAGTTATTGTCATCAATTTTTTTTATTTTCCATGTTCTCTTTTGTTTTTCACCATCAGTCCAGTAAAAATCTTCATCCAAAGTTATAACATTATCTTTAAAGGATCCAACTAAGTCTGCTTTAAATTGTCTTGTAACTTTGCCACTTCGGTCTTGTAAAATTCCCCATGCTTTAACTTTCCCATCAAAATATTCTTCAATTAAAAGGCTCGGTTTTGTATTTTTAAAATCCTCTGGTTTCATATTATTAGAACAGCTTGTAACTAAAGCTAAAGTAATTATCAACAAAATTGAATTTACTATTTTCATTTTTATCATGCTTTATTAGTCAAAGAAAATTGAATTAAATCAATATTTTTAGATTTAAATCCTGCTTCACAATAAGATAAATAGAAATTCCACATTCTTTTAAAAGTATTATCAAAACCTTGATCTGAAATTTCTTCCCATCTTTCTGAAAACTTATCTCTCCAAATTTTCAGTGTATTGCTGTAGTGTAAACCATAAGAATTGCATTGATCAAAATTTAATCCAGTTTTTTCTACATAATCTAATATTGACTTCTTAGATGGCAAAAAGCCTCCGGGGAAAATATATTTTTGAATGAAATCTTCTTTCCTTTTGTATCTATTATACAAGTTATCGTCTATTGTGATTGCTTGAATTGCAGCTTTGCCGCCAGGTACCAAATTTTTCTTAATCGTTTGAAAGTAATTTTTTAGATAATCTTTGCCTACAGCTTCTATCATCTCTATTGAAGCTATAGAATTATAATTTTGTTTTACATCTCTATAATCTTTCATTTGAATATTAATTTTTTCATTAAGGCCAGCATCATGAATACGTTTTTTGGCAAATTCATATTGTTTTTTTGATATGGTAATACAATCAAGATTAACATCGTAGTTTTTTCCGATATATTCTGCAAATCCTCCCCAGCCACATCCAATTTCTAGTAGTTTGTCACCTGACTTTGGTTTAAGTAGATTTGAAAGTTTTTTATATTTATTTATTTGTGCTTCGTATAAATTTGATTTCTCATTTTCAAAAATTGCACTTGAATAAGTTAGTGAGTCATCAAGCCATAAAGAAAAGAATTCATTTCCAAGATCATAGTGTTTTGAAATATGTTCTTTACTTTTTGTTTTAGTGTTTCGATTAATGAATTTTTTAAAATAATTTAAATATGTTAAGTCCAGTATTCCAGAGAATTTGTGAACTAGTTTAATATTTTTAGCACTTAATTCAATTAACTTAGATAAATCATCTGTTTCAAAATCCCCCCTCATATAAGATTCTGCTAAACCAACACTACCTTTTGCAATTATATTTTTTGAAAAATCTGGCTTATTAATTTTAATGCTTGCCTCTAAATTATCATCGTCTCCAAACTGTAATTTTTTGTTTTGGAAAGTTGTTACATTTAGCTTACCGTACTTTATTAACTTTAAACCAGAAAAGACGATTTTATCTGAAATTTGATTTATCATTAGTTTTCAAAGGTCGTATTATTTTTAATTTTAATATTTTTTTTGATCAATTTAACGCCTTTGATCCACAATTTTAATGCTTCAAAATGTATAGCTGATATAACTTTAAAACTCATTAAAGGGTGTTTTAGATAGCAAAACAATAAGTTTTTTAAGGTTAAATCATGCCTGTTTCCATCTTGGGATGCAAACAGAAGCTTACCTTCCTTGTCTCTTTGATCAATAATTACAGACAATTTTTCATTGGGTAATAATACTTTAAAGAAATATTCTGATTGAAGATCCATAAAGGGAGATACGAAAAACTTCTTTTTACAATCATTCTTAATTTGTGTGTTTGGATGTTTAATTTCGAATATATATGTGTGTTGTTCTCCAAATGTATTTTTTACTTCATAAAAAATTGCAATTGGTTCACCAATTTTATTATAAATGAAAAAAATACTTAGGGGATTAAAAACATATCCAAAAATTCTAGGGTAACAAAGAATTTTAATCTTAATTTCTTCTGAAGTTATTCCTTTTTCTTTTAATTTTTTTCTTACCCAAACTCCTAAATCAGAACCATCCCTCTCGCCATGATCCTTATCAAAAAAACTAAGAACATTGAATTTATTGTAAGAAAAAAAGGGAATTTTTTTATTAATAAGTCTTATTTCGCTAAGATCAATTAGTAAAGAAAATACACTATATTTAAAAAAATGTTCTTTTGGCTTGAATCTTTTATGAATGACTTCGCCCATATATATAAATGAATTCTCAATCATTAATAAATTTAATCATATTTAATGTTGATTTAATACCGTCTTCATGAAAACCATAACCATGATAACTTCCACAGAACAATATATTTTGTTTATTTTGTAATAAATCTAATTTTTTTTGATTTTTTAAAGTTTGATGATCATAATATGGATGACTGAATTGAATTTTATCAATCACGAGTTTTTCATCGATATTGAAATGAGGATTTAAAGTTAAAAAGATATTTTTTTCTATGTTTAAATTCTGTAATAAATTTAACCAGTAGGTAACTGAACTATCATTATTTTCTGATACAAAAGTATTCCACGCACTCCAATTTATTCTTTTTTTAGGCATTACAGTTTCATCTGAGTGAATTATAGCTAAGTTTTTCTTATATTTAAAATTACTTAATATGTCTTTTTCATCATTAGAAGGCTCATCGATTATAGATAAAGCTTCATCTGCGTGGGTTGCAATTACGACTTTATCATACTCAAAATATTCGTTTTCTCCTCCATAAAAAACACGTGCAGCATTATCTGATCTTGTAACTTTATTAATTTTATAATTTTTAAAATGCTCCCCACTAATTTTTTTTATTACTTTATTTACATATTCAATACTTCTATTTTTCACAGTATACCATTGAGGTCTATCTTTAAATTTAAACAAGCCATGATTTTGAAAAAATTTTAAAAAAAACTTAACAGGCATATTTTTTGCATTGTCGGGTGGCATTGACCAAATGGCTGATACCATTGGTAAAATATGATAATTGATAAAAAAATCTGACATTTTTTCTTTTTGAAGAAATGATCCAAGATTTAAATTTTCATCTATATCATCTAATTTAGAACTCTTGTTATAAAACTTTATAATCTCATAAAACATTTTTATAAAACTTGTGTTTAACAAATTTTTTTTATAAGAAAATACCCCTCGGACTCCTTTCCCACTATATTCTAGATCTTTTTCTTTTACTAAAAATGATAAACTCATATTGCTTTTTTCTATCTCTACCCCGATTTCATCGAAAAAGTTAATTAAGTTTGGATAAGTTTGTTTGTTAAAAACAATAAATCCAATATCTGTGCGGATCTTTTTTTTACTTTGAATGTCGGTTGAAATTTCTAATGTATGAGAATGTCCACCAAATCGATCTTCCTTTTCGAAAAGATCAACTTTATGTTTTTTTGATAAATAATATGCTGCACTTAATCCAGAAATTCCTGAGCCAATTACAGCAATTTTCATCAAATTTTAAGCTGCATCTTCTTTAAATTCGTCAATACTTGGACAGGTGCAGAATATATTTTTATCTCCATAAACATTATCAACTCTAGCAACTGGAGGCCAAAATTTATTTGTTTTTAAATATTTAGATGGATAAGCTGCTTCCTCTCTTGAGTATTTGTGTTTCCACTCGTCAGAAGACAGTTCAAGATCAGTATGAGGTGCGTTCTTAATTGGATTGTCTACTTTGTCAAACTCTCCGGACTTAATCTTGTCTATTTCTTTTTTAATCTTAATTAAAGTTTCGCAAAATCTGTCTATTTCTGTAAGGCTTTCACTTTCAGTTGGTTCTATCATCATTGTACCAGCAACAGGCCAGGACATAGTTGGTGCATGAAAACCATAATCAATTAATCTTTTCGCAATATCTTCCTCTGTTATTCCTGTTTCTGATTTAATTTTTCTAATATCAATAATACATTCGTGTGCCACATTGCCATTTGACCCTTTGTACAAAATCGGAAAGTGATCTTTTAATCTATGAGCTATATAATTTGCATTCAATATTGCAACTTGAGTAGCAAGCTTTAATCCAGTTGATCCCATCATTTTAATATACATCCAAGAAATTGATAAAATGCTTGAACTTCCCCAAGGGGCTGCAGAAACTGCTCCAATTCCAGAAGTTGGCCCACAATCTTTTATTACTGGGTGGTTGGGCAAGTAAACTTGTAAATGTCTTTTACAAGCAATTGGTCCCATTCCAGGTCCTCCTCCACCATGAGGAATACAAAACGTTTTATGTAAATTAATATGACAAACGTCTGGACCAAAATTTCCTGGTTTAGCAATTCCCACTAATGCATTTAGATTTGCACCATCCATATAAACCTGACCACCATGTTTATGAACTAACTCACAAATATCTGATATTTTTTCTTCGAAAACTCCATGAGTGGATGGGTAAGTTACCATTAATGCCCCAAGGTTTTCAGAATGTTGCTCTGCTTTTTTCTTTAAGTCATCGAAATCAACATTTCCTTCTTTATCACAATTAACAACAACAACTTTCATTCCAGTCATTTGTGCACTTGCCGGATTAGTACCGTGTGCTGAACTTGGAATTAAACATATGTTTCTATTGGCCTCATCCCTATCTAAATGATACTTTCGTATAACCATTAATCCCGCATATTCACCTTGAGCACCTGCATTAGGTTGAAGAGAAACACCCGAGAAACCAGTTATGGAACGCAACCAATTTTTTAGATCAGTAAATAGATCTCTGAATCCTTCCATTTGTTCAATTGGGACAAATGGATGAGGTTCTGCAAACTCTTTCCATGAAATTGGGATCATCTCAGCGGCAGCATTTAGCTTCATTGTGCATGAACCAAGTGCAATCATTGTTCTATTCAATGCTATATCCTTATCTTCTAATCTTTTTAAGTATCTCAACATTTCAGTTTCAGAATGGTATGAGTTGAAAACTGGATGTTCTAAATATTTTGAGGTTCTCAATAAGTTTTTTGGGAGATTAGGTAAACTTACTGAAGGATCCTCTTTTTTAATTGATTCTGCTGCGTTAAAAATTTTTAACAGTTGATTTACTCTATAAACATTCTTTCTTTCATCAAAAGAAACTGCAAGCATTTCAGAATTTACTTTACGTATATTAACTTTTTGATTTAAAGCATTTTTATAAATTTGATCAGTTTTTTCTTTAGTAATGATTGTGACAGTATCAAAAAAATAATTAGAATAAAGTTCATATCCAGACTGTTTTATTTTATCGGCAAAACTTTTTGCTAATTGTGAGACTCTTTCAGAAATATTCTTAATTCCATCTGGGCCGTGATAAATAGAATAAGCTGCTGATACAATTGCTAATAGAGCTTGGGCGGTGCAAATGTTGCTTGTCGCCTTGTCTCTTCTGATATGTTGCTCTCTAGTTTGCAAGGACAATCTATATGCCTTGTTACCGTGTCTATCAACTGACACACCGACAATTCTTCCTGGCATTGATCTTTTGTACTCATCTTTTGTTGCAAAAAAAGCTGCATGTGGACCTCCATATCCCATTGGGATACCAAATCTTTGTGAGCTTCCAACTGCTATGTCAGCACCAAGTTCTCTTGGTGTTTTTAATTTTGCTAATGCTAACAAATCACAAGCTAATACAGCCTTACCATTCTTTTTATGAATTTTGCTAATTGCTTCACTTGGGTCTTTAATATCTCCTAAAGTTCCAGGATATTGTAAAATTCCACAAACTAAATCTTCTTTTAACTGTTCTAGAACCTCATCTTCTTTACCAACCAATACTTTTAAACCCAACGGTTCAGCTCTAGTTTGAATTACATTTATTGTTTGAGGATGACAATCCTCAGATACAAAAACTAAATTACTATCTTTTTTGTTCAATCTGTGACTTAAGCCCATAGCCTCCGCTGCTGCTGTACCCTCATCTAATAAAGAGGCATTAGCTATATCCATTCCAGTAAAATCAACAATCATTTGTTGAAAATTTAATAACATCTCAAGTCTTCCTTGAGCTACTTCTGGCTGATAAGGTGTATATGAAGTATACCAACCTGGATTTTCTAATATATTTCTTAAAATTACATAAGGTGTATAAGTTCCATAATAACCCATACCAATAAAATTAGAGTAAACTTGATTTTTTTTTGATATTGCTCTTAATTTTCTCAAAGCTTCATATTCTGAATTTGATTCACCAATATTTAATTCACCTTTAAACTTTATTTTTTCTGGTACTGTGCTGTCAATTAAATCATCTAGTGATTTATAATTTAATTCTTTTAACATTTTTGATTGATCTTCTTTAGAAGGTCCAATGTGTCTCTTTAAAAAATCTTTTTCTGAATTTGGTAACATTATGCTGATGTCTCCTTTGCAAATTTATCGTACTCTTCTTTATTCATAAGAGTATCAAGTTCTGATTTATCTTTTAACTTTAATTTAAAAAACCATGCTCCACCTTCTGGGTCAGCATTGATTTTTGATGGATCGTCAACAATTGATTGATTAATTTCTACAACTTCACCACTTACTGGCGTATAGACATCACTTGCAGCTTTTGTGGACTCTACCACTCCCGCAGTTCCATCTTTTTCAACATTAGATCCTTTCTCAGGTAATTCAGCAAAAACTATGTCGCCTAACATTTCAGTTGCATGTTTTGTAATTCCAATAGTTCCAACCTCCCCATCTAGTGTAATCCATTCATGTTCTTTTGAAAATTTTGTATTAGACATTGGCTTCTCCTTTCACATAACTTTTTTTATAAAATGGCAAATCACAAACATTGGCAGGCACTTTTTTTCCTCTTACTTCTAAGTAAACTTTTGTATCTTTTTTAGAATGAGAATTTGAAATATAGCCCATTGCGATTGAAGCATTAACGCTTGGTCCAAATGTTCCGCTAGTGACTTTTCCAATCTCATTGTCTTTTTCATCAAAAATTTTCGTTGACTCTCTTGCTATAACTCTAGTCTCTGGTTTGATACCAACTCTTAATTTTGACACGCCTTCTTCGATTTGTTTTTTTATTTGATGTGATCCTATAAAGTTATCATTTATTCTATTTTTTGAAATTGCCCACTTTAAATTTGCTTCAACTGGACTGGTATTTTCGTTTATGTCATGACCGTACAAGCATAAACCTGCCTCTAATCTTAAAGTATCTCTTGCGCCCAACCCAATTAAAGTTGACCCTTTAGAAATTAACTCTTCTACAAAAGAGATTGCGACTTTATTAGGTAATGATATTTCAAATCCATCTTCACCTGTATATCCAGATCTTGTAATATAGATTTCATTATTTTTAAAAGTAAAATTTTCTCCGTTCATAAACTTTAATTTTGATACATTTGAAACTACATTTTCAAGAATTGTTTTAGACTCTGGACCTTGTATCGCTACAAGAGACAAATTATTGTTCATGTCCAAATTTTGATCATCCAATGTATTTTTAATAATCTGAAGATCGTTTTGTTTACAAGCGGCATTTAAAATAATCATGTACTGATCTTTCATTCTTGTGATGATGAGATCATCATATATTCCCCCATTCTCTTTCATTAAAAACGAATACTTGCTTTGATTAATTTTTAAATTTTTAAGATCAGTTGGTAAAATTTCTTGGAGTTTGTCTGTTATATCGTTACTGTATTTAATAAATAACTGCCCCATATGGGAAACATCGAAAATTCCGGATTTATTTCTTGTAATATTATGCTCTTTTACAATTCCCTCAGAGTATTGTATCGGCATACTGTAGCCAGCAAACTCAACAAACTTAGCGTTGTGCTTTTTATGTAGTTCGTATAGTGCAGTTTTTTTTATATTCATATTAACTCTCTAACCCCCTCTGTCGTGGTGCCTGAGAGATTTTAGCTCCTTCGGCGAGAATTTGTCTCTTTCCAGAGTTAATATGTACGGTCCTTTTGCCTGAGAGTTTCTGGGGTTTTTGCTCCTTCGGCGCTACTATGTAGTCTCTCCCGTATCTAAGTATATTAGCATATTTTTGATAATCGTCATTAAGAAATAGTTTTTTTTTCTAACTTAATAACATTGTAAAACTGTAGTAATACAGCGAATAATACAACTGACCCTCCAATTAAAACAATAAATGGTGGATTTTCATTCACAAATAACCATGCCCAAAGAGGTCCAAGAATAGCTTCTGTGAGCATTATGATACCAACAATTGCTGAAGGCGTAGATCTTGCTCCAATTGTTATAAATATAAAACCAAATCCAAGTTGAAAAAAACCTGCTAGAAAACCTAAAAATATATCATATGAAGAAATGTTAATTTTACCTGCAACAAAATAACCAACCGACATTGCAACTATTCCAGCAATTAATTGTAACGGTATCATGTCTACATCTGGGTATTTTCTAATAATAATAATTAAGATTGCAAATGACACTGGCATAATAAATGCTGCAAAATTTCCAGACATTTGTCCTGGTGACAAAGATCCTCCAACCATTAAAATAATGCCAGAGATAGCTAGTATAATTGATATCAAAGTTAATTTTGAAATTTTTTCCTTTAAAAATAAATATCCAAAGATTGCTAGGAAAATTGTTTGAGTTTGAATAATAAAATTAGCATTGGCTACTGTAGTATTGTACATTGCAAAAACATAACCACAAAACCCTGAAGATAAAACTATACCCCCGATAAGACCGGGGAAGCCTGATTTCTTAAAAGCATTAAAAACATTTTTTTTATAAGTAATGAGTAAAAAAATTGATACAACTAAAATAAAAAAAAGAGATCTCCAAAAAAGTATCTGCCATAATGTGGCGCCCTCAAAAGATTTTACAATCATTCCTCCAAAACTTAAACTAGTGGCACCAAAAAAAACTAATAGTGGACCCGGTAATCTTGTTATAAAATTCATTTTATTTTATTAATTATATTCTTAGTTTCCATAGTATAAATTTTATATAAATTTTCTGCCTCTGTAAGATTTACAATTTTAAATTTGATTTTATCTCCAGGTGGGCATTGTGCTAACTTGTCATAATCTGCACTTATTACAACAGCAATTTTTGGATAACCGCCTATTGTTCCATGATCTGAAAGCATTACTATAGGGTCTCCGTCAGCTGGAACTTGTATTACTCCTTTTCCTAATCCTTCAGACTTGATGTTTGTTTTCTTTAAATTCTTAATTTTAGGTCCACTTAATCTCATTCCCATTCTATCGGTAAGTTTTGAAACTGTAAATTCTTTACTTGTAAAATCTTTGATTGAGTCTTCTGAGAAGTAATCAAAGTTTGTACCCTTTATTACCCTTATAAATTCTATTTTTGAGTTTGAATATTCTAAACTCTTTTTAATTGTGCTATCAGTAGTATTTAGAATTATTGTCTGTTCAATCTCTATTTTTTTTCCATCATTAGGACCTACTTCAGCTCTAACAGTTGTCGAATAACTATTACAAAATTTATTAATCTGAAAACCACCTTTTACCGAAAGGTAGCCATAGACTGACTTTTCAGTTGATATAATATCAAGACAGTCTTTATCATTTAGATTGTAAGTTCTATAACATTCACCTTTTATTTCAGAGGTGTCTTTTTTAATTATTTTAAAATTAACATTACCTGTGATTACAATAGATGTTTGACTTCCAGAAAATTCGAGTAAGGGTCCTTGGTATGCAAACTCTAATACTGCATCATCCTCTTTATTAGTAATTAATGAGTTAGCAATTAGAAAATTCCTTTTGTCTATTGCTCCACTAAATGGAAGGCCTACATGATATAAGTTATCTCTTCCTAAATCTTGAAAAGTGGTATTTATACCAGGTCTTAATACTTTAAAACTATTTTTGCTCATTAAATTTTGAATATTCCTTTTTTGAAATTTCGAAGAACTCTACTTCATCACCTGGATCGATTAATGTTAATTTAGTTGGATCTTTAGTAAAAACTTTTTTGGGTGAATTACCAATAATATTCCACCCACCTGGACTTTCAAAAGTATAGATATTACAGAATTGTTCCGTAATACCTACTGAGCCCTTAGGTACTTTAACCCTTGGAGTTTCAAGCCTATCTAATCTGATTTTTTCTTTAATATCACCAAGGAAAGGCATGCCAGCAATAAATCCCGTCATATAACAAAAATATTTTTGAGATATTAATTGATTGACTATCTCTTTTTTTTCTAATCCCACTTTTTTTTCAACCCTTTCTAAGTCAAGTGCAAACTCATCGTCAAAACACACCGGTATCTTTACTATTTTTGTTTTAGCTGCTTCAAAATTTGAAATATCAAGATTTTCTACAGTATCTTTTATTTTTTTAAAATTGGTAAGTTCTAAATCAAAATAAATTATTAATTTATTATACGAAGGTGCAATGTTTTTTATGCCAGTAATATTTTTTTCTCTTATATCATTAAAATAATTTATTACTTTAAGATTAGTTTCTTTGTTTACAGTATCGCCAAAATCACAATATAAAGCTGCGTCGCCAAGATTGTATATATTTTTGATCATGCCATGTTATACTTTAACTCATAAATTATGGAAATTAATATTAATTGCGATTTAGGTGAAAAATCCAAACACCACTCTAATAAATATGATCCTGAACTATTAGGTATAGTCAATTCTGCAAATATTGCTTGCGGTTATCATGCGGGAGATGAAGATACTATGAGAGAAACTATAAAAATATCAAAAAAAAATGGTGTAAGTATTGGAGCGCACCCATCATTTAATGACCCTGAAAATTTTGGAAGAAAAAGAATTAATCTTTCCTCAGCTGAAATAGAGAAACTTATTCAAGATCAATACAATATACTTCAAGCCATTGCTCAACAAAACGAAGTCAGTGTATCTCATATTAAGCCTCATGGTGCATTAAATAATATGGCATGTGAGGATATTGAGTTGGCAACCGTTATTGCAAAAACGATTTACAAAATTAATAAAGATTTAATTTATTTAGTGCCAACTGGTTCCAAAATGGAGGATTCTGCAAAAAAATTGGGGATGAAGGTGGCTTGTGAAATTTTTGCAGATAGAAATTACGAGGACGACGGGAACTTAGTTTCAAGAAAGAAAAATACCGCACTAATAACAGATCCAATTAAAGCGCAAGAACATGTTTTAAAGATGGTAAAAAACCAAGCGTTAAATTGTCTCTCTGGTAAACAAATTCCTTGTGAAATTGACTCAGTTTGTATACATGGTGATAATCTTTCATCTTTGGATACAGCATTGAAAGTTAAAGAAAATTTAAAAAAAAATAATTTAGATTTAATGCCATTAGATGAATTAAAAAAGTTTAAATAATGTTTAAAAAATTTTTAACTGTTTTACTATTTGTTTTAATTACTAGTCCAGCTTTTTCAGCAGGAAGTAGTGGTGGATCTGGTAGTGGTGGGGAAGCAAAACCAGTAAGCCAATACCAAATTGGAGAAAAAATGATTAATAAAGCAAAAAAATTTGAAAAAAAAAATAAAACAGATAAAGCACAAAAACATTACAAAAAAGCTATTGGATATTTGCTAAAACATAATAAAGAATTTCCCGCAGACCCCAACACACTTAACTATTTAGGCTTTGCACATAGAAAAATTGGTGATTACGAAAATGCTGAAATATATTATTCAATGGGACTTGAATTAGATCCTAAGCATGTCGGTATCAACGAATACATGGGAGAATTATTTGTGGCTACTAATAGACTAGACAAAGCTAAAGAAAGACTTGCTGTTCTTAAAGATTGTAATTGCAAAGAGTATAAAGATCTTAAGTTAGTTATTGAAGGTAAAAAAGAGTCTAAATACTAATTTATATTCTGAATCATTTTCTCAGGAAGCCATAAAGCTATTTCAGGAAATATAATAATTATAACTGTCGCCAAAATCATTAATAGGAAAAGTGGAAAAGCACTTCTTGCTATATATCCCATATCCTTTTCAGCCATTCCTTGTAAGACAAACAAATTAAACCCAACGGGAGGAGTTATTTGTGCCATTTCAACTACAACAACTAAGAATATCCCAAACCAAATCATGTCAAAACCAGCCTGTCTAATCATAGGTTCAATTATTGCCATTGTTAAAACAACTGCTGAAATTCCATCCAAAAACATTCCAAGAATTATGTAAAAAATCATCAATACAATGATTAGTATGTAAGGTGAAAGCTGCATTGTATCTATCCAAATTGCTAAATTTCTTGGTAATCCAGTAAAACCCATGGCTAATGAAAGAAAAGTTGATCCAGCCAGAATAAATCCAATCATACAGGAGGTTTTGGTTGCTCCTAATAAGGACTTCTTAAATGAATCTATAGTTAAACTTTTTTGAAAAAAAGATAGTATTAATGCTCCAACTACTCCTAGTGAAGCTGCCTCTGTTGCAGTGGCTACACCTGAATAAATAGATCCTATTACAGATACAATTAACAATATTACTGGAATTAATTTGCCTGATTTCTTTATTTTTTCAATAAAAGGTATCTCTTCTGTCAAGACAGGCATTTTATCTTTATTCATCAATGACCAAATAACAACATAAGTCATGAAAATAATAGCAATCATTATTCCAGGGAAAATTCCTGCAATAAAAAGCTTAGCAATAGACTCTTGAACTGTTACACCGTAAATTATTAAAATTATAGATGGTGGTATCAACAAACCTAAAGTTCCAGACCCAGCCAAACTTCCGAGTAATATTTTTTCTGGATAATTTCTTTTACGAAGTTCAGGTATAGACATTTTGCCTACAGTCGCAACTGTTGCTGCAGAGGAACCTGAAATAGCTGCAAAAATCGCACAGCCAACAACATTTACATGAATAAGTCCTCCAGGAAGTTTTTGCATCCATGGAGAAAGTCCTTCAAAAAGATTTTCAGATAATTTCGTTCTAAACAATATTTCACCCATCCAAACAAATAAGGGAAGTGCGGTAAGTGTCCAAGAAGACGACATTCCCCAAATCGTTGTTGCCATTGCGTCACCGACTGGCCTTGATGTGAACAGTTCCATTGCAATAGCTGAGACACCAATCATACTTAAAGCAACCCATACACCGCTACTTAAAAATAATAATAAAACGGTAATAAAAAAAATTGCTAATATAATTTCAGTCATTTTTAAAAGCTTTAAAAAGATGATGTAAAATACATATAAAAAAGATAAAGGATCCAAAGGCTAAACTTGTCTGGGGTATCCAAATTAAAATTTCATCAGCCCCTTCGCTTCTTTCTTGGAACTTATATGAAATAAATAACATTTTACTGAAATAGAAAAAAAGAAATCCTGAAAAGATAGATGAAATAGTCAAACACCAAATTTCAAATATTTTTTTTAATCGACTGGTCATTTTCTCTAAAAACAATGTAATTCTTATATGGCCGCCTTCTGAAAATGTATAAGCAAGTGCAAAAAAAGTTGAGGCAGCCATACAGTATCCTGAATACTCAGACAAACCTCTTATGTAAAAATCAAAAATTCGAGACGATATCCCTATTAAAATAAAAGTTGCAACAAGTATAAGAAATATAGCCGCTAAAATACCTGAAAATTTATAAACTCGATGAAGGAAGTTTTCTAATTTGATTAACATAATTTAAAAAGGCCATCTTATATAGATGGCCTTTTATTTTAAATTATTAATATTTTGATAAAACAGTTTGTCCTCTTGAACCAGCTTTGCTAGCCCATTCTTTAGACATTGTTTGACCGACTTTTTCAAAATGAGATTTTAAGGCAGCGTTAACTTTACCAACAGTCATGCCAGCATCAGCTAAAGCTTTTTTGTCATTTTTATTTCCCATTTTAGAAAGCTGCCAACCTTTTCTTTCAGCAACTGCTGCTTCTTTCATGATTAAATCTTGAGTCGCTTTATCTAACTTATTCCACGCCTCTTTGTTTGCTATAATCATGTTTTTTGGAAACCATGCTGCAATGTCATAAAAATATTTTACACCATTTTCCCAAATCTTTTTATTCTTACCAGTTGTTGGAGAGGTAATCATGCTTTCGACAGCTCCTGTTGAAAATGCTTGAGATATCTCAGCAGCTTCAATTTTAGTTGGAGCCATACCAGTTAATTCTGCAATTCTTACAGTTGCACTGTTATAAGCTCTAAATTTTAAACCTTTAAGATCTGCTACACTATTAATTTCTTTTTTAGAGTACAAACCTTGAGCTGGCCATGGAACTGCATATAAAAATACAAGTCCTTTTTTATCCAAACTTTTTGCAATTTCAGCTTTTGAAGCCTTGTAAAGTTTCATAGCATCACCATACGAAGTCGCTAAAAATGGAAGTGAGTCGATTTCTAGTAATGGATCTTCTTTACCTAAAGCTGACATAAATCTTTCTCCAATTGGAGCCTGACCAGTTCTTACAGCTCTAAAAATTTCTCCCCCTTTAAATAGAGAACCACCCGGATGAGTAACTATAGTGAGTTTGCCTTTACTTTTTTTTGTTACGTTATTTGCAAATTCAGTTGCGTTTGCTGAATGAAAGTTTCCAGCACCATAAGCCAGAGCCATATCCCATTTTTCAGCAGCATTTGAATGTGTAAATACAAGTAGGGCAACAAAAATTGATAAAATATATTTAAATATTTTCATTTCTCCTCCTTAATTTATTAAACACCCATTTGATTATGTCTAAAACTTTAAATCAATAAAAATTTTCACTACTTTTAATTGAATTATACAAAAAATTTTATATTATTGAGGAATCTTGATTGAACAATCTATTATACTCTTACAAATTATCTTCATAGATATTATTCTTGCAGCGGACAACGCGATTATAATTGGACTAATAGCGGCTAACTTTGTTCCTAAACACAGAAAACAAATTATATTGTGGGGTGTTGCAGGCGCTTTAGTTTTTAAAGTTATTTTTGCTGTATTTGCAACATACTTATTTAAATTTTATTTTATTAAAATTTTAGGTGGTTTACTTTTAGTTTGGATCGTTAATGATTTAAGAAAAGATTTGTTTGAGATCAAAAAAATTAAATCTCCAACTAAGGTATCAAAACAGCCCTCATACATACAAAGTGTCTATAAAGTTCTTTTTGCAGATATAACAATCAGCTTCGATAACGTTATTGGGGTAGTTGGTGCTGCAAAGGGAAACTTTGGTTTTATGGTTTTTGGTTTGGTTTTATCAGTTATTTTAACCGGTGCTCTTGCAACTTATCTTGCAAACTATATTCAAAAACATTTGTGGATTGCTTATATAGGTTTAGGCTTTATTCTAATTGTTGCTATTCAATTGATAATTGGTGGTCTTGTTGATTTAGAAATACTAAAGGTAGCTGAAGATTTTAAAAAGTATTTCTAGTTTTTTTTTCAATAAATTCAGCTCTTAATATTGTAATCAAAATAATTGCCATTAAAGGGATACAGATAACGTTCATTAACTTCCAATTAGTTAAAACTAATAAGATACCAGCTGATAAACTTCCTATTGCGTGTACTGAATAAACTACAAAATCGTTTAAACCTTGAGCTTTAAACTTTTCGTGCTCTTTGTAAGTTGTTACCAGAAGACTTGTCCCTGATATAAATAAAAAATTCCAGCCAAACCCAAGAAAAATCAAAGCAATTAAATAATTAAAAAAAGTTTGGTCAAGTAAACTTAAGGCTATTGTTACACCATAAAGTAACAGGCCAATATACATAATTTTACTATGTCCGAATTTCTTTATCAAATTTCCAGTTATTAAGGATGGTAAAAACATTGATGCAACATGCATCTGAATAACAAAACTTGTCTTGTCTAATGACATATTTTCCATTACATGCATGCTTATTGGAGTAGCAGTCATCAAAAAGGTCATTATTGCATATCCAAATGCACTTGCCACCATTGCTTGTAAAAATCTAGGTTGAGAAATAATTTCAAAATAGCCTCTACCAATAAAACTTATATCTTTTTTTTCGATTGTATTGTTTTTGTAAAATAAAAAGAGAATAGCTGGCAGAAACATATACACCGCAAGGGATACATATGAACCAACATATAATTGTTCTGACAAAAAGTTTTTTGTTAAATTTGCTGTGCCTGGACCAATAAATGCAGAAACTATACCTCCTAAAAGAATTATTGAAATTGCTTTCGGTATTTTTTCTTTATCAACACTTTCAGCTGCAGCAAATCGATATTGATGGGTAAAAGCCATTCCAACCCCAATAAAAAAATTTGCAAAACAAAATAAAATAAAATTCTGAGTCATAACTGAATATGCGGCCAATAACGAAACTAAAGAATTAGAAATAGCTGCAATAATAAAGCCTGTCCTTCTTCCTAATAAACTCATTGTTTTGGTGGCAACAATTGCTCCCAGAGCGATACCAACAACAGATATTGACATTGGTAAAGTTGATAAAGATTTCAAAGGGCTTATTTGTGATCCAATAATACCGCTTAGAAAAACTGTTACTGGTGCGGCTGTAAAGCTAAAAATTTGACTAAAAAAAAGTACGAATAAGTTTCTGTTCATTAGTTAGATCCTTATTAAAAGAATTAACTTATTAAACGTATTTCATTTGAAAAAGAACTTCAAACTTTTTCGTATTCAAAGTTTTGGGTAGTCTCGTTGACTTGTATTTGAACAGCTCCATTACTTAAATGAAACTTTCGGGCCATTTCTGTGAGTGGTGATAAAGTAATTAGCCGATTTAAATGATGTGTTTTCTTAATTAATTTGAATACCTCTTTTACAATCAATTTACCCCCGCCCCTTTTTTTTGACCATACTGTGTATGCAATTGCTATTTTTCCTACTTGATATTCTCTTCGTATACTTTGAAGAAAAGCATCCTTGCTCATCATATCCAATTCTTCAACACTTTTGGGAATTTCATTAGTAAAAGCAAAACACATTACAGCATGAATTTCACCTTTATATTTTACTCCATAAATTTTTCTGCCATAGCTAGTTCTAAATTTATTATCCAGTTCAGGTCTTACAGGATCCTCGCTAGTATTACATTTTTTAAGTTCAACTATTTCCGCTCCTTTAATCCAATCAAAAAAGTTATCTATATTTTTGACAATTAAACGTTTATTTTTTCTTATTCTAGCTTTTAGTCTTGGTTTAAACTTTTTTGGATTATCGCTTTTTGAGTACTTAGAAATCAGTTTTTCTTTAACGTTTTTTAGAATTTCTCTCATTTTATTTATTTTTTTAATCTTTTAAGGATTTCACTTAAGGTTTTATCAGTGGAACTATAAAATTTCAATTTCCTTAATGATCGCACAGCTTGTTCATTAAGTCCTCCAGGAGTTTGTGAGTTTTTCACTAAAATTGATAAATCTTTATTTGAATGACCATATGCACTCTCAGATAGAGCTATGAATAATGAAGTAATATAACTTTGCGCGTTATTTTTTTTGACACCTTTTGAAATAAGCCATTTGGATAAAGTGTTTAAAAATTCATAGAATGGGGCCATCATTCCTGAAGTTGACCAGAAATTTAGAGATTTTTTTTCATTATTTATTTCAACAACTGTACCTAAATGAGAAAAAAATTTTTTTACTTTTTTATTTGGTGGAAATATTGGAACTGGTCCTTTTCTTAGAGATATTGGTGGCAAGGGAATTGCGCGAACAATATTAGTTCTGTTTTTTGTTAATTTTTTAAGTTTTGGAAGCTGAATTGTAGAAATAAAGCTAATAATAACTTGTTTTTTTTTAAAATTTAGTTTTCCGATGATTTGATTGCCAACCTTTGGCGTTACAGCTAAAAAAACCCAGTCTGATTTATCAATTATTAGCTGGTTGTCTTTTTCAATTTGAATTTTTTTATTCTTTTTTCTTAAAAAAGAGGAAATTTTTTTATTTCGTTCTGATAAATAAATTTTTTTAAACTTTAATTTCGACCCTAAGATGCCAATAACTACAGCTTTTGTAATTTCACCAGTTCCAATAAATCCTAATTTCATAATATTAGGATTATTATTATCACAAAAACTAAAATATTGATGTGGCGCTAAAAATTACGCTTAGAGGCTTTTTTGAGGGATAGTCCTAAAAAACCGGGAGCTAAAGATGGCTAGATAGGACTATCTAAACCCAATATATCACACTCCATAAAAATTGCATTAAGCAAATTTTTAATATTTATTAATAAATTATGAAAAAAGGTCACAGACCCATCACAAAGGTCAAAAATCCAGAGCCGAATTCTATGAGTCCAGATTGGGTTGTGTGGGCTGCCTGGGCGGACCGCATCACTTTTGAGGAGATAAAAAAAAGATCTGGATATTCTGAAAGTGACGTAATTAAAATAATGAGAAAGAAATTGAAACCCTCTTCTTTTAGACTTTGGAGGAAAAGAGCTAAAAACCAAAGTATCAAACATAGAAAAAAATTTGAATTATCTAGAAAAGAAATTAGAAGAAAAATAAAAAAAAATGACTATATATAAGAAATGAAAAATATTCTCATTTATACAGGCCCTTCTTGTAATTTTTGTGATGCTGCAAAAAGATTGCTTGAAAGAAATAAATTAAAATTTAATGAAATAGATGTTTCATCTGGTGAAAACATAAGAGATGAGATGATCAAAAAATCTAATGGCCAAAGAACTATCCCTCAAATCTTTTTTGGCGATCACCATGTAGGTGGTTACACTGAGTTAAGGGCTTTAGAAAAAGAAAATAAACTAAAAGAGCTTTTAGAATAAAATAAAATAAAGTATCAAAATTATTAAAGAAATTTCAAAAAAAGTTTTAAATTGATGTAATTTTTGTTCATCAAATTTCTCTTTTAGCTTATTTTTTATAAAAGAAAAACTTAATTGAACCAACAATACACTTACGAAAATCCCAATAAAAGTCAGTTTAATTGAGAAATTTTTAAATCCAAAATAACAAGCAGCTAAAAAGGAAAACCAAGAGATTTTTGAAATAAATATTTTAAATATTAATCCAACTTTTTTGTTAAAAATTGATTGGGTTTTAATAATTGAGAATGACCAAATTAAACCAAATAAAAAAAGTGTATATTGAATAATCATTTTTTAGGTTTAAAGTTTAGACAGAGACCATTGTTACAAAATCTTTTTCCAGTTGGTTTAGGTCCATCATTAAATATATGTCCATGATGACCACCACAATTTTTACAATGATATTCTGTTCTTGCGTAACCAATATGATGATCAGTTTTTGTTTCAAACACGTTGGGTAAAGAGTCGTAAAACGAAGGCCAACCGGAACCACTTTCATATTTAGAACTAGAGTCGAATAATTTTACATCACAATTTACACAGTGATAGGATCCTTCTCTTTTTTCTCCATTTAATATACTTGAACCTGGTCTTTCAGTACCCTCTTCAAATAGAATTAATTTTTGTTCTGAAGAAAGTTTTGAATTAATTTTTTTCATAATATTGATGCACAGGATTTATGTAAAATTGCGTGAAGCTCAACTAATTTTTTAAAATCTTTGTTATATCCGCCACCTAAAACCCCACATAATGGAATTTTTTTATCAAAAAAATTAGAAATTACTAATTCTTCTCTATTTTTTATACCTTCATCTGTGATTTTTAATTTGCCTAGTCTATCATTATGATGAATGTCAACTCCAGCAATGTAGAAAATCAAATCGAAGTTTTCTTTGTTTAAAATAAGTAAATTCTTTTTCAAAACATCAATATATTCCTTATCTTCGGTATTATCTTTTAATTCAACATCCAAATCGCTATTTGATTTTTTTGCTGGGTAATTTGATTTACAATGCATACTAAATGTAAAAACTGATCTATCTTTTTTAAAAATTTCTGAATTTCCATTTCCTTGGTGAACATCTAAGTCAATTATTAATACTTTTTTAATAGTTTTTTTTGAAAGCACATGCTTAGCTGCAACTGCTACATCGTTGAAAACACAATAACCTGCTCCTTCATCTCGTGTTGCGTGATGACTTCCACCAGCTGTGTTACACGATAAACGATTTTGTAAAGCAAGTTTACTTGCCAAGACCGTTCCACCTGTAGCTCTAAATGATCTATTAACTACGCTATCATTTAGAGGAAAGCCTATTTTTTTTTGAGATTGGGCATCTAAATTTTTGTTTTTAATCTTATTAATATAATCTACTGAATGCGCTTTACTTAATGTTTCAACAGAACAAAATTCAGGTTGTATAAATTTTTCAGTAACTCCTTCGCTTATTAAGTATTTTGCAAGCTCACCAAATTTTTTAATAGGAAATTTGTTATCATCATTTATTTTTGCAACATAATCATCATGATTTATTATTGGTAAGTTCATTTAATTACTTATTCTCTTATTAGATATTAATATCCCGCTTAAAATGAATAAAGCCCCTAATGCATGAAAAAACATAAATCTCTCATCAAAAATAATCATTGCCATTATCGCACTTAATATTGGCATTAGGTGTAAAAATATTCCTGATCTATTTGGACCAATTAATGAAATTCCTTTTATCCAACAGATGAATGATAATAGGCCTGGAAATAAAACAACATAAAAGAGTGTTAGTGTGAAAGGTAAATTAATTTCAATACGATAACCTAAAATAAACTCAAAAATATATACTGGAATTAAAAATAGTAGACCAAAAGAAATAATTATTTGTAATAAACAAAGTTGAGATACACTGTGTTTTTTTACTTTAAGTAAGGCCGAATATGTCGCCCAAGATAGCATTGCAACCACCATAGTTAAATCACCTTTATTAAAATTTAGATTTCTTAAAACATCAAAATTAGCTTTTGTAATAATCGTAATGACCCCCAAAAAAGATAATGCTACTCCAATCAACTGAAATTTGTTAGCTTTCTCAATCTTTAATATCGAAGAGATGAACATAATCATTACTGGAATTGTCGAAATCATAAGAACACCGCTAATAACTTGCGTAAAGTTAAGTGAATAATAAACTATAGAATTGAAAACTGTTACACTTGTTATTCCTAACAAAATAAAAAATTTATAATTATTTTTTATATAATTTTTGTTTAGAATAACTTCATTATATGTAAATGGTATCAAAATAAGCCAGGCAAACAACCATCTATAAAAATTTAAAGAAAAGGGTGGAATTTGATGATAGCTTGCATATTTTCCAACTAAAAAATTTCCAGACCAAAATAAAACTGCTAAAAATAGAAATATATAAGCAAAATTAATTTTTTTTATCAAGTCTAACTAAACCTTACCGAACTGTAAGGTTCTAAATCTAAATTGGTTTTTTCTCCAGAAATCATTTTTGATACTATTTTTCCCGAAATTGCACCTAAAGTCCATCCCAAATGATGATGACCAAAAGAATAATAAACATTTTTATGATTTTTTGAACTTCCAATAATTGGTAAAAAGTCTGGTAGCGTTGGCCTAAAACCTAACCATTCATCTTCATGCTCAGGTAATCCATCCAGCATATATTTTGCATTGTCTATTAAATTTTTAATTCTTGATTTTGAAAGTGGATTATCTAATCCTCCGAATTCGACAGTTCCAACAACTCTTAAACCTTGTTCCATTGGTGTCATACCGAAACCCCTATTTGCAAAAACAACGGGTCTTGAAATCAAATGTTCACAATTTTTAAAATGAACATGATATCCCCTTTCAGTATCTAAAGGAATTTTTTCATTTAAATTATCAGTTAGTTTTTTTGAAAATGCTCCACATGCAACAATTACTTTATCAAAAATTATATTATCATTGATAGTCTTAATGATTGGTGTGTCACCATTGAATATTATGTTTTCTACATTAGTTTTTTTAAATTTACCGCCTTTTTTTAAAAATAGATCAAATAATTTCAATAATACTTTTCTTGGGTTTATAGTGTGTCTAGCATTAGGATAAAAAACTCCACCATGGTAAAATTTTTTTAAGTTCGGCTCAAGATCGCTTATTTCTTTTGGACCAACTAACTGTTGCTCTACACCAAGCTGATCCCTTATTTTTATTTCTAATTCTCTACTAGCTATATTTTTTTTGGTCCAAACATACATTATGCCATTTTTTTTTACCAAACCATCAAGATTAATTTCATCAAATAGTTCATCATAAGCAGGTAATGCTAAATCTAAAATTTGATGCATATATTTTGCTGTATGCATCATTTTTTTTGTTGTGCAATTTTTAATTAATTTAAAAAACCATGGAATCATTTTTGGAACGTAATTCCATTTTAAGGCTAATGGTCCTGTTGAGCTTATAAGCATAGCAGGAACATCTGTTAATATGTCTGGTCTATTAAGTGGCACAGATGCGTATGGTGAAAAATGACCAGCATTTCCATATGATGCTGCTGAACCGGGTTCCTCTCTATCAAAAAGATGCACTTCATAGTTTTTTTTTTGAAGAAACAAGGCGTTACAGACACCTTGAATACCAGCGCCTACTATTCCAATCTTAGTATTATTCATTCCTAAAGATACAATATCAAAGTGAAAAAATTATTGCGACAAATTAAGCAATAAGTTGCTTTTGATAAATTTTTGTACTCATCACAATACTAAAACCTATCATCGTTGCTAACATTGAAGAGCCACCATAAGACATTATCGGTAAAGGGGAACCAACTATTGGCAACAAACCTAAAACCATAGACATATTTACAGTGATAAATACAAAAATTGATGATGCAAATCCAAAACAAAACAATTTACCAAAAAAACTTCTAGCGTTTTTTCCTATATCTATCACTCTATAAATAATAACACCATAAATAAATAAAAGTGCTAACGATCCAATAAAACCATGCTCTTCGGAAAATAACGTAAAAATAAAATCTGTATGTTTCTCAGGTAAAAATTCAAGATAACCTTGTGTTCCTTTTAAAAAACCTTTTCCAGTGAGACCGCCTGATCCTATAGCTATTTTAGATTGAATAATTTGATAACCTGCTCCTAAAGGATCTTTATCAGGATTAAAAAAAGTTAAAATTCTAAGTTTTTGATATGGTTTTAAAAACGCAATAACAAAAGGTAATGAAATTAAAAAAAACAAACCTGAATATATAAAATATTTTAAGTTAATTCCTGCAAGCCAGAGTACTATAATTCCGCTTAATGCAATTAAAATTGAGGTTCCTAAGTCAGGTTGGCTGACGACTAATAATATTGGTAAGACCAATATCATCATCGGGACAAGTAAATTTTTAAAATTATTTATCTGATTTATCTGTGCTCTGTGATAAAATTTTGCAAAACAAACTATAATAGCAATTTTCATCAATTCTGACGGTTGAAGATTTATAAAGTATAAATCGACCCATCTTTGAGAACCAGAGGCAGTAATTCCGTAAAGAGATGCCCATATAAGTAATCCCAAAACTATAATATAAAATAGATAACCAGTTGCATGCCAAAATCTTATATTTAAGAAAGAAAAAACAAACATCATTAAAAAGAAAACTATAAATCTTAAAACATGACTTTTTGTATGGTATAAAAGCTCACCTCCATCTGTTGCATACATTGCTAATGAACTTATGACACCTAATATTAAAATACAGACTAACAGAATATAATCCATCGATCTTAATTTTTGAAAGAATGTTGTTTGTCCGCTTAGTGCTGTTTCTTTAAACATTTATATTTCCATTAAACTTTTTTCTCTGATTTTTTCTCTTTCTTCGTGTCTATCAACAATAGTTTTAAATAGTTTTTTTGCTAAAGGTGCTGCAGCAGAACTTCCTGCTCCACCATGTTCCACAAAAACACTTAAAGCATATCGTGGATTAACATATGGTCCAAATGCCACAAATAAAGCATGATCTCTCTCTTCATAAGGAATTTGAGATATATCTAGATCAAGTTCTCTTTGAATCTCTGTAATTTTTTTGACCTGGGAGGTACCAGTTTTTCCTGCAAATTGATATTTTTTATCACTTATTCTTGATGAATAGGATGTACCCCTAACTTCATTTGTAGATGCAAACATAGCTTCAAGAACAAATTTTACATTCTCCTGGTTTCTGTACAAAGGTTTATAAAGATCAGTATCACGTTTTTTCTTCTCTAATGAAAAGTCAACCAATGCATCATCTTGTTGGAAGTCACTTAGTAGATCAATTCTATTTTTTTCCATTTCGGCCTTAATTTTTTCATAAGAGTCACTTTTTTTATCGTAGATTATTTTTGGTTTAATTTTAAAACCTCCATTTGCAAGTTGAGCAGTCATAAGACATAGTTGAAGTGGAGTTGTCTGCATATATCCTTGGCCTATACCAGTAATTAAAGTTTCTCCTAAAACCCATCCTCTTCCTAGTGCATTCTTTTTCCATTGTGTTGATGGTATTAATCCTTCTTTCTCTTCGTTGTAAGTCCCATTAAATACTTTTTCTCCTAAACCAAATTTTTTTGCCGTAAGATTTAATCTGTCCACTCCAAGTCTTCTTGACATTTCATAAAAAAATGTATCACAGGACACTTTAAGAGCATCTCTTAAGTTAACTATTCCGTGACCTGTATCTTTCCAACAGTGATATGTTTGTCCGTACATTTCTGTTTTACCAGTGCAGTTAACTTTAAATTTTGTTGAGATCACATCATTTTCAAGTGCAGAGAGTGCAACAATCGGCTTAATGGTTGATCCAGGAGGATACAAACCTTGTATAGATCTATTTATTAATGGTTTTTTTGGATTGTTAAGTATTTCATTCCAATTGTCATGACTTATTCCATATAAAAATAAATTTGGATCAAAAGATGGGGAAGAATGCATTGCAATTAATTCACCAGTAAAAATATCCATAACACATATTGATCCAGCTTTATCTTTAAGAAGTTCGTTACATTGGGCTTGTATTTTTGTATCGACTGTGAGTTTAATATTTGTTCCTTTTTTTCCTTCAACAAAATCAATCTGATTAATTCGTTTTCCATATGCATTTACTTCATATCTTTGGATACCATTTGAACCAATTAATTGATTTTCATAAGTTTTTTCTAAACCAATTTTACCAACTCTTAGACCGGGAACGTGACTTTTTTTAATAACTTCATTTTCAATTAAATCTTTTTCACTTGCTTGAGCAACATATCCAAGCAAATGAGTAAATTTTTCATCATAAGGATAATTTCTTGCAACTGAAAGAACAGGTTTAGCACCTGATAATTCATGAAGGTAAAAATTAATTTTTGCAAACTGATCCCAGCTTAAATTCTCCGATATTATCAACGTCTCCCAAGATTTTTGCTGGCTTCTTTTCTTGAGAATTCTTTTAAAAGTTTTAGAGTCTATATCTAAGATATCTCTAAGTCTTATCATTAAATATCTAAAATCTTCAACTTGCTCAGGTACCACATGTAATTGATAAACTTTGAGATTGCTGGCAATTTTATTTCCAAAAAAATCTTCAAAATCTCCTCTGACAGGTGGTAATCTCCACTCTCTTAATCGATTTTTATCAGATAAAGTTAAATATTTTTTATTCTCATTTATTTGAAGACTGAAAAGTCTTGTTATAATTCCACCAAATATTACTAGTTTAGCAGCAGTCATAATGAACATTCTTCTATTTACTGTGCTAAGTTTTTTGTATCCTGAATCTCCTCCACCGCCAAACATAATTATCTCGTAATATTAAATTTTGAATAATAATCAAAAATATATGAAAAAATATAATAAAACATAAATGTAAAAATAATATTAAAAAATAGGAAATAAAAATTCATATCTATTCCAAAGAATAGAATTAGAACAATATAAAGTATTGAATTCACTAGTGAGATAGTGAACAGAAAAAAGAGCCAATCTTTAATAAGGTTTGGCCTCAGTGTGATATTTCTTAAGTATACCGCAAAACCACATATAAGCAGATATGAAAGACTGCTTATACCCATAGGTAATCCAACAACGACATCATTTATCAATCCAGCAATAAAAACGAGGCCATATCCTAGCTTTTCTCCACCTTTTAAGCTCCAGTAAAAAATTAATATAAACGGAAAATTAAAAGAGAAATATTTAAAGTTAAGATAGTTAAAATCAAATTCATTAAGAACTGAGATAAATAATATAATAATTGGTAAAGAATTAAAAATTTTACCTAAAATTGATATTTTTGAAATTTCAATCATTTTGTTTAACCTCTTCAAAAGATACAATTTTTACCAAACGCAATTGGGAAAAATCTGAATGGAATTTAACTTTTATGGTATTAAGACCAGATCCAGCATTTAAAATTGTTTTTCCAATTGGAATTCCAGAACGGAAAATTCCACCTGATCCAGATGTGAAGATTTCAAAGTCGCTGTCTAACTGATAATCCTCTTTTATGTATTGAATTTCTCCAAAACTTGATCCACTTCCTGAAAGTATTGATTGGACACCATTTGGTTCTATAGATACAGGAATTTTACTATTTAAATCTGACAATAATAAAACTCTTGAGGTTGAATAATTTACTTCTACAACTTTTCCTACAAGAAATTTTCCATCTAAAACTGCCATACCCAATATCACATTATCTTTACTTCCTCTGTTTACTATTACAGATCGTAAAAAAGGACTTTTTTTATCTATAATTACTTTTGCTAATAACTCAGATGATTGTGTTGATACATCGTCAATCTTTGATTTAAGCGCTTCGTTTTCAGATTTTAGGAAATCTGCATTTAACTTTGTCGCCTTAAGACTCTCATAATCTTTTTTTAAATTTTCATAATTTGAATATAAATTAAAATGATCACTTATTGTATGATAGCTACTAATGACAAAGTTTTCTGGAACAGATACAATAAATGTAGTTCTGTAAACGATTTCTTTTATAGATAATTTTAAAAAGTTTACCCCTTTAAAATTATATTTACCAAGCACTATTATAAAAATTGAAAAAAGTATAAGAGCTATTAATGAAAATCTCTGTTGGTTTCCTTTTTTAAGAAATGCAGATCTGATTGCAATAATGAAATCATCTCTGTTAGTTTGCATTGTTTATTAATATTCAGATAATACAGTAGAGAATATTTCCTCTTGTTCCAATGCCTTCCCGGTTCCGATTGCAACACAAGCTAAAGGATCATCTGCAATATGAACTGGCAAACCAGTTTCTTTAGATAATCTTTTATCAATGTTCTTTAATAATGCACCGCCTCCAGTTAAAGTTAAACCCATATCAACCAAGTCTGCTGATAATTCAGGTGGTGTATTTTCTAAAGCATCTTTAATTCCATTTATCATTTCTCTTAAAATAGGATTTAAAGCCTCAACTGAGTCCTCTTCAGTAATACCTACTTCCTTAGGTGTTCCTGATCTTAAATCTCTACCTTTAACGGCATAAGTGTTATTATTTGTTGCAATTGCTGTTCCAATTTCTTTTTTAATTTTTTCTGCAGTACTATCACCAATCATTAAATTATATTCTTTCCTCATATAATTCGCGAATGCTCCATCCATTGCATCTCCAGCAACTCTCAAAGAATTAGAGTAAACTACTCCACCAAGAGACATAACTGCGATTTCTGTTGTACCACCACCTATATCAATTACCATTGATCCTGTTGCTTCTGATATTGGTAGGCCCGCACCGATAGCAGCTGCTATTGGTTCCTCAATTAATTGAACACGTCTTGCACCTGCTGCAAGAGCGCTGTCTTGAATTGCTTTTCTCTCAACTGGTGTTGAACCTGTCGGTACACAAATTAAAATTCTTGGGTTTGCAAAAGAACTTCTTTTATGAACTTTTTTAATAAAATGTTTAATCATTTCTTCTGTAACAATAAAATCAGCGATAACCCCATCTCTTAAAGGTCTTATAGCTTGAATATTTCCTGGAGTTCTACCTAACATCGTTTTTGCTTCATCACCTACAGCAAGAACTGATTTTTTACCTTTGTTATCTACAACAGCTACAACTGATGGCTCATTTAAAACAACTCCTTGCCCTTTTAAAACTACAAGAGTGTTTGCTGTTCCTAAATCGATTGCCATATCCTGGCTCCATATTTGTGTTAGCTTACCTAATATTGACATTTAAATTCCTTTTACTTTTTGGTGTTTAATACTTTCGTTCATAGCTTTTTTCTCTCGCTTTATTAACATTTTATTCAGAGCATTCAAGTAAGCATTTGCTGAGGCAACTAGTGTATCAGTATCTGCAGATTGTCCAACAGTAGATCTATCATTTTCCTCAATCTTGACACTCACTGTTGCTTGAGCGTCAGTCCCTTCTGTTACAGCATGTACTTGATACAATAAAAGTTTCATGTCATGAGGATATAGCGCTTTGATACACTTAAATGTCGCATCAACAGGGCCATCTCCTGTCTGTGAAGTTTTTTTTATTTCGCCAAAGACATCCAGTGTCATCTCAGCTTTTTGGGGTTCACCAGTACCTGCAAAAACCTTCAACGATTTTAGGTTGATCGCGTTTATTTTATTATCAATAATTAAGCTATCATCTACTAAAGCAATGATATCTTCATCATAAACGTGCTTTTTCTTATCGGCTAAAACTTTAAATTTTCCAAATGCTGCTTGTACAACATCATCTGTTAAGTCTGAATATCCTAAATCACTTAACTTATCTTTAAACGCATGTCTTCCAGAGTGTTTACCCATTACTAAAGATGTTTTTTTAACACCAACACTTTCTGGTGTCATAATTTCATATGTTTCTCTATTTTTTAACATTCCATCTTGATGAATTCCTGACTCATGTGCAAAAGCATTTTTACCAACTATCGCTTTATTAAATTGAACTGGAAATCCAGTTGCGTTTGAAACTATCTTTGAAGCTTTGCTTATAAGTTCTGTTTTAATTCCTGTTTCATAAGGCATTAAATCATTTCTTGTTTTGATAGCCATTACAATTTCTTCCAAAGCAGCGTTACCTGCTCTTTCTCCAATTCCATTGATAGTACATTCAATTTGTCTTACACCTGCTGACAATCCTGCTAAAGCATTTGCAACTGCTAAACCTAAATCATTATGGCAATGTGCTGATATAATTGCTTTATCAATGTTTGGTACGTTGTTTTTTATATGTGTTATTGTTCGCGCAAATTCCTCAGGAATTGAATACCCAACAGTATCAGGTATATTAATTGTAGTTGCACCACATTTAATTGCTAGCTCGATAGTTTTACACATAAAATCTAAATCTGTTCTAGTTCCATCTTCACAAGACCACTCTACATCGTTAGTAAACTTTCTTGCGTAAGTTACACTTTCTTTAATTGCGTCTAAAACTTGGTCGTTAGTCATATCAAGTTTATGCTTCATATGAACTGGACTAGTGGAGATAAAAGTATGAATTCTAAATCTTTTTGCAAACTTAAGTGACTCATGACAAGCATCTATATCTTTTTTTAATGCTCTTGATAAACCGCACGGTATAGAATTCTTCACACTTTTACTTATTTCTGAAACTGCTTCAAAATCACCAGGAGACGAAATTGGAAATCCTGCCTCAATTATATCAATTCCCATCTCATCAAATACTCTTGAAATTTGAATTTTTTCTTCAACACTCATTGAAGCCCCAGGTGATTGCTCACCGTCTCTCATTGTCGTGTCAAAGATATAAACTTTTTCTTTCTCGCTCATAAAATAATAAATTTAATTATAAAGATAATACATTCTCTAGCAGAGATTGCAAAATAAAAGAGTTAAACTTGTTATTTATTAGTTCTAAATTAATTCTTATCGCTATCTACTAGTTTCTTTTTTGAAATCCAAGGCATCATAGCTCTTAATTTAGCACCTACTTTTTCAACTGGATGTTCAGCAAGTTTCTCTCTTGTTTTAAGAAAATTTTTCTGGCCATTTTTGCATTCATCCATCCACTGCTTGGTAAATTTACCTGATTGAATATCTTGAAGAACTTCTTTCATTCTTTTTTTTGTTTCTTCTTTGTTTATAATTCTAGGGCCCGACATATATTCTCCATATTCAGCAGTATTAGAAATTGAATAATTCATATTTGCAATTCCACCTTCATAAATTAAATCTACAATCAATTTTACTTCGTGAACAGTTTCAAAGTACGCCATCTCAGGTTCATAGCCAGCTTCAACCAGAGTTTCATAACCATTTTTTATTAGTTCAACTAATCCCCCACATAAAACAGTTTGCTCTCCAAATAAATCTGTTTCTACTTCATCTTTAAATGTTGTTTCAATAATACCAGATCGACCTCCACCAATCGCTGAAGCATATGACATCGCTAAATCTCTTGCTTTACCTGATCCATTTTGATGAACTGCAAAAAGACATGGAACTCCCCCACCTTTTTCGAATTCACTTCTTACTAAATGTCCTGGGCCTTTTGGCGCGACCATAAAAACATCTAAATCTTTTCTAGCTTTAATTAAATCATAATGAACATTTAATCCATGTGCAAAAGCAATTGAAGTTCCCTCTTTTACCCTTTGTTCAATATGATTTTTGTAAATTGATGCTTGAAGTTCATCGGGTGTTAAAACCATAATTACATCTGCCCACTCTGCAGCATCAGATAAATTCATAACTTTTAAACCTTTTGACTCAGCTTTTGCTTTGCTGGCAGATCCATCTCTTAAAGCTACAACGACTTCCTTTACACCACTATCTTTTAAATTTAGAGCATGAGCATGTCCTTGGCTACCATACCCGAAAATAGCAATTTTCTTGTTCTTAATTAGATTTGGATCAGTATCTTTTTCATAAAACATCTTCATAATATTCTCCTTAAATTATTTAAAAACCTCAGCCCCTCTAGTCATTGCTACAGCACCAGTTCTCGACACACTCACTAGACCAGTCTTTTTAAGATCATTCATTATAGTATCTATCTCTCTTCTTAAAGCAGTTATTTGTATTACCACCGATTTATTTGTTTTATCTAATACAACAGGATTAAATTTTTTGCAAAACTTAATAGCTTTCTTCCTTTTTACGTTATTTCCAACAATCTTAAGCAAAGCCATTTCTTTAAAAATTATTTTCTTATCACCTCTCATAAAATCAGCAACTTTATGAACAGGTACTAATTTTCCTAATTGAAGTTTTATCTGTTCTATAACCTGTGGTGTACCTGTAGTAACTATCGTAATTCTTGAAATGTTTAATTTTGAGTCAACTTCAGCAACTGCTAAAGACTCGATGTTGTATCCTCTTCCAGAAAATAAACCTACAACTCTTGCTAAAACACCTGCTTCATTATCAACCCAAACAACAATAACATGTGTATCACTTTTTTGTTTTTTCCCAGGGATGCTATAAGCTGATTTAGGTTTTGACATTAAACTAAAGTTTTTCCTTTTCCAGTAATCTTATTTTCTTTTTGATCATTTGGACCTAACAACATTTGGTTATGTGGTTTACCAGATGGTATCATTGGAAAACAATTTTCTTCTTTGTCAACTAGACAATCAAAAATAACAGGTTTGTTTACATTTATCATTTCTTTTATTTTTTCATCAAGTTCATCAGGAGTTTTGGCTCTTATACCAACACATCCATAAGCTTCAGCTAGTTTTACAAAATCTGGAAGTGCTGCAGTGTAACTTTCTGAATAATTTTTTTCGTGAAGAAGTTCCTGCCATTGTCTTACCATTCCCATATACTCGTTGTTTAAAATAAAAATTTTAATAGGTAAATTATATTGAACTGCTGTAGACATTTCTTGTATCGTCATTAATACAGAAGCCTCTCCTGCTATATCAACCACCAATTTATCAGGATGTGCAATTTGAACGCCAACTGCTGCAGGTAAACCGTATCCCATTGTTCCCAAACCTCCAGATGTCATCCATCTGTTTGGTTTATTAAATTTATAATGTTGAGCTGCCCACATTTGATGCTGACCTACTTCCGTGGTAATATAAGTATCTTTATCTTTTGTGAGCTCATACAATCTTTGAATAGCGTGCTGTGGTTTTATTGTTTTATCACTATTTATAAAATTAAGTGAGTTCACTGATCTCCATTCAGAAATTTTCTCCCACCATTTTGAAGTTTTTTCTTTATTCGAACTTGCAAAATTTGGATGCTTTTTCTTAAGGGTCTTTATTACTGAAAGCATTACCTCAGAAACATCGCCAACAATCGGTAAATCAACTTTTACATTTTTATTTATAGATGATGGATCAATATCTATATGAACTTTTTTAGATTTTGGTGAAAATTCATCTATCTTCCCAGTTATCCTATCGTCAAATCTTGCTCCAATATTAATCATTAAATCACAATCATGCATAGCATTGTTTGCTTCATAAGTTCCATGCATACCAAGCATTCCTAAAAATTGATTATCGTCTCCAGGATATGATCCTAAGCCTTGCAAAGTTGAAGTTATTGGAAAACCAGTAAGAGACACAAGCTCTCTTAATAGTTCGCTTGCTTTTGGTCCAGAATTAATTACACCACCACCTGTATACAATATCGGCTTAGATGAGTTAACCATCAACTTTACAAGTTGATCGATTTCACCTTGATTAAATTTATTATGAATTTTACCATTTAATTTTTTTCTTTTGATTGAATTAACATATTTTGTTTTTTGGAACTGAATATCTTTTGGTATATCAACTAGAACAGGCCCTGGCCTCCCTGTTGTGGCAACTTCAAAAGCCTTGTGAATAATTTTTGATAAATCTTTAACATCTTTTACAAGCCAATTATGTTTTGTGCATGGCCTTGTAATTCCTGTTGTGTCACACTCTTGAAACGCATCTGTTCCAATTAAATGTGTTGGAACTTGTCCAGATATACAAACTAACGGTATAGAGTCCATGTATGCATCTGTCAAAGCGGTGACGGCATTTGTTGCTCCTGGTCCAGAAGTAACTAATACAACACCAGGCTTACCCGAGGATCTTGCATAACCTTCTGCTGCATGTCCTGCTCCTTGTTCATGCCTTGCTAAAATATGTTTTATACTTTCATGATTTTTTAATTCGTCATAAATTGGAAGAACTGCGCCACCAGGATATCCAAATATATACTCTACGTCTTGAGCCTCAAGACATTTGAAAACAATTTCTGCACCTGAATATAATTTAGACATTTAACCAATCTAGCTGAAGTTGAGCTAATTGGTCAAGTTTTAGCAGAAATTATTTTAAAATTTTTTTGAATGGATTTTTTGATTTTGGATCAATTTTGTGCCAATTAATCATATGACCTCGAGACCAAGTGCTCTGTCTTTTGGCGTATTGTCTAGTTTTTATTAATATCTGTTCTTTAGTATCGTTCAATTCAGCTTTTTTACTTAAAAAAGAGTTTATCTCTTTAATACCAATCACATGATTAACGCTATTCAGTTTGTTAATTTTAATGAGATTAAATTTCTTAACTTCTTTTATGGCTCCTAAATCAAACATCCTATCAATTCTTTTTTTGATATTCTTTATTAATTTGTCTCTTGGATAATCCACATAAGTCATCACAAACTCATTCCTGTCAAAAAAGGTCTTTGTCTCTTTAAACCATTTATACAATGATTTTTTTGTAATCTTTTTAACTTCGTATGCTCTTATTGATCTATTAACATCATTTGAATTAATAAATTTTTTAGAGTCAGGATCTAATTTGACCAATTTTTTATAAAATTGCTTTTGACCTAATTTGTTGTGAAGCTTAAAAATCTTATTTTTTTCTGAAGGTTTGAACTTTGGAATTCTTACTAGCCCATCAACTAAAGCTTTAAAATAAAGGCCAGTTCCACCAACAATAATTGGAGTTTTATTCTTTTTTCTAATGAGATTGATTATTTTGATACATTTTTTAAGCCATTGGCCAGTCGAAAATCTTTTCCGTACATCAATGATGCCAAATAAATGATGTTTAATAGTTTTCTGATCTTTTTCTGAAGGTCTTGCTGTTAGAATTTTAAGTTGTTTATAAACTTGCATGCTGTCAGCATTAATAATTTCTCCATTAATTTTTTTTGCTAAGTTGATTGCTATTTTTGATTTTCCAGAAGCTGTGGGACCGGCAATAAGAATGATTTTGGACTTGTAGTCCATGTTATTTTAATTTGACACCTATATATCTTTTTTGATTTTGATCATTAATTACAGCTATTAAAATTGTTTTACTTGAAGTTTTTAAAGCTGCATTTACTAAATTATTTAGCTCGGTTGCGCTCTTAATATTTCTTTTTTGAGCTTCGACTATTAAATCACCAACTTTAAGATAATTAATAGGACTTTCTGTATCTATCTTTGTGATCACCACCCCAGTTGTGTTTAGTGGAATTTTTCTCTCTACTAAGTCATCTCTTGTTATTTTTCTTACTTCAATTTTTAAACCGTCTATGAAAGTCGCTTTAGGTTTTGTTGGTTTTTCTGCTTTAAAGTCCTCAGAAGTTTCTAACCTTCCTAAAGTAATTTTTTTTGTAATCTCTTTCTTGTTTCTCCAAATTTTTACATTTACAACTTTTCCAACTTTTGTTTGCGCAACAATTAAAGGAAGTTCTTGCATCTCATTAATCTTTTTACCATCAAACTCTAGAATTATATCACCGTCCTTTATCCCAGCTTTATCTGATGGACTGCCCGGTGCAACACTTGCAACTAATGCACCTCGTGCTTTTTTCAATTTTTCTACATCAGCTATTTCTTTTGTAACTGTTTGAATTCTAACCCCCAACCAACCTCTTTTTGTTTCACCAAATTCTAAAAGTTGATCAATTACTAGTTTGGCACTATTTGATGGTATAGCAAATCCAATACCGATGGATCCTGATTGACCTAATATAGCAGTATTAATTCCTACCACTTCTCCATTCATGTTAAATAAAGGACCTCCGGAATTTCCAGAATTTATTGATGCATCTGTTTGTATAAAATCTTCATAACGTGCCATGCCAATATTTCTATTTCTTGCTGAAACTATTCCTGCGGTTACTGTTCCACCTAATCCAAATGGATTTCCAATTGCTATCACCCAATCTCCAATTCTTGCAGTATCTGAATCTCCAAATTTTACTGTTTCAAATTTATCATCAGTAATAATTTGTAAAACTGCAACATCAGATAAAGGATCGGTTCCTAAAATTTTCGCTTTATATTCCTTATCCTCATTTGTTCTAATAAATATATCTTCTGCACCTTGAATTACGTGGTTGTTAGTTATAACAATTCCTTTTTTATCAATTATAAAGCCTGAGCCCAGTGCGCTTGATTTTCTTTTTTGAGGTGTTCCAAACTCTTTAAACATATCTTCAAAAGGTGATCCTGGTGGGAATTCAAATGGAAAAGGATTTACGTTTTTAACAACAGTTGTAGATGTTGAAATGTTTACAACGGCAGGCATTAACTTTTCAGTTAAATCAGCAAATGAAGCGGCTCTTTCTTGTGAAATTGCTGAGTGACTGAAAAGTATAAAAATTATAATTGAAAATATTGATCTGAGAGCCCTCATTATCGTTATCCTTTAACAAACCATATTATAAAGAAACCAATTAAAGCGAATATAATTCCACCTGATCTTAATTGTTTATCATTAACCATTTTTAGTTTCTCTAACATACTTTTCATTTTTGAAGGAAATAAGGCATAAAGAATTCCTTCAATAAAGAGAAATAAACCGAAAGCGACAATTAAGTCGTCCATTTTACTAATTTTTAATTTGTGCTTTTACGTTTCCGAAGAATTTGAAAAATTCACTGTCAGGTGACATTATAAGAGAAGTTTCACCACCTATTAATGCTCTTTCATAAGCTTGCATCGCTCTATAGAAAGCGAAGAATTCTGCATCTTTTCCAAAAGCATCAGCAAATATTTTATTACGCTGACCATCACCTTCACCCTTCATGATCTCTGATTTTTTTTGTGCCTCTGCAAGAATAACCGTAACTTCTTTATCGGCTGTTGAAGTAATTGTTACAGCCATCTCTGCTCCTTTTGCTCTAAACTCTTTTGCTTCTCTCTCCCTTTCAGTTTGCATTCTTCTATAAATTGCATCACTGTTTGCCTGAGGTAAGTCTGCTCTTTTAATTCTTACATCAACTATTTTTATACCAAAGTTTTGTGCCTCATTATTAACTCCTTCTTGAATGAGTGCCATTTGTTTATTTCTATCTTCAGATAATAAAGTTTGAAGTTCTTGAGTACCTAGCACACTTCTAATTCTTGAATTAATAATTGTTGATAATCTTGATCTAGCAACTCTTTCATTTCCAACAGAAATATAAAATTTTAATGGATCCACAATTTGAAATCTTGCAAATGCATCAACAATTAATCTTTTTTGATCTGATGCAATAACTTCCTCTGGTGGAGCATCTAAATTTAAAATTCTTTTATCTAAAAATACAACGTTTTGTATAAATGGTAATTTAAAGTTTAAACCCGGTTTCAGTAAAATTCTTTTAGGATCACCAAATTGAAGTACTATCGCTTGATTTACTTCTTTTACAATAAAAATTGAAAAGAATGCCGTCAAAGCTAGAACACCAATTATTGGAAGTATAATTTTTTTCATTTAATTTGTTTTCTTTTTTAATTCTGGAAGTGGCAAGTAAGGAACAACTCCTGATCCTGCATTCTTCTCTATTATTACTTTATCTATATCCGCTAAAACTTTTTCCATCGTTTCAAGATACATACGTTCTTGAGTAACTTGTTTTGCATTTTTGTACTCATTAAAAATTGCGGTAAATCTGCTTGCTTCACCCTCTGCTTTTGCAACAACCTCTTTTTTATATGCTTCAGCAGCTTGTAAGATTTTTTCAGCTTCACCCCGTGCTCTTGGGATAACGTCATTAGCATAAGCTTCAGCTTCGTTTTTAGATCTTTCCATGTCAGCTCTTGCAGCCTGTACATCTCTAAATGCGTCAATTACTTGGTCTGGTGGGTCTGCTTTTTGTGTTTGAACTTGAGTTATTTGTATTCCGCTCTGATACTCATCTAAAATTTGTTGAATAATTTCACTTGCATCAATCTCTATTTGTGATCTTCCTTCAGTCAGAATTGGTTGAATGTCACTTCTGGCAATTACTTCTCTCATTGCTGTTTCTGCTGCAGCTTTCACTGTTCCCTCAGGATCTTGAATTTTAAATAAAAAGTTTCCAGCATCTTTTATTACCCAAAAAACAGAAAAGTCTATGTTCACAATATTTTCGTCTCCAGTTAACATTAAACTTTCTTCAGGAACATCAGCTACAACACCTGATGTGAAACCTGTATCTCTCTCTGATCTGAAACCAATATCAATTCTATTAACTTTTGTTACTTTTGGAGTTAAAACGCTCTCAACTGGGAAAGGAATATGATAGTTTAATCCAGGCTGTGTTGTTGAAACAAATTTTCCAAATCTTAAAACTACACCTTGTTCATCTGGTAAAACTCTGTAAAGTCCGCTCAGTGCCCATACAATAACTAAAATTGTAAGACCAAAAATTATTGGTTTTCCTCCACCAGAAGCTCCGCCCGGAAGAAATTTATTTATTTTATCTTGAAGATTTTTAATTAATTCATCTATATTCGGTGGAGTCGGACCTTTTCTGCCAGATCCATTTCCTGAACCTCCTCCAGGGGGTGATCCCCATGGACTTCCACCTCTACCTCTAAAATCATCGACCATGACAATGTATATAGTGTCTTTAATGTGAAAAACAAGTTAAGTATGCTAAAACATTGGTATAAATAGTGGACTTAATGAAGCAATGATTGAAAAACCAAGAGCAAAAACCTTTACAAAAAACCCAATTATTGGGACTAAATTCACGATAGCAGTTTCTAGCGCGAAAGGTGGAGTTGGTAAATCTACTTTTGCATCCAATCTTTCTTTGGCTTTAAAAAAACAGGGTTGTAAAGTTGGTTTATTGGATGCTGATATTTATGGTCCTTCATTACCAAAATTATTTGACATTGGAGATAAACCAGAGAGTGATGGTCAAAAATTAATTCCAATTTTAAAATATGATATTCAGTGTATGTCTATTGGATTTCTTACTGATGAACAAACCCCTATGATTTGGAGAGGGCCAATGGTCACCAGTGCAATAAAAACATTTACTCAAAAGGTCGCTTGGAAAGACTTGGATTTTATCATTGTCGATATGCCACCAGGAACTGGTGATACACAACTTACTTTTACTCAAGAAGTAAAAATGGATGGAGTAATAATAATATCTACACCCCAAGAGATAGCCTTACAGGATGTAAAAAGAGGTATAAAAATGTTTGACAAACTTGAGACAAAAATAATTGGATTAATTGACAACATGAGTTTTTTTAAAGGAGATGATGGAAAAAAATATCATATATTTGGAGAGGGGGGAGTAAAAAAAACTGCAGAAGAATTTAAAAAAGATTTTTTATGTGAAATACCCCTTGATCCGGAGGTCGGAAAGCAAGGTGATAAAGGTATTCCAATAGTTGAGAGTAACCCAGAAAATGAGGTATCAAAGATTTATTTAGAATTGGCTTCTAAAATTAAAAATTTATATCTTTAATTATAAATAGTTTGCAATTCCAGATAGATATAGTCCTCTTAAATATTTACTAAATCTTTTTGGCACAAAATTAGAATCTTTTAATAATCTTAGAGCTAAATTATAATTTTCTGGTAAAAATTTTATTTCTATAACGCTCATAAGATCTTTTATATTATTAAATTTACTAAATCCATTCGGTAAAGAATAGTTGATATCCTGGTCAAACGTGATTCTTACCTTACCTTCATACAAGAAATAAGATCTTAAGTAACTTACTTTGAGCTGGGGTTTTAAATCAAAACTATCGAGATGCTCTAAAAAAAATTTGTTCTCTTTTTGATTTAAAAAGTAATTATTAAATGAATATAGATTATTCAAATTTGTTTCGCTCTGATTTACTTTTAATGATATCTTTTTTCCAAGATTATTTTTTTTTATCTTTATTTCATAAAAAAAATCTTTAAATTTATTATCATACCATCTAATTCTATATTTACGTCTATTGGAAATTCCAGACAAATTATTTTGAGCTGTTGTAAAATTCTCATCATCATAATATATGCTATTAATCAACCTATCTTTATAAGGTCGAGAAATCTTGTTTTGAAAATCTTTCCAATGATCAAAATATGAATTAAAATCTTTATTAAGTGGTATTTTTATTTCATTTCTCATTATAAAGTACCATCATAAAGTTTTTTTGTATCAAACATTTGATCGACTAATTTTTTATCATTTAAAAATAATTTACTTCCTTTCTGCACTAAAGATTCTTTGCAACTTGTTTCTGCTTCAATTCTTAAGTATGCACCCGAAAAGTAAGATTTTTTTTGATAAACTGCAAAATCATAAAGTCCACAATCAGATATTTTTATTTTTTTACCTTCTACTTTACTTGAGTCTTTGCTTGCAATTCCTATTCTGGAGTCTGAAATGTTCAAATTATAAATATTTAAAATTGACTCCTCACCAACAGATATGGCTTTATCAGCTACTTCCGAAACAACAATGTCTTTTATAAATATATTTGATCCAGAAAGATCTATGGCGTCGCCTGATATTTTTTGAAAATGCGAATTAATTATTTGACCTTCACCAAAATCAATATCTATTGCATCTGAATTGACATTTAAAACATTTAAATTTTTAAGTTTAAATCTACTGTTTACAAAATTTATTGCGTCCTCAGCAAAAGAATTTTTAAATTGACTATTTTCTAAATTAAATTGGCCGTTAATTAGATTCACACCTCCAGTTAGTTGAATTTTATCATTATCAAAGTATGAATAATCAGAGATATTAACATGGTCAAAAAATGAAATATCTTTATCAACTATTTTTGAATTTACATAAATGCCTTTCCACTTGTTTCTTTTGTCCGATGACTCAATAACAATTGGTTTACCAACTTTTCCGTTGAATTTAACTAATCCATTCTTTACCATGATATAAGTGTCTTTATGCATTTTTAGAACACTTCCTGCTTCTATGTACAGATTAAAGCCTGATGGAATAATTATAGGTTTTTTTATTTCATATATACCTGATCTCAAAACATAATTTTTATCAATTAAAATTAAATTTTGATCTAGTCCATCAGCAGAATTTTTGAAAAAATTTTTTTTATTAAAAGATGTTTTTTCTACTCTTTCAGTAAGAGAATAAGAATAATTATTTTCATCAAAATATTTTATCTCCACGAAATTTTCTAATCTATTTGGAGTATTAATTATTATCTTTTCACTATTTACTTGTTGATATGAGCTAGGCCTTAAAATCAAATTTAATGGAACGTTCTTTTCTTCATTGCAGTCCATTTCACAATTTTTTTGAATATTTAATTTGATATTTTTTATTAAAATTTTTTCACTTGTTAAGTTATCTATTAGTATTTCTCCATTATCAAAAACTCTAAAATGAATTTTTTTTTTATTTAAGTTTTGATCATTTTTTGTATCAAAAGTTTTTGATACTAATCTCTTTTCATTAGTGGAATCTTTTGGATTAAAAATTTCTTTTTTTACACTTTTTAGAAGTTGAATATTTTTTTTTAAAATGTCAAATTCTACTAAATTTGAACAATTTTTTCCAAAACCTTTACATGCAATTACGAAATTGTTCTCAATTTCGTTAATATTTCTATGAATTTCATTTAAAACTTTAAAAAATTCATTTTGAAATTCCTCAAGTTTAAAAATATTTTTATAAAATAAATTGTGTTTTAAAAAAAAGTTTTTATCTATTTCAGAATGCATTGTGTCTGTTAATATTGGTCTTACCTTAAGATCGTAAGGGTTCAAATAATATCTTGAATTATGTGGTAATGCACTGTGCGAGTCACCGAAAATTGCCGTTATTACAGAGGCTCTAGCAAAAGATTTAATATCAATATGATCATTTAAATTTGATGTATATTGCTTATCTTTTAAAACTGTTACTTCTTGAAGAGTTTTAAAAATACTAAACAAATTATTATTTGTTTGTTTATCTGGGATATTAGTTTTTTTTAAAATCTCGTTTTCATTAAATAATTTTGTTTCTAGTTTTCCTTGCCATTTGGTGATGTCCTCAAGATTTTCTGTATTTTTAGCAGCAATGGTATTAATGAGAAAATCTTCTTCATTAGTCATTTTAAAAATAGGTGCCTCTTTAATTTTATTAAAAGCATAAAATGAATCGTGAAACTGCTCCTCGAGTAACATAAGACCCCAATCATCGCCGTTAAAATTAACTTTTACGGTTTTATATCTAGGTGTTAAAACATCGTATTTTCTAAAAGTTTCTGAAATCACAAAGTTATATGGGAAATCTCTTTCAGTAAAAACTGAAATAGAAAACTCATTCATTGAAAAAATAGTTCTTTTTTTTCTTAATTTAACTCTTAAACTCCATTGTTTTATATTGCCCCAATGCTCAACTAAGTCCCCTTTAAGTCTCGCAGTTGCAGGATACTCTACTCCTTGATGAACGATCCTAACTCTAACTTTTTGAGGGTTATCCAATTGTCTTAATTTTAAAGCTTTTTTTCTGTCATTTCTTAATTTTTCAAGTTCAGAAAATCTTATATCGATTTTTATACTTTCAAAACTATTTGTATTGAATAGTCGATTTTGAAATGCATAAAAAATTTTACTTGAATAATCAAAAATTATATTATCTTTAACGGGTTTAGACTTAAATAAAACAGGTTGTTTAAATAAAATCCTAAGGGATTGTTCTATATCTCCTTTCAAGCCTGGTGTGATTGATAACAAAAAAAATAAAAAAAAAGTGAAAATTAATACAAGAGATATTAGAAATTTGTCAGTTTTTTTTCTTTTAATTAACAATTTTAATCTACAGTTTTGTTTTCATAAAGAGTGTATTTGATTCCAATAAATTCTTTTTCTAAATTGGTTATTAGCAATTTCAAATTATCACTTTTATCAAAAGAAATTTTGAAAAATAACATCATTGAGCTATCTTGTTTTTCAATTTTGATCATTTCTGCTTCATGACAATTTTTTTTTAATGAATTTAAAATCTTATCAAAATCTTTTTGACTTTGATCAACATTGCACTCGATCATCAGGTTAAAATTTTTACCTAAACCCTCGTTTCGCCTTGATAAGAAAAACCAAATTATAATTATAAGTATTAAGAATATAATGCTTGTTGAGTATATTTGTAAGGCTCCATAACCTATTCCTAAAGCAATCGCAAAAAAAAGAAATGCTAAATCTTCAGGTTCTTTTACTGGTGTTCTAAATCTTATAACCGACAATGCTCCGACTAATCCGAGAGATAGTGCTAAAGACGACTTAACAATCAAAATTACTAAAAAAGTAATATTGCTTAGGAGTGGTATAATCATAGAGATTTGAATTTTTGATGACAATGAATTTGCTTTATTTTTATAAACATGCATCAAAATAAAAGATGAAATAATACAGAGAAATAAACTTAAAATAATCATTAGATAGTCTGTTTCACCGACAGTTTCTAAAGATCTCGCTAATTTATTTGTGTATTCCATCTCTATAGGTTTATAATTTAAATTATTTCAAACTTAAATAAGTTTTTCTTTCTGATCAAATGCCTCCATTAACTCATTCCATTCTCTTTTAGAAAGTCCCGAACTTTCCACATCAATTTTTTCTCCTTTTATTAATTTCTGAATAATGTGTTTGCCTTTTGATGAAACTTCTGTTCCTCCAACTCTATAATCTAAAAAAGCATCATAAGTAATTGGTACCCAGCTTTTCAAAGTATCAAGCATTGCGTCAGCGTATGCTCTTATTTCATATTGAGCATGACTATCCGCTCTTAATCTTAAAAAATTCATTAAGTTTAAAAGATCAGTTTTCCAGTACCATTGAGTATAAGTATTAAGTGTTAAATTCATTCTAGCTAATTCTCTTGCAAGACCAGGTTCTTTCTCATCGACAACTGTTCCATCATATCTTTCATTTAGCATTGTTTCATAATTATCATAAGTTCTTTCTGCATCATCTTTTAATAAAGATAAAACTTTATTGGCTTGTTCCCCTTCAAGAACATCTCCCCTACCTTGTCTATTATTTTTTGATTGGGCTGCCAGATGTTCTTTTTTTGGTAAGTAAAATTCTTTATCCAAAATTGAATATCTGGCCGAATACTCATTAACATTCGCAGTTCTATGTCTTATCCATTGTCTAGCAATAAAGATTGGTAATTTAACATGGTATTTTATTTCACACATCTCAAAAGGTGTGCTGTGCCAATGCCTCATTAAATATTTAATTAAACCGCTATCAGTGGAAACTTGTTTTGTCCCCTTTCCATAAGATACTCGAGCAGCTTGAACAATTGAAGTGTCGTTACCCATGTAATCAATCACTCTTATAAAACCATGATCTAGTATTGGTATTGCTTCATATAAAATTTTTTCTAAATTAGGAGCTGTGACTCTTTTAGTTTCATTTTTTTGCGATTGAAGGTCTCGGATTTCTTGAGTTTGTTCTTTAGTAAGTTTCATGAATTTTATTGAATCTTTATTCATAACTTTTATATTAATAGTGTTGGTTTTCCAACTATGACGATAAACGAATTTCGTAATAAACATTACGGACGTGGGGGCAGTACCCACCACCTCCACCATTTACAACTTACGGGGGTGAACTAGGATCGACGGATGTCTAAAGGCTATTTTTTCGTTCGGAATTGTTCCACCGTAACGGGCTATTTATAATTGCAAATGATAAATTTGCTCTTGCTGCTTAATTAATTTATTAATTAAGTAACGGGGTTTTGGGGCACCTGGCAACAGAACGCCCCTTTTTAATTTAATTTTTTTACATTTTTATAAATGGAAGTTTAAAAGATTTTTTTACAATCAACAACAAAAGCAGATGCTAAAAAAAAACCTCTCCAATCTAGTGGGTTTTCTATTTTCCAAGATATTTTTCTATAATAATTTTTATCAAATGTTTCAAATAAAGGTGGAAGCGCATGAAAGTGATAAAAATAAATACCTTCTACGGACAAACCTAATTTTACCATTTCATCAGTTATAGTTAAAGGATTGTGAGGTATGTGATTATAAACACCTGCCTCATCAATATTTTTTTCTAACTTTATTTTTTTTCTATCAGTAAAATTTTTTGTTAAATTTTTGTATTTATTTTTCCATTCTTTTTTTAACTTTTTAATTTCATAAATTTCATCCAAGAATTTTTTAGTGTAATTATTTAAGGTAATTGTATCAAATAATCTATTTCTTAATGAAAATATTAATCTGCCATTTTTCTTTAACTTTTTTTTCTGATTTAAAAGTGTCTTGTTAACATTTTTAGCATAATAAAAAGTGCCCATACCAAGTATGCAATCCACAGAATTATTTTTAATTTTTTTAGGACTCTCAAAATCATCATAAAATACTAATTCAGGAGACAATTTATTCTTTTTAAGATTTTCTTTTGCTTCTGAAACCATATTTTTTGCTTTATCATAACCAATAATGTTAAAACCTTTTTTTTTAATATCAATAAGTGGCATTCCAGCACCACAACCAGCATCTATAATTTTTTTGGGTTTGTGTTTTTTTAGAAGTTTTACAAAAATCTGCTCTCTTTTCACATTGACAGGATATCTTGTATCTAATCTTAATCTTTTATACATGCCAGAATATTGTTTAACTGGATAATCTTTGTTAAAAAATTGAAAAGCATTTTTTTTTTTCATAAATTAAGTCACTAGATTATTTTTATATAAAATTCTATAAATTTTTCTGACAAATTTTAAATCTAATTTAATTAATTTAGAAATCTTTTCTAACGAATTTGTTCCATCGGCATATTGGAGAAAGTCCATATAACTTATAGTTAATTTATTTGTATTTTTAGTGGATAAAGTTGGATAAAGACCTCTTTTGCCCATTTGAGGTTCGCACATTATTCTGCATTTTGGATAAATTCTTTCCAATAATGTTTCAATTGATTTTCTAACAACATTAAATCCTCCATTGCAACCTTTTAAAGTAACAAGATTAAAATTATCTAACGAAGTATGATATTCAGGGTATTCACCATATTTTGTTCTAAAAATTGATGAAATTTTTAAATCAATACCAGGTGAATTAAATTGCCTTTCATCTGAACCTCTTTTTAAAAATGGATAAACTTTAAAATTTTTTATTTTTAATAATTTATATGCTTCAATAAGTGCTTCGTCAGAGGGAGAGTTCTGATATTTAGAAAACATACAGGAATGTTGCCTTTCGTCGCCAATACAAGAAAGATTATATCCGCCAATAACATTTTCTTTTAAATATTTAAGATTTTTACTTAAATAACTAATTGAGCCAATTGTCTCTGGAATAAAAATAAATCTTAAAGTTTTATTTAATTTTTTTTTCAGAAAAAAATTTATTAGCCCCATAGATACAATAGGTCCTGATAGCTCATTGTTTGCCATTGAAGGATGGCAAATATACGTAGAAATTAAAATTTCTTGTTTAGATTTTCCTTTTAAGATTAACTCGCCATAATTTAAATTACCTTTTTTATTTAAATCTGAGTTAATAATAACTTTAAATTTATCACTTGGATAATATTTTTTATCGAATTTTTTAAACTCATTGTAAGAAATGCAAAAACCCCATCTTCTTTTATAATAAGACGTTATATATGGTATCGCTTTAGATTGTTTTTTTAAGAAATATAAGTTTTTAAAAAATTCTTTTTTTGTAATTTTTTTTTTAATTGGTATTGAATATCCTAATAAGTGTAAGTTATTTTTTTTAAAATCAATAATTTTATTATTGTATTTATCAATTACGTAAGCATCTGTCACATTCCATTCCTCTGGAATATTCCAATCAAAAACTTTTGTGCCTGATCTTAACTTTTTTATTTTAAGTTTAGGAAATTCTTTTTGAATAATTCTTAATGTTTTTTTTACCCCTTTGCCTGTCAAACTTCTTGTTATAGGAAAAAGCTTTGTTCTAGCGATATTAAAATATTTTTTTGTAGTCATTTTAATACTTTATATACTAATTCCAAAAATAATAATCTAACTATCGTTGTTTTTCAAAAGAATGGGTAAGAAATAAATTTAAGGTTTTGGTTACGATAAGAGGATAATTGCCCCCAGTTTCAATGAAGTTTCAAAACAAGGTCTGGTAAAAAAGATAAAAGACTCAATGAAGTCTTTCAAAAAAGTGTTATTTTCTACTATAAACTGGTCTAAGTGATACAGAACGATCCTGCACAGAATCAAATTACGATGATTAACCCTAATTCCATCGCCTAGACACTTGTTTGGAGGTTTGTTAAAGTACAGGTTCATGAAAAAAAACCCTGTTACTTTTTTAGAACCATCTCAGCAGCAATTAAATGATCTATTAAAATATTATCAAACTAAACAATACGACAATGCTGAAAAATTGGCAGTGTCCATTACCAAAGAGTTTCCTAAACATCCGTTTTCCTGGAAAGTTCTTGCCGCTGCACTCAAACAAAATGGTAGGATAGATGAGTCTTTAGTTGCTAGTCAAAAATCTGTGCAATTTGATCCCAAGGATGCTGAAGCTCATTACAATTTGGGTATCGTAATGCAAGAACTAGGAAGATTAGATGAGGCTGAGGCGATCTACAAAAAAGCAATAAAATTAAAACCTGACCATAAAGCCTATAACAATTTGGGTAACGTTTTGCAAGAACTAGGAAGATTAGATGAGGCTGAAGCCAGCTACAAAAAAGCTATAACACTGAAGCCTGACTTTATACAAGCTATTAAAAATAGATGGTTACTTTTATTTAGTCAAAAAAGATTCGAAGAAGCATTATTAGATGCTGACTTGTGTATTTCCAAAGGTTCAAGACAACTTGATTTAACAACATTATATGCGTTAGGTAGAATTGATGAAATTTATAAAAGGCTTGAAGTTAGATCTAAAATTGATGGTGAAAATATCACTATTGCTGCTTTTGCTTCATTTATAGCTGAAGTAGAGAAAAAAAATACTGCATATAATTTTTGTCCTAATCCTATAGATTTTGTACATCATGCTAACTTATCAACTCATATAAATGATTCTAATAGTTATATTGATGAGTTAATTCATGAACTAGATAGTGTAAAAAAAATTTGGCAGCCATCTAAAAAAACTACTGTTGGTGGATTTCAAACACTAACTGGACTTAATTTATTTGAAAGTCCAACAGGTAAAGTAGAACAACTTAAGTCAATTATTATTAATGAACTAGATGTATATCGGAAGAAATACAGTAATAAATCATGTTCATATATTAAAAAATGGCCATCCCAAAATTATCTTAATGCATGGTATGTTGTATTAAAAAAACAAGGTTACCAGAATCCACATATCCATCCTGGCGGATGGTTGAGTGGTGTGATTTATTTAAAAGTTGTCCCATCCTTGGATAAAAATGAGGGAGCAATCGAATTTAGTTTAAATGGTGAGTATTATTCAAATGTTAATTCATCTAAATTAATTTATCAACCAAAGTTAGGAGATATAGTTTTTTTTCCATCTTCACTTTATCATAGAACCATACCTTTCTCAACAAATGGTGACAGAATTATTGTTTCTTTTGACTTAAAACCAAAAACTAATTGATGGCGTTAATTGAAAAAATATTTAATCCCCTAAGCACTTTTCATCATAAAAGAATTTCCCAGTATTTATCTAAGCTAGATATTGAAAAGATTATAGATATTGGTGCTCATAAGGGTGAGTTTCTTGAAAACATGCTTAAAATTGAGAAAGTAAAATCTTTTTATGCATTTGAACCTCAAAAAAATATCTTTAATGAATTAAACGAAAAATTTTCGAAAAATGAAAAAATAACATTATTTAATTTCGCGATGGATAAAGAAATTGCTAATAAAAAATTAAAGATAAATAAACTTAGTATGACGTCCTCTTTGGCCGAAATTAATGAAGAGTCTTTGTATTTAAGAATAAAAAATTTTTTGACTTTTTCAAGATCAAATTTTGAAAATGAGTACGAAATTCAAACCAATACAGTAGATAAAATTTTTGAGAATATAAGTTTACAAAAATCACTACTAAAAATTGATGTAGAAGGTTTTGAAATTAATGTTCTTGAGGGGTCTCAGATGAAACTTAAGGAAATTCCATTTGTTCTACTTGAAAATCAATTTGGTAATCATTACAAAAATAACAGCTTCAAAGATATAACTAATGTACTTTCAAAACAAAATTTCAAAATTTGTAAAAAATTTATTTTTCCAACTATGCATTATCAGGATGTGTTATTTAAAAAGATCTAAATTATTTCAGAAATTGATTTAAATTAGGCTTGAAATAATTTGGTCCCTTCATCACTTTTCCGTTCTCGTTATATATTGGCTTACCATCCTCACCTAATTTACTCATATTAGAATTTTGGACCTCCTCAAAACATTTGTCTAAATTTACTCCAAAGGCATGTCCAGCACCATACGTAACATAGAGAATGTCGGTTAAAGCATCTATTGTTTCCTTTAGGTCTTTTTTGTTTACTGCATCTTTTAGTTCGTCAAGCTCTTCCTCAATTAGATCAATTCTTAATTTATTAATTTTGTCTGATGAAAAACTAGCATTTGTTTTTACCTCTTGGCCGAACGTTTTCATAAATAAACCCACTTTTTCAAAATTTGTCATAATGCTCCTATATGATTCTAATGACTTTTAATGTATAGTAATAAATATATTATCCAAATGAAATTTAGAAAAGAAACCGATAGCATGGGCACCATAAATGTTGCTGAAGATAAATATTGGGGGGCCTCAACAGAAAGATCAAAAAAATATTTTGATATTGGTAAAATTCTTGTAAGCAAGACATTAATAAACGCAATTGCAATTATAAAAATTTCAGCTGCTAAAGTTCATAAAAAAGATAAACAAATTGACGCAAAAATTTGTAATGCAATTGTAACAGCTTCGAAAGAAATAATTTCAGGTAAGCTTGATGGTAATTTCCCATTAAAAGTATGGCAAACTGGATCGGGAACTCAAACAAATATGAATGTCAATGAAGTAATCGCTAATAGAGCAATTCAAATCTTAGGCGGAAAAAAAGGTACAAAGAAACCAGTCCATCCAAATGATCATGTAAATAAATCGCAATCAACTAATGATGTTTTTCCGACAGCTATGCATATTGCAATTGCTGTTGAAACCAAAAAAAAACTATTACCCTCTTTGAAAAAACTTAATAAAGAATTAAAAGTAAAAATAAACAAATTTAAAAACGTTGTCAAAGTTGGCAGAACACATCTTCAAGACGCTACTCCTCTTACTCTAGGACAAGAATTCTCGGGATATTATTCCCAATTGAACGACTGTATTTTGAGAATTGAAACTTCTTTGAAAGAAATTTTCTTTCTTGCTCAAGGTGGAACAGCTGTTGGAACCGGTGTTAATTCAAAGAAAAATTTTGATGTAAAAATTTGCAGAGAAATAAGTAAATTAACTAAAATAAAATTTTATCCTGCAAAAAATAAATTTGCTGCTCTCGCAGCGCATGATGCAATTGTAAACTTTTCTGGAACATTGAATACAACTGCAGTTTGTTTAATGAAGATTGCAAACGACATTCGTTTTTTAGGATCTGGTCCTAGAGCAGGTTACGGAGAACTGATACTTCCTGCCAACGAACCTGGTTCATCAATAATGCCTGGGAAAGTAAACCCAACACAGTGTGAAGCTGTTACAATGGTCTGTGTAAAGGTAATTGGCAATCATACAGGAATTACTTTGGCCGGTTCTCAAGGTCAATTTGAATTAAACGTTTTTAAACCACTAATAGCCCACAATATTTTACAATCTATAGATCTCTTGTCAGATAGTTCCAAAAATTTTTCAGAATTTTGTATTAAAGGTATTAAGGCTGATTTAAAAAAAATAAGTTTTGACTTGAATAATTCATTAATGCTAGTTACTGCTCTTACACCTAAAATTGGTTACGATAACGCTGCTAGAATAGCAAAGTCTGCATTAAAAAATAAAACAACCCTTAAGTTTGAAGCTTTAAAAACAGGTCTTATTTCAGATAGGGAGTTTGATAAAATTGTAGATCCAAAAAAAATGACTTATCCAGAGTAACTAGACAAAATTTTATTAACAAAACTTCTTAGACTGATCCAATTATTAATTGTGATAGATTTATTATTAAAACTATAAATAAGATCATCTAGTTCATCATTTATTTGAAGTTTATCTTTATCTAGAGATACAAAAAAGATTTTTGTATCTAATGTGGATAAATTAATATTTAGTCCAAAATATACTTTATCTATTTCTCTCTGATTTTTTTTTGATACTAAAAATTTTCTATAAAATTTTTTTTTATCAAAAATTTCAAAACTAAATTTTCCTTTGAAAAGTAAATCATTATTTTCTAAAAAAACGTTTCCGAAATCCAAATTTAAACTGCCAATTTTTTTATTAAATATTTTAGAATTACTTAATTCAATTTTTTCACCTACATAATTAGAAGTTAATAAAATTTCATTAAAAAAATTTGAATTCTTTAAATTGTTACTTTTAATAGTTAAACTTCCATTAAAATTTTCATTTAATAAAAATTCTTTTGATAGCACTTCTTTAAAAATAATTTTATTTGGTAAAAACTTTTTAAGATTAAATCTATCAATTTTTGTATTAATTTTGAAATCAAATGGTTCCAAATTTATTTCACCATCGTAATTTAATTTATTTGCTCCGAGGTATGAATTTTTAGACTCTAATAATATCGAATTTTCTTTCAATGAATAATTTGTATTAAATTTAGAGTGTCTAAAATCTACTTTAAGATTTTTAAATTTTTCTTTTTTTTTTGAGCTATTTAAGATTTTTAGTTTTAAAGAATTCATTTTTGCTTTTGTAATTTTTTCGTTAGAATTTTCATCAAATTTCCACTCAAAATTAAATGGGATATTAAAAATTTTTCCTTTAGAAATTAATAAATTTTCTTTTTTAAATTGATCTTTAAAAATCAAAATGTCTTTAATTGTAATTAATGATACAATTTGACCCTCACTATTTTTATAAAAAATTTTACTCTTCAAAACCTTTAGAGATTTTTTAGAAAATCCTCTGTCAAGAAAATCATTTAAAAAGCTAAAGTCTGATTTTTCAATAAAAAAATTGGCATTTCTAACTTCAACTTTTTTAATTATATTTTTCATTTTAAAAAAATTATTTTGTTCAATAAAAATTTTGAGTTTTTTTATTTGACTAAATTCTTTTTGATAACCTTTTTTTTCATTGAATATTACTACATCATTGACACTGTAATGAGGTTTTGGAAGAATCGAATAGTTTATATCTGGTGTTAATGCAAAGTCTAAGTTGTATTCTTTTTTTAATTTTTCCTCTAATTCTTTCTGAATTGATTGGTTTATAACTATTCCTGGTATCGAAAGATAAACAAGATATAAAAAAAAAACTATACTAAGAAAAAATAACATATAATTAATTTGAAACTTTTCGGATATAAAGTTTTCAACGTTTTTTCTCTTAAATAGGCTTGAACCAAATTTAATTGTGCTTTTATGCAGGTTGATAGATGAGAAAATTTTACTAAAATTTTTAATTAGTATATTTTTTTTAAAAAAATTTTTTTGTAAGAATGATTGAATTTTAAATTTTTTCATTGTTTTATAAAATGATTTATAGTGATTTAAAATAAATGATAAACTCTGAATTTTTAAAAAATTTAAATAAACATCAAAAAGAGGCTGTTTTACACACATCCGGACCTTTGTTAATTGTTGCTGGTGCTGGATCTGGAAAAACAAAGGTGCTTACATCGAGAATTGCTAACATTGTTGAAAATAACCTTGCTTTTCCAAATGAAATACTAGCTGTCACGTTTACTAATAAAGCAGCAAGAGAGATGCAAAATAGGATTGGTTCAATACTTGGAAGGAAAGCTGTTGGTTTGCCTTGGCTTGGAACTTTTCACTCTATCTGTGCAAAAATATTAAGAAAACATGCCAAAGCTGTAAATTTAACTCAAAATTTCACAATAATAGATCAAGATGATCAACAAAGATTAATTAAAAACATTTGTAAAAGTAAAAATATTGATATCAAAAAAATTTCCCCAAATTTTGTATTAGCTTTAATTAATAAATGGAAAAATTCTGGTTGGTATCCAAATAATGTTAAAATTTCTAGAGGGCAGATTTTAGAAAAAAACATGTTAGATGTTTACAAAGTGTATCAGGAAAAACTTATCACTCTCAATGCATGTGATTTTGGTGACTTAATTCTCCATTGTGTAAAAATTTTTGAAGAAAATCATGATATCAACAAAATTTACTCAAAAAAGTTTAAATATATTTTGGTAGATGAGTACCAGGATACAAATTATATTCAAAGCAAATGGCTAAAACATTTAACCCTGTTACATAGCAACATTTGCTGCGTTGGAGACGATGATCAGTCAATTTATAGTTGGAGGGGTGCTGAAATAAAAAATTTTTTGGAATTTGATAAAGTCTATGAAAATACAAAAATTATAAGACTTGAAGACAATTATAGATCAACTCAAAATATTCTAAATGTTGCATCTCATTTGATTTCTAACAATGAAAATAGACTTGGAAAAAAGCTGAATTCAAATAAAACTGAAGGTAAGAAAATTAGATTAAATTGTTTTAGAAATGGTAAAGATGAGGCTACAGGTGTATCTGACATAATTGAAAACGAACTTAAAAAAAATTATTCATACAATAATATTGCTATTCTTGTTAGGGCGATATTTCAGACAAGAGAATTCGAAGAGAGATTTTTAAAGATAGGCTTACCATACAGAATATTAGGGGGAACTAAATTTTATGAAAGAGCCGAAATTAAAAATTGTATTTCTTATTTACGCATAATTCAACATGAAAAGGATGATCTTGCTTTTGAAAGAATAGTAAACGTACCTAAAAGGTCAATAGGGGAAAGTTCAATTAAACAAATAAATGAATACGCAAGAAAAAATAATCTATCATTAGAATCTGCCTCTCACAATTTAATTTCTCAAAATTTAATAAAACCAAAAACTAAGTTTGGACTTTTGTCATTTTTAAACATGGTCAAAAAGTGGAGAGATGATCATTTGGTAAAAAAAATAAATCATGTCAAACTTTTACAAATTGTATTAGATGAATCTGGTTATTCATCTTCTTTAAAAGATAAAAAAGATTTAGAAAATGAAAATAGACTTGAAAATATCAAAGAACTTTTAAGTGCTATGAAAGAATTCGATAACTTAGAAAGTTTTCTCGAGCATGTTGCCCTAGCAACATCTATTGATCAACAATGGGAGGGAGAAAAGATAAATTTAATGACTATACATGCATCAAAAGGCTTGGAATTTGACGCTGTATTTCTACCATGTTGGGAAGAGGGCATGTTTCCCCATCAAAAATCTATAGATGAAAAAGGACAAAGCGGTTTAGAAGAGGAAAGACGTCTAGCTTATGTGGGTATAACAAGAGCTAAAGATCTAAGTTTTATATCCTTTTCTTTAAATAGATTTTACCAAGGTGATTGGGTAGATAGTTTGTCATCAAGATTTGTAGATGAACTTCCTGAAAAATTTATTGAAAAAAATAATAACCTTGAGAGGGAAGATCAGGATTTTGAATTTAATCAAGATATAGAAAATGACAATGAGAACTTCAGAAGCCCAGGGTGGATTAGATATCAAAAAAGATTGAAATGATCCCTCAAAAATTAAAAGAATTAAAAAAAAAATTTAATCACTATAGAGTGGACGGTTACATTATTCCCAAAAATGATGAATATTTTTCTGAATTTGCTATTAATGATAAGCTTAAAACTATTACAAATTTTAATGGGTCATTCGGCTTAGCAGTAATATTAAAAAAAAAAAACTTTTTATTTGTTGACGGAAGATATGTAGAGCAAGCCAAAATGCAATCAGGTGAAACATTCAAAATATTAGAAATACCAAAAAAACTTCCTTATCAAATTTTAAGTTCAAGTTTAAACTTAGGATTTGATCCAATGGTTTTCACTTCTAGAAACTTAAAATATTATTTTAGAAATAAAAATAAACTAACTCCGATTAAGACATCATTAATAAAATCAAATACATTAAAAAATTTTAAGTCTCAGAAATTTTATTCACTGAAACCAGAAATAGTTGGAGAAACAGTAAATAATAAAATCAAAAGATTGATCCAAATTTTAAAAAAAGATGGATCAGATTATCTTTTTATTACAGCTCCTGAAAATGTTGCTTGGCTCTTAAACATTAGGGGAAGAGACAATCCCTTCAGTCCCTTACCAAATTGTAGAGTTTTAATTAACACAAATGGGGAAATAAGTTTTTTTTCAAATACTAAAAAATCCTCTAATATTTTTAAAAAAAAAAATTCAATCAAAATATCCTTTTTTAATGAGAAACAAATCGATAGTTTTATAAGAAATTTAAAAGCTAAAAAAGTAATAATTGACAAAAATACTTGTTCTGTTTTTTTTGAAAATTTATTGAATTTTAAATTTAAAATTTCAAATATTGGCGATCCCTTATATTTGATGAAATCTATTAAAAATAAAGTAGAAATAGAAAATACGATCAAAAGTCATATTCATGATGGTGTTGCTGTCACCAAATTTTTATTCTGGATTAAGAAAAATCAAAAAAAGAAACTTTCTGAAATCGATGCTGAAAAAAAATTGGAGTCTTTTAGAAAACAAAATAAAAATTATTTATTTCCAAGTTTCAATACTATATCAGCAACTGGAAAAAATGGATCAATCATTCATTATCGTGCATCTAACAAGACATGCAGAGAGATTAAGCAGGGTGATATATACCTTTGTGACTCAGGAGGGCAATACAAATATGGGACAACTGATGTTACAAGGACTATTTCCTTTAAAGGGCAAACCAAAAATATTAAAGATACTTTCACAAGGGTTCTAAAAGGACATATTGCTGTAGCAACTGCAAATATTTCAAAACAAAAAACTGGATCAAATATTGACAGGCTAGCGAGGAAGCACCTCAAAGCAGTTAAAAAGGATTTTAGTCATGGCACTGGACATGGGGTAGGTTATTTTTTAAATGTTCATGAAGGTCCACAGGCAATTTCAAAAAGGAGTAATATTAAATTGAGAGAAGGAATGATATTAAGTAATGAGCCAGGATTTTACTTACAAGGAAAGTATGGAATTAGAATTGAAAATTTAGTTTATATCAAAAAAGAAAAAAATAATTTAGTTTTTAAAAACCTTACATTAGCACCAATTGATATTAATTTAATAAATTTCAAGTTATTATCTTCCCAAGAAAAAAAATATCTTATTAATTATCACTTTGAGGTATATTCTAAGATCCATAAATTTTTGTCTTTGAATGAAAAAAAATGGCTTATAAAATCAATTTAACATTTCATCTAACGTTTTTTGATTAATTACTTTTATTTTATTTTTTTTTGCTAAATCTACTTTTTTATTTGTAGGTTTTTCTCCTATAACTAAATAATCAAGTTTTTTTGTTACATTGCTTGCAATTTTTCCACCCTTATTTTCAATCAATGATTTAGCTTCAGCTCTTGAAATATTATTGAGTTTCCCTGTAAACATAAAGATCTGACCTTTAAGTTTTCCTGTGCTGTTTTTTTCTTTAAAATTCTGAATGTCTAATGATTTTGATAAATTTGAAATAACATCTAAATTTACTTTTTCATTAAAAAACGTGATTAATGAATTTATTTGAGTATCACCTATTCCGTCAATGTTGATTAGTTCTTGAATGTAATTTTTTTTTTTTAATCGAAAAAAATTTTCTTTTTTCTTTAAAAATTCACTCAAAAGTTTTGCATTTTCTTGTCCAATATGTCTTATGCCAAGTGAATATATAAATTTATCTAATGAGACATTTTTTGATTTTTGAATTGATTTTTTTAAATTATCGACTGACAAGCTTCCCCAACCATCCATCTTTGATATTTTATCAAAATCTAAATTAAATATATCATGGGGTAGTTTAATGAGGCCAATATCCCAAAAATTTTGAACTATTTTTTTTCCAAAACCATCAATGTTAAGTGCATCTTTTGATACAAAATGTTTTATTTTTTCTATAGAAATTTTTTCACATTTAAAACCTTCACTAGCGCATCTTCTAACTGCATCGTGTTTTTTAGTTTGAGAATTAAATTCTTTGATAGTTTTTGAACCGCAAGATGGACAATTCAAGGGAAAGATAAATTTTTCAGACCCTTTTTTTCTTTTTGAAAAATCGACCGAAATTACATGAGGTATTACATCGCCAGCTCTCTCTATTTTAACTGTATCACCAACCCTTATATCTTTTCTTAAAATTTCTTCCTCATTATGAAGAGTTGCATTTGAAACTACTACCCCACCTATATTTACTGGCTTTACCTTAGCTACTGGTGTTAGTGCCCCAGTTCTTCCAACTTGAATATCTATATTTAAAATTTCAGTAATTGAGTTGCTTGCAGAAAATTTATGAGCTATTGCCCACCTTGGGGCATTCGTTACAAATCCCAATCTTTTTTGAAGCTTAAAATCGTTAATTTTATAAACGACACCATCAATATCATAATTTAGTTCAAATCTTTTTTTTTCTATGTTTTCGTGATTAGACAATAAATCTTTAATCCCTGAAATTTTTTTATTCAATTCTGAAGTTTTAAAGCCCCATTTTTTTAATTTAATTAAAAAATTAGTCTGTTTGTCCACTGTTTGATCAGATGAAAATCCAAATGTATAAGCAACAAATTTTAAAGGTATCCCAGATGTTTTTTTAGGGTCTTTTTGTCGTAACGATCCTGAGGCTGCGTTTCGAGGATTTGCAAAACTATCTTTCATTTTCTCAAAGTCACTATTTTGAATGAAAACTTCTCCCCTTATGTCGATATCATTGGGAAAATCTGTCTGATCTATATAGTGTGGAATGTCGGGTATTGTTTTTAAATTTAAGGTAATATCTTCACCTTCTTCTCCATTCCCTCTTGATAGACCTCTTATTAATTTCCCAGACTTGTAGGTAAGGGAAGCTGATATACCATCAATTTTTGGCTCCGCACTATATTCAAATTCAAAGTTTTTTGATAAATTTAAAAAGTTTATTATTTTTTTTTCAAAATTAATTAAATCTTCCTCATTAAAAGCATTTGCCAAAGAAAGCATTTTTACTCTATGTGGAAATTTTTCAAAATTTTTTGAGGGTGTAAAACCCAGTGATTTTGAAGGAGAGTCTTTATCGTTAAAATGAAATTTTCTTTCAAGATCCAAAATGTCTTTTTTTAATAAATCAAATTCTTGATCTGAAATTATTGGTGCACTATCTTCGAAATATTTTTTGCTATATTTTTTATATTGTTTTATTTTTTTTTTATATTCTTTTTTTGCCGAACTTTTAAACATTTTAATCAAAAAGCCTTTTGATTTTTTTTAACATACTTTTTTTCTCTTTTTTGATTTCTAGTTTTGTTTTATAATTTGTATTAAATATTTTATAAGACTTTTCATACCATTGGCTTGATTGATAATTATAACCTAGTATTGATGCATATTTTTGTGACTCTGCCTCTAAACCAATAGTATAATACAACTCAACTAATCTGTGCAATGCTTCTTGAACATAAATTGTTTTGTCGTATTGATCTACTACTGTTTTGTATCTATTAATTGACGCAATCCATTTTTTCTTTTTTAAATAATGTAATGCAATGTACATTTCTTTTGAGGCTAGATAATCTTGAATAAGATCGAGCTTATATTCTGCATCTAGGGCATAATCTGATTCGGGATATTCTTTTACTATAAAGATAAACTTTTCTTGAGCTTTTAAGAGTGGTCCCAAATCTTTTTTTTCATCAACGATTTTTTCATAATAACACATTCCAAGTAAAAAATGAGCATAATTCAAATTTTCATTTTTTGGATAGGTTTTAATAAATCTCTCAAGTTCACTTTCTGCATCATAATAATAATCTTGAGCGTAATATACGTATGCCGCCATTAACGCAGCTTTTGGAGCCCATGAAGATTGAGGAAATAATAACTCTGCTTCGTTAAATTTTTTTGCTGCATAAAGAGCATCGCCGGCTTCAAATTCTTCATAACCCTCTCTAAATGCACGGATCATTTGTAATTCTACGTCTTCCTCAACAATAAAAGAAGTTTTTTCTTTTTTAGCGCAATTGGAAAGAAAAAAAGATACTAAAAAAAATATAAAAAAGATTTTTAAAAATTTCATAAATAATAGCTTTAAGATTCTTTGTTATTGAGAATCTTATGCTATAGATTTTAGGATATTCTTGTTCAAAAAGGAATGCGGAATATTTTTCTCTTTTAGCTCAATAATTGAGAAATTTTCATTTTTACTTAGTAATTTTCTCAAACCTTGATTGGTGATATTATGACCACCTTGGCAAGAGGTAATTTTACCAACCATTTTAAATCCTGATAAATATAAATCACCCAAACAATCTAATATTTTGTGATTTACAAATTCTTTTTCATTTCTAAGTTTTTCTTTATTCAAAATTTTATTTTGTTTAACAACAATTGCGTTTTCTAAAGAACCACCCTTAGCAAGATTTATATTCTTAAGTTTCTCTATATCCTCGTACAAACAAAATGTTCTAGAATTATACATGTCCGTTAAATCATCCATATAAATGTTAATGTTATTTTTTTGGGTATTGATTAACTCGTTCTTAAAATTAATCTCAAAATCAATTTCCAAACTTATTTTGCTTGGTTTAAAAGAAATAGACTTTTTACCTTCTTTATAAACCACCTCTTTATCAATAATTATTATCTTAATTGGTTGGTCACTTATTTCCAAACCTATAGAATTAATTGCTTCAACAAAATTTTTTGATGATCCGTCAAGTATTGGAACTTCTTCAGTATCAATCTCTATTAATAAATTATCTACCCCTTTCCCATATAGTGCTGCCATTAAATGCTCTATAGTAGAGACAGAAACACCATACTCATTTGAAATCTTTGTACAGTAAGAAGCGCTTGAGACATTAAATACACTCGGATAGATAAGATTGTCAGTTTTTAAATCAGTTCTTTTAAAATATATTCCAGTATTAGGACTTTGAGGTATCAATTTGATGTTAACTTTTTTACCAGAGTGCAAGCCCACACCTGATAGACTTATTGCTTTTTTTAAGGTTTTTTGTTTTAAAATTGACATCAGAAGCACTTATATTCATTTGAAAAATTAAAGAAAAAACAAGTTATGTTACAAAACAATACAAGATTTAACCAAAAAAATTGAACATTTTCTCAAATAAACCTTGGCTTTTAGTATGCACTTTATGCATTATAACCTCTGACGGATTAACACCGTCGATTACTCTCTTTCCAGCAACACAAGGACTTGTATCGCTACTATCTCCAAATTTACTCGCATATTGATGACTTATAATTTTTACAACTTCAACATTACAATCTTTAAGAATTCTATTTAAAGTTTTAACAATTGAATTTTGAACTGTTATGAAGCTTAAGTCTATAATAAATTCTTCATAGTTAAGATTTTCTGGAAAATCAGAATATTCTTTCCCATCAATAATATATTTATCGACTAATATATGTAATATAAAACAATTTTTATTATTTCTGTTAATAAGTTTTTTGGCATCACTTATTAATCTAACAACATCAGTATCTTTTGTTTTACTAGAATTATATTTATTTTTTAAACTTAAGGAAAATTGATCATACTTAGCATCTGTAATTAAATTTACTTTTTCAATGAAACTACCTACATCTTTTTCAAAATCTTTTACTTTTTCCAAAATAAACTTTGTTAAAATAGTTAAATTTAAATTATCATCTAAAGTATCTGGCATTAAATATTTTTTTTTATGATGAGAATTCTCGTCTTCGGAATTAAAATAGTCTATATGAAGGTTGTGGCCAATTATTGCAAGATAGAAAGATTGAAATACCTTATTAGTCATAAGTTATTACCTTGTTAGGAATTCTTAAATCTAAAGTTTTTGATTTACTATATCTATCATCATCTAAAAGTTTCAGAGCAAAATTAAAATTATCTACTGTGTAATTTATTGGAAACCTAATTTTCTTTTTATTTATAAGTTCAATATCTACTCTCTCACTTTGAAAAAATTCTATGTTCTTTATATTTTCAATATTAAAATTTGATTTATCAATCATTTTCAAAATTTGAAAAACTTTTTTAATATCACTTGTTCCAGTTACTTTGGGTACATTAATTGGTATATTATCTAAATCAATTATTTTTCCATTGTTTCCTAAAATAAAAAATTTATCTAAATGATTAACAATACTTATTGCTTTAACTGGTTCCAAATAAACTTTTAGTTTATTCGGGTATATTTTTTTTATGTTATAATCTTTTATAAAATTTATAGAATTTATAAATTTAAATGACTCCTTTTCCAAAGTAAAAATATTATATCCAATGAAATCTACAAGCTTATTCTCTAGAAGAAGGTTCTTTGATTTATTTAGTCCAACTACATCAATTTTTTTTATGGAAAAAAAATTGTTATTTTTAAAATTTGAATTATGTATTGAGGATAAAATTAGAAAAGCGATTAAGTAAAAAAAAATATATTTTTTCTTATCTATTTTTTGAAGCATCTTTAATAATCCAGTCTATTAATGAAAAGAAATTCATTCCGTGATATAATGCTATTTCTGGCACTAATGAAAGATTTGTCATTCCTGGTTGAGTGTTGGTCTCTAAAAGATAAAACTTTCCATTATGAAATTTGAAGTCAGATCGAGTAACTCCTCTGCACTTTAATACTTTATGAGCTTTAAGTGCTGTGTTCATTACATTTTTATATTCATTTGCTTTAATATTTACTGGAATTATATGTTTTGTTTTTGCCTTAGAACTATACTTAGCTTTATAATCATAAAACTTTCTTTTAGGTTTTAACTCTATAGCTCCTAGTTTTTTTTTACCAAGAATTGCAACTTGAATTTCTCGTCCTGGTATAAATTCTTCTACTAAAATTTCATCATAGGATTTAAGTTTATTTAAATTTTGAATAATATTTTTTTCATTACAAATATAAACACCTAAACTTGATCCTTCATTTATTGGTTTAATAACGACTGGAAAATTTATTTTTTTTTTTAATAATTTAATTATTTTTTTTTTATCTAAATCTGTTTTTATCTTTAAGAATTTTGGTGTTAAAATCCTATTTTTAACAAATATTTTTTTTGAAATTTCTTTATCCATCGCCATCATAGATGATAGAACACCCGAATGGGTGTACTTTAGACCTTTGCTCTCTAAATAAGTTTGAATGAAACCATCTTCACCAAATCTACCGTGCAAAGCGTTAAAAACAACATGAGGAGAAAATTTTTCAATATTTTTTGTCAAATTTTCATCAGGTTCAACTATTCTACAATTATATTTTTTTTTAATACTTTTCTTCACTGCTTTTGCAGTTTTGAGACTAATAGATCTTTCTCCTGAGATACCACCCCCGAGAATAAGAATCCTTTTTTTCATCTATTCTATTATTTCTATCTCAAGATCTAAAGATATGCCTGTTTTTTTTTTGACTTCATCTCTTACAAAATTAATCAACTTGTTCATTTCAGAAAAAGAGGCATTTTTTGAATTAACGAAGAAATTACTATGTTTAGATGAAATTTTAGCATCTCCAAAACTAATATCTTCGGGCACACTTTCACGAATAAGTTCCCAAACTTTTCTTTCGGTGCTTTTGACTGGATTTTTAAAAGTGCTCCCTCCAGTTTTGACTCTAAGAGGTTGAGATGATTCTTTTAGCTTTTTTAATCTTTCAATTTCTTTTCTTATTAATTCCTTACTACTTTTTTTACATTCAAATGTTGCACTTAAGAAGATTAAATCATTAGGCAAATTGCACTCTCTATAACCAAAAATAATATCCTTTGTTCTAATCGAACTTACTTTTCCTTCAAAATCTACTACCTGAATTGAAACTAAAAAGTCTTTAAATTCTGACCCGAAACATCCAGAATTCATTCTAATCCCACCTCCTACGGAGCCTGGAATACAGGATAAAAATTCTAAACCAGATAAACCATTTTCACAAGCAAAGTCAGAAACATTTTTATCTAAAGAAGAACATCCAGCAATTAATTTATTATCATCAATTAATGAAATATTGCTAAAATTTTTACCTAACTTAATAAAAATTTTTTCCCCCAATTTTTCACTAATTAAAAGATTAGATCCCGCTCCTAAAACATGTTTTTTATATTTTGGTACTATTTTTAAAAAACTTATTAGCTCTTTTAAATTTTCTGGTTTAAAAAAAACCTTTGCTGATCCACCAATATTCATCCAATTCAAATTTTTAAGAGAGAAATCAAATTTTAGATTAGAATTATTTTGATCTTTAAAGATTTTAAATTCTTGCATGTTCATTGTTTAAGAAAATTTTTAAGCTCTTTTAACCATCCAGATATTGATCCAGCGCCCATTCCAATTACAATTTCATTTCCTTTTAAATTGTTTTTGAAGAAATTTACAAGGTCTTGTTTTTGATTAACCATAATTACTAACGCCTTTGAATTTTTTGATATATCTTTAGCAAATTTTTCATATTTAAATTTCAATTTAATTTTTTCGCCTGCCTTATAAACAGGGCATAACAATACTTGATCTGAATTTTTAAATGATTTGCTAAAATCATTACTTAAATCATTTAGTCTTGAAATTCTGTGTGGTTGAAAAATAGATATGACTTTTTTGTTTAAAAAGCTTTTTTTTACACCATTTAAAACTTCTTTAATTTCAGTTGGGTGATGAGCATAATCATCAAAAAAAGTTACACCATTAAAATCAAAAACTTTATTAAACCTTCTTTCAACCCCTTGAAAATCTTTGAGGCTTTTTTTTATTAAGCTTGTAGATATTCCTATATGAGAAGTTAATGCAAATGTTGCAGCCGCATTGCTTATATTATGAAATCCAATTAAAGGGATTTCTATATTGTTGACACTTATCTTTTTTTTATTGGGTATTTTTATTATTAAATCAAAAATTGATCTATTTAATTTGTACTTTATATTTGTAATTCGAAAATTAGAATCTTTATTAACACCATAAGTAAAATAGTTTTTAACAAGATTTTTTTTAAGTAAACTTCTATTATTGACGTCATCAATACACAAAAATGCTTTCCCGAAAGAAGGAACGTTTGAAATAAATTTTTCAAAATGTTTTTTTAAATTATCCTCAGATTTATAAAAATCCATATGCTCTCTGTCGATATTAGTAATAATTGAATAAGTGAATGGGACTTTAATAAAACTACCATCAGACTCATCAGACTCAAGTACACACCATTCACTTTTACCTAATTTAGCTGAGTTGTTAATTGAATTTATCACACCTCCGTTTATTATTGTAGGATCTAATTTGGCTTTTGAAAAAACATTTGCAATTAATGAAGTTGTGGTAGTTTTTCCATGTGAACCTGCAACAACAATATTTTTTTTTAATGAGGTCATGTGTGCAAGCATGTCTCCTCTTTTGTAAATTGGTAAATTTTTTTTCTTAGCTGTATTTAACTCAATATTATTATTTTTAATTGCTGAGGATATGACAATAATATTAGCCTTATTTAGATTGGAAATTTTGTGTTTTGTAAAAATTTTAATATTACTTTTTTTTAGTCTTTCAATGTTTTTATTTACTGAAATATCACTTCCTTGTATTTTAAAACCAAGTTGTTTCATTATTAATGCCAATCCACTCATACCAATGCCTCCTATGCCAATAAAATGGATTATTTCTTTTTTTCCTAGATTAATTTTCATGTAAAGTTTGTTCTATCATATTAAGGTTTTCAGACCATGATCCTTCAAAAATAAAATTACTCATTTTTTCTACTTTGTTATCTAACATTTGTTTGTTATGAATATTTTTTTCATAAAACTGATAAAAATAGTTTTCAAAAATCTCATGTTCATTAATAAGCCAACCAAAATTTTTATCCACATAAAATTTTGCATTAAAATATTGGTGATCATCTTTTGAAAAGGGAAAAGGAATTGCTAGAAATGGGATCTTTAAAGAGACTAATTCTGACAAGGTAGATGCTCCAGCACGTGTAATTGCAAAATCACACAATGACATAATTTCACTTAATTTATCTTCAAAAGTAAAAACTTTATTTGTAATACTATTTTTTTCATAAAAATTTTTTAGATATTCTTGGTTAGATTCACTAGTTTGGTGATATATGGTTAGATTTATCATCTTTGAGATTCTTAAAAAATCTTTAAGAAAAATAGTGTCTAATTTTTTTGCTGTTTGACTTCCTCCAATTATTAAAACTTTTAATTCTTTATCAGATGGTGAGATTTTTTTTTGTTTCAAAAATTCTTTTCTAACTATGGGTTTAATTACTTTAAGTTTATACAAAAATTTTGAGGGTAAATTTTTTAAATTAGTTTCATAAGCAAATATTTTTTTGCAAAATCTTAATAATAATAAATTAGATCTCCCAATTACTAAATTGGGTTCAAAAAGGAATATTTTAATATTTAAAATTCTTGCTGCTAAGCAGTGTGGAATACTCATATATCCGCCTGTAGATAAGAGCAATTTTGGATTTTCCTTTTTAAGGAAAAATAAGGATTTTAAAAATGAAGCAATTAAAAAAAAAGGAAATATTAAAATACTAAAATTTTTTTTAAATTGTGGGATATGAATTTCGTTTACATTATAATTTTCTTTTTCAATGAAATTTAGACCTCTTTTATCTGAAATTATTTTTACATTAAATTTTTCCTTAAAATAATCATAAAATACCTTAGCTGGTATAACGTGCCCTCCTGTCCCGCCAGTACTAATTATCATAGAGCTCATTTATTTATTTTTCTCTTTGTTAAATTTAAAATTATTCCTATTAATATTGAGGAACTAATTATAGAGGAACCTCCATAACTAAGAAATGGCAAAGTCATTCCTGTTGTAGGTAAAAATCTAATATTTACTCCAATATGAACTAAAACTTGAAAAAGAATTAACATTACAGAGCCTACAAGTATTAATTTAAAACATTCATTTTCTATGGATGATACTTTTTTGAAAACTCTAAAAATAAGACATAGAAATATTAGAATAATTCCTATTATTGATATTATTCCAAATTCCTCGGCTATTACGGCAATAACGTAATCTGTGTGAGCCTCTGGTACTCTAACATTCAGAGTGCCTTCTCCAATACCTTTTCCAAAAAAACCCCCGCTCATAATTGCTTCTGATGCTCTCTCAGACTGATAATTTCCTTTTGAGGTCACATCAAAGAATGATTCAATCCTAAATTTTATATAATTCAATTTCGGGATAAAATTAATCATCAAAAACAGAGTGCATAAACCGATTATTACAAAAAGTATTAAAAATATAAGATTTATACCTGAAACAAATATGAGACTTATCCAAAGACATAATACTAATAATGTTTGACCAATATCTGGCTGCAAAAATAGTAAAAGGATAATTGGAATGATTGCAATCAAACTAAAAAGATATCTTGCATACTTATTAGAATATTTTTCAGATGTAAGTATCATTGATAGTATGATTATTAAAAATGGTTTAAGTATTTCGATTGGTTGGAACCTTGGAAAAAAGAATATATCTAACCATCTTTTAGAGCCTTTAACCTCCACACCAATAATCGGGACTAAAATTAAAGCACAAAATATTATCAAAAAAGAAACTAGTGACAATTTATAAAAAGTTTTTTCTTCAAGTAAGGAAAAAAAGAAAATTGTGAAAATTCCTAACAGAGTATAAACAAATTGCTTAAAAAAAAAGTAATAACTTGTTGTCTCAAGTTTGGTAGAGGCAATTAAAGAAGTTGAAACAAGTGAAAAAAAAATACCTAAAGAAATTAATAAGATTATTAAAAAAAATAAAAATTTATCTATATCTTTCCACCAATTATATAACGAAAAATTCATTTTTTCCTGTAAATACCAATTTTTCTTAATTGAGAATTAAAATATCTTCCTCTTTCCTCGAAATTTTTAAAATCATCAAAAGAAGCTGAAGCAGGACTAAAAAGAATAATTTTTTCATTCGACATCTGTTCTTTTTTAAAGTCAATTTTAATTTTCTTTATAGCAGAAATCATATTGTTAAACTTTTGATAATGAACTTTATCCTTTAGTCTTTTTACAAAAAACTCAGCATTTTTCCCAAATATATAGGCTCTTAAATTAAAACAATCTTTTTTACTTAATGTAAATTTATCCCCTTTTTTTGGTAATCCTCCTAAAATCCAGAAAGTTTTCTTCTTGGTATCTATAAGCTCTTGAGTGGAAGAAAATG
>CACIQQ010000002.1 GCA_902588835.1 uncultured Pelagibacteraceae bacterium | reverse complement strand
CTTTCTGATAAAGATTTGAAACTACTAAATCTGCATTAAAAACTGGATATCTAAATAATTTTGAATAAAAAGTTTTTCCTGAACCAATATCTCCAACTAGTGCAATTCTTCTCATTTTAGTATTTCTATTGTTTCCTTATCAATCTTTGGTAAGACTTTATTCCATAAAGCAAAAGATTGATGAGCCTGATATATAAACATCATTCTACCGTTTTCTGTCTTATTTCCCTTAAGTCTTGCGTTTTTTAGAAAATTTGTTTCACTTGGATTGTAAATTACATCATAAAAAAATTTATTATTACCGAACTCATAAAAATCCAGATCAAAATTTTCATTTTTTAAGCCAAAACTTGTTGCATTGATAACTATATCAAATTCAGGGATATCGCCCCATTTTCGAATAGAAATGTCACTAAAAGTTTCTTTAATTTTTTCTGCTTTTTCAAATGTTCTATTAGTTAAACAAATATTTTCACACCCCATGTTTTTTAAAGCAAGGATAATAGAAGGACTTACACCACCAGCTCCTATAATAAGTGCCTTTTTTCTTTTAACATCGTAATTTATATATCTTAGGGCTAACTCAAATCCGGCAATATCTGTATTATGGCCTACTACCTTGTTTTCCTCTATACAAATAGTGTTCACAGAATTGGTTTTTTTTGCCTCAGAACTTAAGTCATCTAAAAACGGAATTACAGAATTTTTAAAAGGAACTGTAACATTGGCGCCGTTTATTTCTGAATTTCTTATACTCTCAATCAAATTTGGGATTTCTTTTTCCTCAAGAAGTTTTTTTTCGTAAATTGCTTCAATTCTATTTTTTTTAAACCAAAAATTATGAAGTTTTGGAGACAAAGAATGATCGATTGGATTTCCTATAACACAAAATTTTTTCATTTAATATTTTCCAAATATTGTTTAATACTTTTAATTGGAAGCCCCATAATTGTATCAACGTTTCCCTTAATTTTACTGAATAATTTTTTACCTTCTCCCTCTATTTGATAAACATTATAAGAGTATAAGTTTTTATCTGAGATCTTGTTTAAGTAATTTTCAAGTTCTTTTCGGGAAAAATTTTTCATTGTCATTTCAGCTTTTTCTGTGTAGTTCCATATCATTTTTCCATCAAGAGATATACAAACAGAACTTATAAGAAAATGAGATTTCCCATTCAATAAAGCTAAAATATTCATTGCTTCTAACCTGCTAGTTGGTTTTGAAATTAATTTTCCCTCAAGATCAATTACACTATCAGCGCCTAAAACTATTTCTCCTATTTTTTTTTGACTTACTTTGTTTGCTTTTAATTCTGCTAAATTTTTAGATATTAGTTCCGGTGTAGCTCCTTGATTTATCAAAGATTTCTTTACTTCATCTTCATCTAAATATGACGGTTCAACTGTACACTTGATTTTGTTCTCATCTAAGATTTTTTTTCTTATTTCGCTCTTTGATGCCAAAATTATTGATTTCATTTTTGGTTAAAAATGTCATGTATCTTTAGAACTGAGGCAGCTGTCTCTTCCACAGATTTTCTTGTTACGTCAATACTTGGCCATTTATATTTCTGAAAAAGTTTTCTTGCGTCTTCCATTTCTTTTTTCACAATGTCTAGACTTGTATATTCTGTGGTTTCATTATCTTTAATAGATTGCATTCTATTTTTACGTAAATCTACCAGTCTGTCAGGTTCTGCGGTCAAACCAACCACACATTTCTTCCCAGGATTTTTTTTTATTACATCGGGAACAGAGTTTTCATTAACCAGAGGTATGTTTGATATTTTCATTCCTTTGTTTGCAAGATAAATCGAAGTTGGAGTTTTACTTGTTCTACTTACGCCCAAAAGGATGATATCAGATTTTTCAATGTCATCTATTGAATTACCATCGTCGTGGTTCATTGTGAATTGTATGGCTTCAATCTTTTTATAATACTCATCATCCATTATGTGCTGTCTACTAGGAACATTAAGAGCTTTTTGATCTAAAAGTTTTGAAAAACTAATAATCAAATTGCCTAGAATTCCAAAACATGGAATATTTTTTGAACTACACTCATTTGATAAATGTCTAGCTAATTTGTTATCAACTATTGTATATAGTACTATAGCTTTGCTATTCTTTTCCGAAACTTCAAGGATTTTGGAGATTTGATTTTCTGTTCGTGTAAAAGAATAGAAGTGTGTTTTATATTTAAAATTTTTAAACTGAGCTTTTATAGCAAGAAATATTCTTTCCAATGTTTCTCCAGTTGAGTCAGAAATAAGATATATGTCATATGTATTAATCATGTATAAAAAGTATATGTGTGTGTATAAGTTGCTTCATAAAATTAATAAAAACTCTATTCAAAGATTTTAATGTATAAGTGCTTATTTATATACATTTTTAACCATGTTGATAAATATTATACTTTTTAAATTAAAAAATGATAATTAATTAAAACCCAAAGAATTCTAAGGTAAATTTAATAAATCTTATGTGAAAAAACTGTTATAAACTTGTTAAAAAACATTAACTACCATTATTAACAATACATACTACAAACAATATAGATAATATCTTATTATATGAATACTCTTATACAAGATTGCATAAACAACAAATCTTCTGAAACGCCTATATGGTTAATGAGGCAAGCAGGAAGATATTTGCCAGAATTTAGATCTATAAGAAAAAAAAATCAAGATTTTATCAAACTGTGCTTAAATACCAAATTATCATCTGAAATAACAATACAACCAATTGAAAGATTTGGTTTTGATGCCGCTATAATTTTTTCTGACATTTTATTAGTTCCGTATGCACTTGGTCAGCAAGTGAATTTTAAAAAAAATTTTGGACCTGATCTGAGAAAGATTGATTTAAAAATATTAAACAATGTTAAAAAAGAGGATTTTCTCCATAAACTAGATCCTGTCTATAAAACAGTTAAAGAAATAAAAAAGAAATTATCTAATAGTAATAAAGATACAATAGGTTTTGTTGGAGCTCCATGGACCCTATTATTATACATGCTTAACAGGAAGTCTCCAAAAGGAGGAAATTTCAGAGTGTTTCCAAAAGATAAGTATGTAAATAATATTTTGATGAAATTAGATGAATTCTTGAAAATACATATTGAAGCTCAAATTGAAAGTGGCGCATCTATAATTCAGATTTTTGATAGTTGGGCCGGACTTCTCCCAGAAAAAGATCTAGAATATTTCGTTTATAAACCTATTAAAAGTTTAATAGATTTTATTAGAAAAAAGAAAACAATCTCAATTTGTTTTCCAAGAAACATTAATAATTATAAGAAATTCGTAGATAATGTAAAACCTGACATAATTAGCATTGATTATAATGTAGACCCCTCAATTATTAGGGATACAATTGATATTCCTGTTCAAGGGGGTCTTGATCCAAAAATTTTACTTCAAAATAAAGAAATTGTGAGAAATGAAGTGACAAAATATTTAAAAACTTTCGATAAAAAAAGATATATATTCAATTTAGGACATGGTGTTTTACCGGAAACAAACCCGGATATGGTTAGACATTTAGTAGACGAAGTTAGGAGTTTTAATGGACAATAATCATCCCCAAGTAAACTTTGGAAAAACTGGTGTTTTATTAATTAACCTTGGAACACCAGACTCCACAGGATGGTGGGATATAAGAAAATATTTGAATGAATTTTTATCAGACAGACGAGTTATTGAAGTAAACCCTTTTTTATGGAAAATTATTTTAAACTTATTTATCCTTACTTTTAGACCCTCTAAAACAGCAAAAGCATATAAAGAAATATGGATGAAAGAAGAAAATATATCACCTCTACGATATTACACCATTAAGCAAGCTGAAAAAGTGAAATCTATTATATCTAATAAGAACTTGATTGTTGATTATGCAATGAGATATGGAAACCCAAGCATAAAGAGTAAAATGTTAGATTTACAAGAAAGCGGATGTGAAAACATTATAATACTTCCTCTGTATCCACAGTATGCAGCCGCAACAACAGCTACAGTTTGTGATGAAGTGTACAGGACGTTAATGAAAATGAGATGGCAACCCAGTCTTCAAATTATACCTCACTATGAATCTGAACCACTTTATATTCAAGCAATTGTGAATTCTATAAATAACAAACTAAGTAGCATTAATTGGAAACCTGATTTAATATTAGCTTCTTATCACGGCATACCAAAAAAATATTTTGACAAAGGTGATCCATACCACTGCTACTGTCACAAAACCTCTAGATTAATAAAAGAAACGTTTAAAAAAGACATACCCATTTTGACAACTTTTCAATCAAGATTTGGTCCACAAGAATGGCTTCAACCTTATACAGACAAAACTTTGGAAGACTTACCCAAGGAGGGAAAAAAAAATATTTTAGTAATTTCTCCAGGTTTTTCCTCTGATTGTGTTGAAACTCTTGAAGAAATTTCTATTCAGGGAAAAGAAAGCTTTTTAGAGGCTGGTGGGGAAAAATTCGATACAATTCCTTGCTTAAATGATAACGAAGATCACATTAAATTATTAGTGCATTTAATCAATAAGAGTATTAGAAAATGAATCTTTATCTAATATTCAAATCGCTCCATTTAATCGCAGTAATTTCTTGGATGGCTGGACTTCTTTATTTGCCAAGAATATTTGTTTATCACACAGAAAACTCATCAAATGTTGAGGTTTGTAAAGTTTTTAAAATAATGGAGAGAAAATTGTATTTCTATATAATGTATCCAGCAATGTTGCTGTCATGGATTTTTGGTCTAGCTTTAATACACTATGTTGGAGCTGAATTACTAAGTGCACTTTGGATGCAAGTTAAATTCTTCTTGGTAGTAATTTTAACGGCTTATCATTTTTATCTTGGATCATGTTTAAGAGCATTTAAAGATGATAGAAACACATCAAGCTCAAGATATTTTAGAATTGTTAATGAAATCCCGACTATATTGTTAATTTTAATCGTATTTTTTGCAATTTTAAAGCCACTTGGAGGTTGAAAATTTATAAATATATATTATATTATTCCTATCAAATTACTTATTTCCCCAAATGAAAATCCAAGAACTTAAAAAAAATAGCCCAGCGCAATTAATTGAACAAGCAGAAAAGCTAGGTATTGAGAATGCAAGTACACTTAGAAAGCAAGAAATCTTATTTGCAATACTCAAAAAGCTTGCAGAAAAGGGAGAAGAAATTACTGGAATGGGAGTTCTTCAACTTCTTCAAGATGGATTTGGGTTTTTAAGAGCTTTGGAATCAAATTATCTACCAGGAGCAGATGATATTTACGTTAGCCCAAGTCAAATTAGAAAATTTGGTTTGAGAACAGGCGACACAGTTGAAGGACCTGTAAGAGCACCCAAAGAAGGAGAGAGATATTTTGCTTTGCTTCAAGTCAGCAAGATAAATCTTGAAGATCCTGAAAAATCTAGGCACAAAATTGCTTTCGATAACTTAACTCCATTATACCCTAATAAGCAAATAGTAATGGAAGTTGAGTCAAATACAGTGGAGAAAAAACCAAATCTAACTCCGAGATTAATTGATCTTGTAAGTCCAATTGGCAAAGGCCAAAGATCTCTAATAATATCTCCACCGAAAGCCGGCAAGACAATGATATTACAGAGTATAGCTAACTCGATTACCGCCAATCACCCAGAATGTTACTTAATGGTTTTGCTTATAGATGAAAGACCCGAAGAAGTAACGGATATGCAGCGAACTGTAAAAGGAGAAGTTATAAGCTCAACATTTGATGAACCTGCTCAACGTCATGTTGCTGTAGCGGAAATGGTTATTGAAAAGGCAAAAAGAATGACAGAGCACAAAAAAGATGTAGTTATTCTTTTAGATTCTATTACAAGACTTGGAAGAGCTTACAATGCTGTAGTTCCAAGTTCTGGAAAAGTTTTAACAGGAGGTGTTGATGCTAATGCACTTCAAAGACCAAAGAGATTTTTTGGAGCAGCAAGAAATATCGAAGAAGGAGGCTCTTTGACAATTATTGCCACAGCCTTAATTGACACTGGTAGCAGGATGGATGAAGTTATATTTGAAGAATTTAAAGGGACAGGTAATAGTGAGACTATACTTGATAGAAAAATATCTGAAAAAAGAATATTTCCAGCAATTGACATTACAAAGTCAGGCACAAGAAGAGAGGAGCTTCTTTTTGATAAAAATGATTTACAAAAAATGAATGTTCTTAGACGTATTATAGCTCCTATGGGATCAATGGATGCTATTGAATTTATAAATTCCAAACTTAAAAATACTAAAAGTAATACAGAGTTTTTTAACTCAATGAATAAACCTTCTTAATCAAGCGTATTTAATTATTCATTTAAAATAATCTTTTATTTGATAATATTCGGACATGTCGGGTATAGATTTACAAAAAATCCAAAAACTTCTGAGAGAAAAAAAATATTCAAAAATTATTTTTGAAATAGAGGGATTAACTTTAGAAAAAAATAGACCTGCTTCTTTGCACAATTTATTAGGTGTTTGTCGAGCTTCACAAAAGGGTAGAACCGAGGAGGATGTCCAATACGCATTAAATGATTTTGAGTCAGCTTTTTACAAGGATAATTTAGGCCAAATATCTCTAGACGCTTTATGCAGTCATATAACGCTCTGCGCTGAAATGGGCCGAAGAGAGTCTGATCTAGTAAATAATATGATTAAATCTGAAAAGATGTATCTTGAAGCCGAAAAAAAATTTTCTAAAAATGAACAATACATAGGTTTCGGACTTGACCTTTATAAATATCTGTTGAAACACAGAGAAAGAATTTCAAAATTAGAAGAAATGATTAGCTTAAAAGATTTAAATAAGCTTTATGGTAAAATATACATTAATTCTCAAATGTATTTAAGTAACTGGAAGCAAAAGGATTTTGGAGAATTTCAAAAAAAATTTTCAAAAATATTTAATGTTTATAATGCCAAAAAGTTATCAAAAGTTAATATTGATAAAAAAAAAATTAAAATTGGTTTTTTGTCTCCAGATTTCTTTAAATCTCATTCGATAACTTATTTCATTAAAAATTTAATCAAAGACTTAAAACAAACAAAATTTGAAACACATGGATTATCTCTTACAGAGATCAAAGAACATGATGAAACTACTGAGGAATTTAAAGACCTATTTGATAATTGGAGTGATTTAGGAGAAAAAACAGATCAAGAAACAATAAATATTATTCAAAATTTAAACATTGAGGTTTTAATTGATCTTGCAGGCTTGTGGTCATCCAATAAAATAGAAATTTTCAACACAAGAATATGTCCACTTCAAATAAGTTGGTTAGGTTTTAATAATTCAACAGGAATGAAAAAAGTTGATTTTATTTTAGCCGATGTAAATACTGTAAAGGATGAAGAGAAATATTATGGTCCAAAAATCTATAAATTACCGCGAATTTGGAATTCACATTGTGGCTTTAAAATAAAAAGATATATAAATGAATTACCTATTAAAAAAAATGGTTATATAACTTTCGGTTCTTTAAATAATTTTATGAAGGTTAATGAGGAAGTTTTGGATGTATGGATAAATATTTTGAAAAAGGTCAAAAATTCAAAAATAATCTTAAAATCGTCCTTATATGTATGCGAAGATGTGATTAGGAAAAAATTTGAGAAAGAAGGTTTGAAAGACTCAATCGTTATATTAAAAAAAACTAAGAGGTACGATTTTTTATCCCACATAAATGTTTACGATAAAATTGATATATGTTTAGATACATTCCCTTTTAATGGCGTCACAACCACAATAGAAGCTTTATGGAAAAACGTACCAGTATTAACAAAAAGTGGATATAATTTTAATTCTAGATGTGGGGAGAGTATTTTAAAAAATGCTGGTCTTGAAAAATTTATAGCAATCAGTAATGATGATTATATTAAAAAAGCAGTTTATTATGCTAACAATATTGAGGAGTTAGAAAAAGTTAGAAAAAATCTTCATGATAATATCGAAAAAAATCCTATTTTTGATACAAAACAATTTACAAAAGATTTTTGTAGTGCAATAGATAATATGCTTACAGTCGTCAATAATAATTATAAGTAACCCAATTCGACCATTTCTTTACCAAAAAGGCTTTCTAACTGTTTTATAATATCTTTTGAAACTTGATCTTTCCAAACTCCAATTTTGCCTTTTCTGAAGAAATATTTACCAACTCCTTTTTCTTTAAAACCTTCAACCCTCTCAATTTTTTGCAATTCTTTAAATTGAGTTTGTTTCAAAGCTTTTTTAAGTTTTTCTTTATCAAACTTAGTATTATCAATCTCACTTAAATAATTAATTATTTTTGTAAAAGTATTAAATTCATCTAAGATCATTTCTTCATATTTGATAATTAAAATTTTACAGGATCTAAAATTTTTCCAGGATTTGTAGTGATCTGACCATGAACCCATGAGTGTTTTTTTATATCTTTCAGTCCCTGAGGAAGGGTATTCATAATTATAGGAGGAAGACATATGTTCAAATGTTTTTTCATAATTGAGCCCCATGTGATATGAAAGAGATACTAAGACATCTCTTGGATCTCGAACCAGATATATTGCGCCTTTCGTATTTTTCTTTGAAGTAAATTGATAAGACCCTACTTTACACATTGCATTGTGCGTTTTAACAAAGTTTGTCCTCTTATTTAGATTTATAAAATCTTGCATGGTTTCCCAGTTTTTTACTATCTCTTCAAAATTAAAATAATCCACTTTTAGATAATCTAATATTTTATGATCAGGAAAGCCTTGAGCTTTGAAATTATCTAAAGGTGAGTCTTCTAGACTAAATTTTTCGTCTGGTTTCAAGAAATAACTTTTTAGAAACATACGTAGCCAAGTGTTTCCACTTTTTGGATATGAAGCTAACCAAATAATCATATTAATTTATTTATAGTTTATAATTAATTTTGTAACATAGTGTATATTAAAACTTAAAATTTTTTGAAAGAGCAACGATTTAAAATAGTTAAAAAATGATAATATTAGGAATGCATTTTGGTCATGATGGCGCTGTATCCATTATAAAAGATGGCAAAGTTCTCTCCTATATATCAAGGGAGCGAACCTCTAGAGTAAAACATGCGATTGGTATTACAACTAATGAACTCGATCTGGCTCTTGGAGAAGCACAAATATCGGTAAATGACATTGATTATTGTACTGTTGTTTCAACACAAAACATGGAAATATTAAATGGTTTAATAGATGACTTCTCAATCTCGTTTGAGAAGCATAAAGATCACAAAATTTCTTCTCCATTAGTAGGTATATTTGAAGAAAAAAATATAAGCATTTCAAACCTTTTATCTTTCCAACTAAAAGATCTTTTCCAATCAGAAAAATCAAAAAATACCTTACAATATGAAATTTTTAGTAAAGCATGTCCGGAAAAAGAAAAAGTGGCAAATAACACTTTAGCTAGCACAGGATATCTAGACTCTTATATAATGATAGAGCGCTGGAAAAATGGAGTGTCGCTTAAAGAAATGGCAATGTTAGATGTCAGTTCTTTCTTAGAAAATGACAAGATAAAAAATGGTTTTCATTATCCAGTTTCTATATCTTTAAGAGGAAAATCTATTGCAGGATATTTTATAAATCATCATATTGCCCACGCTGCATCATGTTACTATAGCTCAGGTTTTCAAGACTCTGCAATAATTACGCATGATGGTTTTAGTACTGGTTTTAGTTATCATAGTGGTCTTGTACTTTATGGTAAAAATAACAACCTATACCCTCTGTCACCCAATCATCTTTCTATTGGTACATTATACAAGTCTGTTGCTATAATGTTAAATTTAGGAGGTTTTGGGGAAGGAAAATTAATGGGACTTGCACCTTATGGAAAACCTCATTTTTTTAATCAGGATTTTGTAGAAAATTGGTGTGGGATAGGACGCCGTTTCAATGCCGAACAATTTCGTTTATGGAATGAGTATTGTCATACCACTGCTAAAAACAATGGTTATGATATGAGCGCTTTGGGTGATAAAGATAAAATTACTGATCCGATAAATACAGATATTGCTGCAAGTACACAAAAACTTTTTGAAGAGTGCTATCTTTATACAGTGAAGATGTTTTATAGTTTGCTAGCTAATAGTGGAATAAATACTAATAATTTGTGCATTACCGGAGGCACTGCTCTTAATTGTCCTTCTAATAGCAAAATATATAATGAAGGTCCTTTTAAAAATCTATTTGTAGAACCCTCTTGTTCTGACGACGGCCTTGCTGTTGGTTGTGCGCTTTATTTGTATCACCATTTATTAGGTAATAAGCTTTTAGAAAAAAATGAAGATGCATTTATTTCACCGTACTTTGGAAGGACAATAAAAGAAGATGAGATTGTAGAAGCTTTAAAAAAATATGATAGTAAAATTATTTACAAAAAAAGCAGTAATTCTACTAAACAAGCTGCTCAGGACGTGTTTGATAATAAAGTTATTGCTTGGTATGAAGGAAAAAGTGAAGTTGGGCCGCGGGCTCTAGGACACAGATCCTTAGTATCTAATCCAACATATAAAGATAATTGGAAAAGAGTTAACAAAATAAAGGAACGTGAATGGTGGAGACCATTTGCACCATCAGTATTAGAGGAAGAGGCTGATAAATGGTTTGCTAAAATGCCCTTTCCTTCTCCTTATATGTTATTTACCGGACAAGTTTTAAATTCAGAAAAAATCCCTGCAATAACACACGTAGATAAGTCCTCGCGAATACAAACAGTCAATAAATCATCTGGAAAATATTATCAAATGATCAAAGAATTTTATAAATTGTCTAAAATTCCCTTGGTTATGAATACATCATTTAATGGACCTGGCGAACCAATAATAGAAACACCTGAACAAGCTTTAAAATTTTTGTTAAATACCGATCTTGATTTGCTGTACATTGATGGATATAGGGTTCAAAAAAAAAAATGACAATTTTCGCTTTATCAACTGGAATTGGAGCCTCGGGTGTTGCCATTATAAGAATATCAGGTGCTGAGACGAGTTTTTTAATAAAAAAAATTACAAATAAGGCACTACCGAAGCCTAGAGAGGCCACCCTTCTAGAATTAAACAATATCGACGATTCTAGACTAATAGACCAAGGAATAGTTTTATGGTTTCCGGGTCCAAAAAGTTATACAGGCGAAGATATGGCTGAATTACATGTCCACGGAAGTAAAGCTGTAGTTAAAGAGCTTCAAGAAACACTTTTAAGTACAAAAAAGTGCAGAATGGCAGAACCAGGCGAATTTACTAAGCTTGCTTTTTTAAATGGAAAGATAAATCTTCTACAGGCAGAGGCTATAGGTGATTTAATAGCGGCTGAAACAGAAATTCAAATGGAACAAGCTCAGAATATTATAAAAGGTAAATCTTTTTTGAAATTTAATGAGCTCAGGGAGAAATTAATTAAAGTTTTGTCAAAAATTGAGGCAAAGATTGACTTTCCAGATGAGGATTTACCCTCAAATGTTCTTGATGGTGTTAAAAAAGATGTTTCTACTATAGAGAATGAAATTAAAAAAATATTGTTGAGTTATGAAGTTGGAGAAAGAATAAGAACAGGGTATAAGATCGCAATCGTTGGACCTCCCAACTCAGGTAAATCAACTTTGATGAATTATTTAAGTAAAAGAAATGTTGCAATAGTATCTGATGTTGCAGGAACCACTAGGGACGTATTGCAAACAAATTTAAACTTTTATGGTTATCCAGTTATAATTTCTGACACAGCAGGTATTAGAGAGTCAAAAGACGTAATTGAGAAGGAGGGTATTAAACTTGCCTTCAAAAAAGCAGAGGAGGCAGACCTTAGAATAGTCGTTATAGAGCCAAAAAATATTGATTTTTATGGGTTTTTGAACGATTTATTTAATAAGAATACAATTTTAGTTATTAACAAATCAGACCTTAATAAATTTGACGTGAAAGATAGACTTAAAAAATATGATCCTATTTCAGTATCTTTTTTAAAAGAAAAAAACATAGATGAATTATTAGACCGAATTAAAAAAAATTTAATTAGAGATATGAAGTTTAATGACGATGTTTTTGTAACTAGAGAGAGACATAAAAATAATTTAAAGGATTGCTTAATGAATTTGCAAAACTTTAGAGACAAAACCGAGTCTTTAGATTTTGACAAAGGTGCAGAAGATCTTAGGTTAGCACAAGTCAGTTTAGGTAAGATTGTTGGAAAAGTAGATGTAGAGGCTATATTAGGTAGTATTTTCAATGATTTTTGTATCGGTAAATAAATTTAATTTTCCTTAATTTTTTACATCTTTTTAATCCAAATCGTTGGTATTAGCCAACTTTAAAGGATTTTTAGGTTAAAACTTGTAAAATTTGTCATCAACTATAAATTCTAGGTATGAAAAATAATTTTTCATTTGACGTTGTTGTAATTGGTGGTGGTCATGCTGGTTGTGAGGCTGCAGCTGCATCTGCTCGAATGGGTGTCACTACTGCATTGTTTACGAACGACACTAATACTATAGGTGAGATGTCTTGTAACCCTGCAATCGGAGGCCTAGGTAAAGGGCATTTAGTAAGAGAAATAGATGCTTTAGATGGTGTTATGGGAGACATAGCTGATAAGTCCGGCATTCAATTTAGATTACTAAATAGAAGCAGAGGACCAGCAGTGCAAGGATTACGAACTCAAAGCGATAGGTCCATTTACAAAAAAGAAATGCAGTTAAAACTGCTAAACTACTGTAATCTAAGCATATTTTCGATGTCAATAAATCAATTCATAATTGAAAATAATGAGATAAAAGGTCTCAAGACAATAGATGGTACTGAAATTAAATGTTCCAAGGTAATTCTAACAACGGGCACTTTTTTAAATGGTCTGATACATATAGGCGATAAAAGAACGCCAGCTGGTAGGTATGATGAAAAACCGACTTTAGGTTTATCGGATCAATTAAGAAAATATGATTTTAAACTAGGTAGACTAAAGACCGGAACTCCTCCAAGGTTAGATGGCACAACAATCAATTATGATAATCTTGAACGACAAGATGCAGATAAAGATATTTCTTTTTTTTCTTTCTTAACTAAGAAAGTTTATAACGATCAAATTTCATGTAGTTTGACTTACACAAATAAAAAAGTTCACGAGATTATTTCTGAAAATTTAAAAAAGAGTGCAATGTTTTCTGGAAGTATTCAGGGTGTTGGTCCTAGATACTGTCCATCTATTGAAGATAAAATTTATAAATTTAAAGATAAGACTAGACATCAGATCTTTTTAGAACCTGAAGGCCTTAACGATAATACAGTGTATCCAAATGGTATTTCTACATCTCTTCCAGAAGAGATACAGTATAAAATATGTCATAATATCAAAGGTTTAGAGGATGTCAAAATTATAAGGCCTGGATATGCAATAGAATACGATTATGTTGACCCTAGGGAGCTTTTCTCAACCTTAGAGACTAAAAAGATTAAAAATTTCTATTTAGCAGGACAAATAAATGGAACAACAGGTTATGAAGAAGCTGCAGCACAAGGATTGATTGCTGGGGCCAATGCAGCGTTGTCGATTCAAAATAAAGAACCATTAATTTTAGATAGATCTCAAGCTTATATCGGTGTCATGATAGATGACTTAGTAACCAAAGGAGTTGCTGAGCCTTATAGAATGTTCACTTCAAGAGCCGAATACAGATTAACCCTTAGAGCTGACAATGCTGATTTAAGATTAACTGAAATAGGAATAAGTATTGGCTTAGTTTCAAAAGAAAGAGCTGAAGTTTTTAATTTAAAAAGTAAAAATTTGAAGAATATTACTAGCAAAATGGATGAATTAAAAATCTCACCCTCGAAGGTATCTAAATTCGGTGTAAAAATAGCAAAAGACGGTATTTTAAGGACTGCTAGCAACATACTGGCTCAAAAAGGTGTTACTATGAACAAAATTAGGGAAATTTGGCCTGAATTAAGCTATATATCAAAGGATATAGATGAACAATTGGAGACCAATGCCCATTATAAGGGTTATTTAAAGAAGCAAAGTGCTGATATATTGGCTTTTAAAAGAGATGAAAATCTTAAAATCCCAGATAACATCAATTATGATAGTTTTTCTGGGTTTTCAAACGAAGTAAAGTCAAAATTCAAGCAAATTAAGCCAAAAACAATGGGTCAAGCACTCAGAATTGACGGTATAACCCCAGCAGCAGTATTTATTCTGTTGTCACATCTTAAAAGAAAGTCTATTAAGAAGATAGCTTGATAGATTCGCATAAAATTGATTATTCAAAACTAGACACTTTGAATGTTTCACGTGAAACATTTCTTGAATTAGATGAATTTAAAGAAATGATTTTGGATGAGAACAAAAAAATTAATTTAATCAGCCAACATACTGAGGAATTAGCTAGAGATAGACATATAATTGATTGTGCACAAATTATTGAATTAATTGATGAAAATCATCTATCTTGCACTGATGTAGGTTCTGGTTCAGGCTTACCTGGTTTAGTTATAGCTATAATCAAAAAAAAACAAAAATCGAATATGAAATTTTTTCTTTACGAAAAAAGCTTTAAAAAAAGCAATTTTTTAAAAAAAGTTATTAATAAATTCCAACTAAACGCTGAAGTAATAAATCAAAATATCTTTGATCAAAAAAAATTAAACTCTGATTTGATTGTAGCAAGGGCATTTAAACCTTTGCCGGTTATTTTAGATTTAGTAACGAAAAACTTTGATGATTTTAAAGACATCATTTTGTTTTTAGGAAAAAGTGGAAAGAGTTCTATTGAACAATGTCTAAAAAATTGGAATTTAGAATTTATAGAGAAAAAAAGCGTAACAGAAAAAGATTCAATCATAATAAAAATAAATAAAGTGAGTAAAAAAAAATGAAAGAAAAAATTATTTCAGTCATTAATCAAAAGGGTGGTGTTGGGAAAACGACGACAGTAATTAATTTAGCTGCAGGACTTAGTTTAAATGGAAAAAAAATACTAGTTATAGATTTGGACCCACAAGGAAATGCAACAACAGGATTAGGTTTGTCTAATGTAGCAGATACTAGCAAATCAATTTATGGAGTCTTGAATGGAAAAGAGGAGATTCAAAGTTCAATTCAGAAGACTAACTTTCAAAATTTAGATATTGTAACATCAAATGTTGATTTATCTGGTTTGGAGGTTGAAACAGCAGATGACGAAAATAGAGCATATCTTTTAAAGACTAAATTAACCGCATATTTAAATAATTCTAGTCACTCATACGACTACGTCCTGATTGATTGCCCACCTTCTTTGAGTTTATTAACAGTAATGGCTTTAGTGGCATCAGACTCATTAGTTGTACCTTTGCAGACAGAATTTTTTGCTCTTGAGGGGATAACTCAACTTATTAAAACTATAGATCGTATTAAGGTTGGTCTTAATCCAAATTTAGTTGTAAGAGGAATTCTTTTAACGATGTACGACAAAAGAAACAGACTATCTGCACAAGTTGAAACAGATGCAAGAAACTATTTTAAAGAAAAAGTTTATCAGACTGTAGTTCCTAGAAATGTTCGTTTATCAGAAGCACCTTCACATGGGGTTCCAGTTTTAATATATGATAAACAATGTCCTGGAAGTAAATCATATATCAAATTTACAGAGGAATTCTTGGCTCAAGAATCAAGTTTTGTAACGGCAGCATGAGCAGTATTTTTAAAAATAAAAAGGGTCTAGGAAGAGGATTGTCTTCTTTAATAGGTGATACAAAAACCGTCTCAAAAAACAACAAAATTTCAGTTAGTGAATTAATTAGAAATAGATATCAACCTAGAAAAACATTTGATGAAGAAAGCTTGGAAGAGTTAACTAATTCGATAAAGTCCAGAGGAATAATTCAGCCTATTATTGTTAGACCTTCAAGTGGTAATAAGTATGAAATAATAGCAGGGGAAAGAAGATGGCTTGCAGCTCAAAGAGCCGGACTTCACGAGGTCCCAGTTGTAGTTGTCGATGCTGATGATAAAAAAGCTCTTGAATTTGGGATTGTGGAAAACGTTCAAAGGCACGATTTAAATTCAATTGAGGAAGCAGAAGGTTACAAGCGGTTGATTGATGAATTTAGTTACGATCAAGAGCAGGTTGCCAAATTCATAGGTAAAAGCAGGAGCCATATAACTAATAGCTTAAGGCTTTTAACTCTCTCAAATTTTATAATTGATTTAATAAAGACAAATAAAATTACACAAGGTCATGCTAAAATTTTGGTAGGTTTGGATAATTCAGATCAAATTGCAAAAAAAATTGTAAAAAAAAATTTATCGGTGAGGCAGTCAGAAAATCTTGTTAGACTATATAAGTTTCCAAGTAAATTAAGTAAGAATTCCAAGGACGCTAATATAACAAAGCTTGAGAGAGAGATTATGGAGAAAATTGGCCTTAAAACTCAAATTAACAATAAAAAAAATAACAAAGGTTCTATTAGTTTTGACTATAGAGATTTAAATCAATTAAATCACTTGATCGATATAATTAAAAAAAATTATTAACTTTTTTCTGACGTCTCGTAAATAAAATTAAAGATTGTCATCAAACCAGAGGAATTATTTTTCTTAAAAAAGAGTTCTGTTTTATTAATATTAATTATCAAATCCCTAACTTTAGATTTAGACCAATTCTCTAATTGTTTTTTTACTATTGGTTTATCTTTCCAAAATATTGGTGGTTTATGATTATTTATCAAACTATCAATACTTTCACTTTTGGCCTGTTTTTCGTACAGGCTTAGTAGTCTTTTAGCTTTTTGTAGAAACGTTCTTAAAATTAGCACCCCATCTTCGGATTTGTAATTACTCTCGTTAATTATCTCCGATGTTTTTTGTATGTTTTTTGATAATGAATTATCAACCAGCTCATTAATACTAAAGTTTTCAGAAAGATTTGTTAATTTATATATTTCTTCTAAGCTGATATTTCTTCTATTTTGCATATAAATTAAAATTTTTTCCAATTCTAATTTGAGATACCCTCTATCTCCGTTACACCTGCTCACTAAAAGATTTATAGTTTCTTGAGATATACTTATTTTATAATTATAAAAAAATTTTTTTGTGATTTCGGCTAATGTTAATGAGTTATCTTTATATGTTGGAATCGCAACTAATTTTTTGCTCTTTTCGAATAAGTTTCTCAGTTTTGATTTTTTTTCCAAAATATTTGCATTTAAAATTATTTTGATATCAGGGATATTTTTTTCAATAATTTCTTCAATAAAATCATAAATTTTTTCTGTACATCTATTTATAATTATTGTTTTCTCTTTCTCAAAAAGAGATTTATTTAACAGTCTTTCGTAAAATAAATCCGTGTTATTTAAAATTTGCGATTCATCAACAGTTTCTATATTTCCCAAAAAATTTTCTTTTAAAATTTTAATTATTTCAGATTTAAGTCCTTCGTTTTCACCATAAACAAGGAAATAGTGTTGATTATCAAATTTTTTTTTTTTATTTATCTCAAAAGATTTGATTATCATTCAAATGTCGCCAGCAATAAAATAATATCGTTAGATATTTTATTAATTAAATTGTTTGTAATACTTTCAACATATTTTGACATATTAAACTTATTATCCTGGACCTCATAGCCAAATTCTTCTCTAAAACTTTTAGTAACTAACACCTTGTTTTTTTCATTTTTTACAGTCAGATCAACATCTATAATCAACTTGTTTTTTGAAGGGTCCCCTTTACTATCTTTTAAAATTGTCGAAATTGTTTGCTTATAATCTATCTCTAATCTTACTTTCTTTATTGCATCATCATTTGAAATTGACATAACTGTATTTTCAATAGCAAAAGAATTTTTATTCTTATTTTTATTTGTAATTTCAATAATTTCATATTTACTATTTTTTGAACTATAGATTGGTTTAAATCCACAACTTATTAGCAGCGACGAGAAAATGAGAATTAATATTAAAGATTTCATTTTACAATAAAATTTATCAGCTTATTTTTAACAATTATATGTTTAAAAATACTTTTGTTTTCAAGGAAATTTGAAATTTTAGTGTCTTTTTTAACATTTTCTAGAAGAACTTTATCATCTAGATTTTTTTCAATTTTTATTAAAGATTTTTTCTTACCGTTTATTTGAATAACAATATTAACATATTTTTCCTCTAAAAATTCTTTTTGAGCTAAGGGCCAAGAAATCACGTTCTCTTTTTTAACATCTTCTAAACATTCTGATACGAGGTGTGGAAGTATTGGAAACATTAGAATTAAAATATTTGAGTAATTTTTTTCCAAATCTTTTGTATCTAAGTTTTCAACTTCTTTATTTAAAAAGTTATAAGTCTCGTGAAGATATGCTATTAAAACATTCATATTAAATTTCTCAATACTAGAAGTGAACTTTTCTATTAATTTATTCGTATATATCGTTAAACCATCGTTTTCATTTTTTCCTTTTTTGTTTTTAATTTTTTGAACAATTTTTTTATGTAGTATCCAAAATTTTTGGATGAATTTGTATGAGGCTGCCATACCTTGTTCTGACCATTGAATGTCTTTCTCCGGAGGGCTATCAGACAATATAAAAAATCTAACAGCATCAGCACCATACTGACTTATAATTTTCTCAGGATCAATCGTATTTTTCTTTGATTTGGACATTGACTCTGAAGGACCCACGGAAACTTTTTTTTTATCTTTAATACTAAAAAATTCCTTCCCATCTTCAGAGTAGACCTCATCAGGACTAACCCACTTGTTATTTTCATCTTTATAAGTCTCGTGACAGACCATACCTTGAGTAAATAGACCTTGAAAAGGCTCAGGTGAAATAAAATCTTGATTTTTATAACCCAGGGCATGCATAAAAAATCTTGAATACAACAAATGTAAAATTGCGTGTTCTACCCCACCTATATATTGATCAACAGGCATCCAATATTTAATGTCGTCAATATCGAAACCATAATCATTATTTTCTGGAGAACAAAATCGAAGGAAATACCAAGAAGAATCTACGAAAGTATCTAGTGTGTCAGTATCTAGTGTACAGATTTCACCATTAATACTAATTTCTTTCCATTTTTTTTGATGATCTAAAGGATTCCCTTTTGTATTAAGATTAATTTTTTCTGGAAGTTTGATAGGTAACTTTTCTTTTGGAACTTTTATTATATTGCCATTTTTATCATATGCTATTGGTATAGGGCATCCCCAATATCTTTGACGCGATATTCCCCAATCTTTTAATCTAAAATTAATCTTTTTTTCACCCATTTTATTTTTTGTTAAGTATTCAATACTTTTCTCAATTGCCTCACCAGGCGTTTTAAGACCGTTTAAAAATGAAGAATTGATCATAAAACCATCCTCAACAAAAGCCTCATTCTGTACCTGAAAATCATCACTTTTATCTTTCGGCTTAACAACAGTCTTGATGTCTAATTTGTATTTTTTAGCAAATTCAAAGTCCCTTGTATCATGTGCAGGACACCCAAATACAGCTCCAAAACCGTAATCCATAAGTACGAAATTTGCAAAATATACAGGAACTTTAATTTTTGGATCCATAGGATTGATAGCTTGAAGATTTGTTTTAAAACCTATTTTTTCCGCCTGAGCAATTGACTCTTCTGTAGTTCCTGTTTTTGAACATTTATCTTTGAATATTTTGAACTCTGAATTTTTTTCAAAGTGTTTAGATAAAGGATGATCTACAGATAAAGCTAAAAATGAAAAACCAAATAATGTATCAGGCCTTGTTGTAAAGCATTTTATATTTTTAACAGGTAAATCACCTTCAATTTTAAAATCTATTTCACATCCAAAGGATTTTCCAATCCAATTTTTTTGCATAGTTTTCACTTTATTAGGCCATTCTGTTAATACATTTAACCCATTGAGTAATTCTTCTGAAAATTTAGAGATATTAAAAAACCATTGATTTAATTTTTTTCTCTCTACTTGAGCACCAGACCTCCATCCTTTCCCATCTATAACTTGTTCATTGGCGAGTACTGTCTGATCAATTGGATCCCAGTTTACATAATTTTCTTTTCTATAAACCAGCCCCTTTTCGAACAATTCAAGAAAAAATAGTTGCTGATGCTTGTAATAAGTCGGCGAACATGTAGATATTTCTCTGTCCCAATCTATTGAAAGACCTAATCTTTTAAGCTGAGTTTTCATGTTAGAAATATTTTTTTCAGTCCAAATTTTTGGATCTAAATTATTTTCTCTTGCTGCATTTTCAGCAGGCATACCAAACGAGTCCCATCCCATTGGATGAAGAACATTAAAATTTTGAAGTTTTTTAAATCTGGCTAAGACATCTCCAATTGTATAATTCCTCACATGCCCCATGTGAATTTTCCCTGAAGGATAAGGAAACATTTCTAAACAATAGAATTTTTTTTTAGTTTTATCTAAGTTTGATTTAAAAGATTTGTTTTTATCCCAAAACTCTTGCCACTTCTTCTCAACTTTTTTAAAATTGTATCTTTCCACTTAAGAAAAACCTAATTCTTTTTTATAACAGTTTTGCCTTTTCTTTTTCCGTCGGTATCTTTATATTTTTTAAAATCATCTTTTTCGAATAAGGCTGCTTTTTTCAAAATAGCTAATTTCAATTCGCTTTCGAGCTTGGATTTTACTTTTTTAGTTTTACAATTATTTTGTATGCAAGATTTTTCAAAAACTAATACTTTAATAGCATCAGCTCTAATTTCATTTGACATGAAACGAACTGTAATTTTTAATTCTCTGTTAGTATTTTCTGTACTATTTTCTGACGAGAACCATTCTGTAATTATAATCCCTCCAGAATAACTAGCATTGGTTAATGGTACGAAATCCAAAACATCTACAGCACTTCTCCATAGTGGATTTGAGGAGGCAAAATCAAAATCTCCACCACGAGTTGCCCCTCTCCCAAACCTAAAACCTCTGCCTTCTTCTAAATTTCTCTTAACCCTTTCATCAACATTTACAGGATTATCTTTGATGTCTGATCTTTTATATAAACCGCAAGAATTAAGAAGAAATAAAGTAAAAATTGTTAATATAGAAAATTTGATTAGTTTTAATTTCATGAAAATTATAAATAGCAGAAAATAATAATTATCTCAGAATTATTTAATTTAGCTCTAAATTAAGTGATAAAAATATCACACATGATGAAAAAATACGCAATTTTTGGTAAAATTGGCGTGTTTCAAACATTTTCTGATAAAAAAGCTCTGTTCATATGAATACAACAATAAAGGAGTACTATGAATAACTTTAAAAAAATAGGACTTACAGCATTAGCAGGTTCGCTAGTGACTTTAGGTTCTGCACAAGCAGGCGAAATGTCTGTTTCTGGTGGTATTAACACTACACTAAAATTTGGTAAAGGTGGTGGAAATACTACAAGATCAATTGGTGCTGATAAAGACGTAGCATTTACTGGTGGTGGTGAATTAGATAACGGAACAACGTTTTCTATGACAGCAACAGGTAATGATTCTCACGGAATATCTTCATCAACAACTACAATAACAACACCTTCATTGGGATCATTCTCAATTGGTTCAAGCTCAGGTTCAGCATCATACTTGTATGATGAGGAAGTACCTACAGCTTACGAGCAAGTATCAGACGGTAAAGATACTATGGCTAACAAAGTCGGTGACTTTATGGACAATAACTCAGTGATGTATACATCACCTACATTAGAAATGATGGGTGCATCTATTACAGCACACTTAGGTTATACTCCACAAGCAAACGATAAAGCAGTTAGCGATGGTGGACAAGTAACTTACGATGCAGACGTTGGAGCAGGTAAGGAAGCTGGTATTACTATAGCTTACGAAGGTTTAAAAGTTGGTGTCTATGGTGCAGAGAGAGAAAGAACTACGCCACAAACAGCATCATCTTCAGGTAACTATATAACTGATGAGTTTAACGGTGCATGGTACGCTAAGTACACAATGGGACCAGTATCAATTGGTTACAGTGAAACGTACGCGGATGCCGGTGTAACGAAAGCTCTTGAGTCAACTACAGCAGCTAAAACTAGAAGAGATGTTGGTGGTATTTATACGAGTGAATCAATGTCAATTGCGTTTAACGTAAATGACAATATGTCAATCTCGTACACTACTGCAGACGAAACTTACGACACTCAGGATGACGCTTTAACAGCGGTAACAACTGATGATGACGTAACAGAGTCAATCGACGCGATCCAAGTTGCTTACTCTATGGGTGGTATGTCAATTAAAGCATACAACATGGAAGTAACTAACCCAAGTCAAGACGATGATGCAGCTGACCAAAGTGTAACTGAAATTGCATTAGGATTTGCATTCTAATTTATTTTAGTTTCTAAAATTAAAACGGCCCAGTATTTATACTCGGGCCGTTTTTTTTTATCCATGATATTGCCGCGACACCACTTGGAGCGCATAACTTAGCCTTTTTGATATTTTTTTGGTTAATTCCACCGAGTAAAACAATTTGATTTTTTGTTAATCTTTTTAATAAATTTGTCTTTATGACATCTAGAAATTTTTTATTTTTGTTATTTTTAAAAATAGGACTTAAAAAAATACGTGAACAGTTCTGTTTTTCTTTAATTTTAAGCTCGATTGCATTGTGAGCAGAACCTATTATTTCAAGATTCTTTTTTGTTATGTTCTTAAATCTTAATTGTTTGTAAAATGAGGGGATATATAAACCATCAAAATTATACTTGATCGCATTTTTCAAACTATTAGAAATATAAACTTTCCGTCTATTACTTTTACAATGTATAACTAATTTTCTCAATTCTTTAGGGTCATTCTTTTTATGATAATTTCTATAAATCAATGAAATTTCAGAAGATAATTTTTCAATTTCATTTTTGTTAAATTCATCTATAAAATAATAATACTTAATATTCATATGCAGAATGTAGTAAAAAATTTTGATTTAGTAAAAGAGGAAATAAGTAACTTTAAAAATGTTAATATTGTTGCTGTTTCAAAAACATTTCCAATTGGCCACATATTACCCTTAATAAATCATGGCCACCAGCATTTTGGAGAAAATAAGGTTCAAGAAGCTCAAGAAAAATGGACGTCTATAAAAAATGATTTTCCTAATTTAAAATTACATTTAATAGGCAAATTACAAACAAACAAAGTAAAGTTTGCCTTACCTTTATTTGATTATATTCATTCATTAGATAGCATTAAACTTGCTGAAAAAATTTCGTTGGAACAGGAAAAAAAAAACTTTAAGCCAAAAATTTTTATTCAAATAAATCTAGGTAAAGAAAATCAAAAGTCAGGCATTGGTGAAGATGAACTAGAAAATTTTTATCAAAAATGTGTAAAAAATTATAACCTTAACATCATAGGCATTATGTGTTTACCTCCATTTGATGAAGACCCGAAACCCTTTTTTAAAAAAATGCAAAATTTATCAGAAAATTTAAAATTAAACGAAATCAGCATGGGAATGTCTAACGATTATATGGATGCACTAAGGTTTAAGGCGACATATATAAGAGTTGGTTCCAAAATTTTTGGAAGCAGAAGCTAGGATAATTTAATTTTTGAATTTTTTTTTATTATCTTCAATAATATTTCAATGTCATTCAAACTTAGTGCTATACACCCTTTAGTGGGTTTATAATTATTTGTTACGTGAATAAAAATAGCGCTTCCTTTATTTCTAATTATTCTTTTAGTGTTATAATTTATTACAATAATAATGTTGTAAATCTTATCTTTTCTATACAATTTTTCGGCTTTAATTTTTTTATTTAATTTGATTTCTTTATTATAATAAACATTGTTTGGATCATCGCACCAACCCATTTGTTTATTTATTTTAAGGGTTTTTAATTTTGTATCAGGTTTATCTACCCTGTCGTTTCTATAATAAACTGGTCCTAATGAAAATGTTCCTACTGGGGTACATTTGTCTCCCTCTAATTTATTTTTTTTTAAACCATTTTTACCAATAGAGCATTTAAATTGGAAATCACCACAAATTAAGGTGTCTTTATTTTTTAGCTTAATTATCATAAGTTCTAAAATATATGGTAAATCAAAAATTATATATAATAAATTTATCAAATTTTTACGATATCATTAGCGAACTCAAAGAACATATTGGTTACGAAATATTAAAATTTGATAATAAAGAAATCTTTTTTGATAAATACAAGAGTGAAAGTATTTCTATAAAAAACTCAATTTTAGTTGTGCATGAAAATGAATATAATTTTTTTGTTAAAAATATAAATGAAGACCAAATTATTAAATTTAAACCGCCAGTTAATATTTTTATATTCATTGAAAATTTAAATGTAAGATTTATTCAGAAAAAATATCAAGACCAATCAAATGTAAATGTTAAAGATTTTTTTTTAGACACCAACTCAAGAGAACTAAAAAAGGGCAAATCAAGTCTAAAATTAACTGAACGAGAAACCGACATGATATTGTTTCTAAATAACTCAAAGAAACCAGTAAATGTTGAAACATTGGAAAAAGAAATTTGGCAATACTCTTCGGAACTTGAGACTCACACAGTAGAAACACATATTTACAGACTTAGAAAAAAAATAAAGGCCGAGTTTGGAAATGATGAATTAATTAAAAGCAATAAAGATGGATATATTATTTGATGAAAAAGAAAAATTTTATTGCAAAAGATTTATTTTCAAAAAAATACAAACCAAGAGTTATTAAGCCAAAAAAAGGAAAAGGAAGTTTTAAGAGAAAGAAAAAGTAATTAAATTCGAGCACCTATTTGTTGAATTACTTTTGATGACATCTCAGTACCCTTCTCTAAGCATTCTTTCTGAGACATATTATTAACATGACCATGTAAGAAACCTGCCGCAAATAAATCACCAGCACCTGTAAGATCAACTATTTTTAAATTCTTTTTAATTCCGCACTCCGTTATTTCATTTCCATTAATAGATACAGCTCCCTTTTCACCTCTTGTTATCACCAATAACTTTTTTAAATCTTTGGCAAAATTAATTACATCCTCAAAACTTTTTGTATTAATTAAAGACATAATCTCTTGTTCGTTAGCAAAAGTTATATCTAATTTATTTTTAACTAATTCTAGAAAATGGGGTTTGTGTCTGTCTACACAAAATTGATCTGATAATGACATAGCAACTTTATTTGCATTATTAATTGCTTTATCAAATGCTTTTTTTGGATCACCTTCATCCCAAAGATATCCCTCTAAAAAAATAATTTCACTTTTTTTGATAGCATTCGTATCAACATCATTCTCATTTATCTTTCCAGCTGTTCCAAGGAATGTACACATAGTTCTTTCAGAGTCTGGAGTAACTAATATTAAACATGTGCCAGTTGGCAACTCTTCTTTCTTTTTAGAATAAAAATATTTAACATTTTCTGTCTTAAGACCTTCCTCATATTTCCCTCCCAGATCATCATCGTTGACTTTACCGATGAATCCAACATCATTCCCTAATTGTGATAATCCAACAATTGAATTGGCTACTGATCCACCAGAAACAGTTTTTTCAATTTTTAGGTTTGAGAGCAACTGTTTGAATTCATTTTCATCAAAAATTAATTTCATCGTGCTTTTTGTAAGATTATTTTTTTTAATAAATTCATCGTCAACTTTGCAAATAACATCAACTATTGCGTTTCCAATTCCTAAAATTTTCATATTAAGCTTTCTTTGTTTTGACTGGTTTTTTTCTATTAGGATAACAAGATGTGCAAATTTTACAAGTTATTCCGTAGCAGTCTCTAGCTTTGCAAAACTCTCTTCCATAATAGATTATTTGCAAGTGAAGTTTGTTCCAATATTTTTTAGGAAATAATCTTTTAAGATCTTCCTCTGTTTGAACTACGTTTTTGCCGTCAGTAAGTCCCCATCTTTGTGCCAATCTATGTATATGTGTATCTATTGGAAATGCTGGATGACCAAAACCTTGAGACATTACTACACTAGCTGTTTTATGCCCGACACCCGGAAGCTCCTCCAACTGCTCAAAAGTTTTGGGGACTTGACCACCGTATTTTTCCATTAATATTTTTGATAAATTAAAAATACTTTTAGCTTTAATTCTAAAAATACCTATTCTTTTAATTAATTTTTCTATTTTTTTCCTACCAAGTTTTACAAAGTGTTTTGGTTTGTGATATTTTGGGTAAATATCCTTTGTAACATTATTCACATTAACATCTGTGCATTGTGCAGAAAGCAAAACTGAAATCAAAAGCGTAAATACATTTCTACTATGTAATGGTACAGAAATTTTTGGATATGTTTTATTTAAAATTTTAAGAACTATTTTAGCTCTTTTTTTCTTTTCAGCCTCTTTGAGCCTCATTTAAAATTTAAAACATTTCTCATTGAGTAAAGTCCTGGCTTTTTAGACATAAGCCATTTAGCAGCTGTAAGAGCTCCTTCAGAGTATAAAGCCCTGTCAAATGCCTCGTGATTTAAAGTTATAATTTCTTTACCACTCGAAAATTTGACTTCGTGTTCTCCAACAGTCTCACCTTTTCTTATTGAGTTAAAATTAATTTTTTTCCCGTATGGAAAGGTTCTTTTATTAAAGTATTTATTACCAATCATTTTATAAAAATCTTTCTTTTTACCAATTGCTATACCTTTACCCAGCATTAAGGCAGTACCTGATGGATGATCTTTTTTGTGTTTATGGTGAACTTCATAAACTTTGCTTAGGAAATTATTTCCCAATGAACTTGAAGCGATCTCAGTAAGATACATTAAAAGATTTATTCCTAAGCTCATATTTCCTGCCTTTAAAATTGGAATTTTTCTTGAGTATTTTTTTATTAATTTTTCTTCTTTTTTAGTAAATCCAGTAGTACCGATCACTACTTTTTTTTTAAGTTTTGATGCTATTTTTAAAACCTGAAAAGTACATTCTGGTATCGTGAAATCGATAATGATATTTGCTTTTTTAAAAGCATTTTCATTATTTAATTCAGGTTTGATCCCAGAAATTTTTCTATTAATTTTTCTATTTTCAGTAAGAGTAACAAGCTTAAATTTTTTATCTAATTTTGAAGATTTGATAATTTGTTGACCCATTCGGCCAAGGCAACCAGTTACAGCTAATCTAATTTTATTCATGCAAAAATTAAATATGAAAGTATCACAACAACTAAAACAATAATACCCCAAATAGACAAGTTTTTAAAAAGTTGTTTTTTTTCAGAATTACTTCGTAAAAAATTTGGTAATACTAAAATTAAAACCGCAATTAATGCTATAGCTGGTACTATTTGTTCAAGACCCATTATTTAATTTTTCCAAAAATTTTTAGCTTTTTCAAAGAATTTTTTTATACTAGGGTTTGACTTTTCATTTTCAATTTGTCTGAATTTTTCTAGCAACTCTTTTTGTTCTTTATTGAGTGAGATTGGTACTTCAGTATTTAGTTGAACATACAAGTCACCATATCCACTACCTCTTATATAGGGCATTCCTTTACCTTTAAGTCTAAGTTGTTTTCCACTTTGTGTCCCAGCTGGTATTTTTATTTTTGCTTTTCCCCCATCGATAGTCGGAATTTCTATAGTTGAACCCAAAGCTGCGTCCGCAATTGATATTGGACATTCAAAGTACAGGTTTTCATCAGATCTTTTAAATAGATCATGAGAATAAACGTTAATGAATAGATAAAGATCTCCACTTCCTGCGCCTCTTGAACCAGCCTCACCTTTTCCTGCTAACCTAATTCTTGTGCCATCATCAACACCTTTTGGAATTGTAACAGATAATCTTTTCGAAGCTTGTTTTTTTCCTTGGCCACTACAACTTGAACATGGATTTGTTATTTGTTCTCCAGAACCGGAACACTGTGGACAAGTTTGTTGGACAGTAAAAAAACCTTGGCTCGATCTTACTTGACCATGACCGTTGCACATTGAGCAAGAACTTGCGTTGTGACCTGGCTTAGATCCACTTCCTTTACAAGTGTCACACTTTTCTGATGTAGAAAATTTTATATCTTGTTTCTTACCAGTATAAGCTTCATTCAAGGAGATAGATAAGTCATATCTTAAGTCTGAACCACGATTGTTTGATTTTCTTGTCCTTCTCCCTCCTCCAAAACCTTCACCAAAAAAATCCTCAAAAATATCTGAAAAGTGGCTCGAAAAATCAAAATTTCCAAATCCTCCTCTTCCTCCACCACCATTTTCAAAAGCAGCGTGTCCGAAATTATCGTAGTTTTGTTTTCTCTCAGTGTTAGATAATACGTGATAAGCTTCTGAAGCTTCTTTAAATTTTTCTTCTGATGCTTTGTCACCTTTGTTTTTGTCTGGATGATATTTTACTGCAAGTTTTCTATAAGCAGATTTTATCTGTTCCGGTGAGGCTGATTTATTTATACCCAAGACGTCGTAATAATCTCTTTTTGCCATAATAAATAAGACAAATAGTTGCTATCTTAGGCGCTTTTCTCTTTATTCTCGTCTTTTACTTCTTCAAAGTCTGCATCAACAACGTTGTCGTCTTTTTTTCCTTCTTGTTTTTGGTCTTTAGCATTTTCAGCTGGTTTTGCACTTTGTTGAGATTTGTAAATAGCTTCTCCAAGTTTCATAGAGGCTTGTACTAAATCTTGTGTTTTCTTTTTAATTGCTTCAACATCAGTTCCTTTCAAAGCATTCCTTAAATCTGCAGCTGCAGTTTCAATAGCTTTTTTATCAGCTTCAGAAACTTTAGAACCATGTTCCTTTAAATTTTTTTCTGTTGAGTGCACAAGAGTGTCTGCTTGATTTCTTGCATCAACAGCCTCTCTTTTTTTCTTATCTTCTTCTTTATTTGCTTCAGCATCTTTAACCATTTTGCTAATCTCTTCATCGCTCAAGCCTCCAGAAGCCTGAATTTGAATTTTTTGTTCTTTACCAGTCCCTTTATCTTTTGCTGAAACATTTACTATTCCATTAGCATCAATATCAAAAGTTACTTCAATTTGTGGTACTCCTCTCGGAGCTGGAGCAATTCCTACTAGTTCAAAATTTCCTAAGATTTTATTATCCGAAGCCATTTCTCTTTCACCTTGAAGAACTCTAATCGATACTGCGGGCTGATTATCCTCAGCTGTGGAAAATACTTGGCTTTTCTTTGTTGGAATAGTTGTATTCTTATCGATCAGTTTAGTTGATACACCACCTAAAGTTTCGATACCTAAAGAAAGAGGCGTTACATCTAATAATAACACATCTTTTACATCACCTTGAAGTACGCCTGCTTGAATTGCAGCGCCCATAGCAACTACTTCATCAGGGTTAACAGATTTATTCGGTTCTTTGCCAAAGAAGTTTTTAACTTCTTCAATTATTTTTGGCATTCTTGTCATACCACCAACAAGAACTATTTCGTCGATTTCACTTGCTGATAGACCAGCATCTTTAAGAGCAGTTTGGCATGGTGGCATTGTTCTTTTAATTAAATCTTCAACTAGGGCCTCAAGCTTAGCTCTTGTCATTTTTAAGTTTATGTGTTTCGGACCAGTTTTATCAGCCGTAATAAATGGAAGGTTTATTTCAGTTTGTGCCGCAGAAGACAATTCTATTTTAGCTTTTTCTGCTGCCTCTTTTAATCTTTGTAATGCAAGTTTGTCAGATTTTAAATCAATTCCATTATCTTTTTTAAATTCAGAAAGCAAGTATTCTACAATAGTGTTATCGAAATCCTCTCCACCTAAAAATGTATCACCATTCGTTGATTTAACTTCAAATACTCCATCACCTAATTCTAAAATTGATACATCAAATGTTCCGCCACCAAGGTCGTAAACAGCAATTTTTTTGTTTGCTTTTTTGTCTAGACCATATGCTAATGATGCAGCAGTTGGTTCATTAATAATTCTTAAAACTTCTAAACCTGCAATCTTTCCAGCATCTTTAGTAGCTTGTCTTTGAGCATCATTAAAATACGCTGGTACAGTAATTACTGCTTTTGTAACTTCTTGACCTAAATATTTTTCAGCAGTTTCTTTCATTTTTTGTAAAACGAAAGCTGATATTTGAGATGGTGAATATTTTTTTCCTTTAGCTTCTATCCAAGCATCACCTTTTTCTGAGCTAATTATCTTAAAAGGAGATGTTTCAATATCTTTTTTAACTGACGGGTCAGAAAAGTTTCTTCCAACTAATCTTTTAACAGCAAAAATTGTGTTTTCAGGGTTTGTAACAGCCTGTCTTTTTGCTGGCTGTCCAATAAGCTTCTCATCATTTTCAGTAAAAGCTACTACCGAAGGAGTAGTTCTCGCTCCTTCTGCATTTTCTAAAACCTTTGCCTGTGTACCTTCCATTATGGAGACACATGAATTTGTAGTTCCTAAATCTATACCTATTACTTTGCTCATAATTTTTTATATTTGAAACTCATATATGTGCTTTTTCTTAATCTACAAGTTCCCATATCTTATTTTTTTGGCTCTTTTTCCCCCGTTTTCTGTGGTTTTTTCGATACCCCAACTAATGATGGTCTTAAAAGTCTATCTTTTAACATAAATCCTTTTTGTATTTCCTGCACAATTGTTCCAGGCTCTTTATTGTTGTCTTCAATCTCCATCATTGCTTGATGTTTATTTGGGTCAAGCTTCTCATTTATAGAAACTATAGGCACAATATTATTCTTCTTAAATATTGTTAGTGTGTCATTTAAAATAATTTCTATGTGGTCCATAATTTTCTTCTTTGCATTTTCATCTAAGTTTTGATCATTATTTATCGATTGTTTTGACCTTTCAAGATTGTCTAAAAGGTTTAACGCATCTCTCGCAAAAACCATGCCACCATAATCAAATGCTTCATCTTTTTCTTTTTCAAATCTTCTACGTTGATTTTCTAATTCAGCAAATGATCTTGTTAGCTTATCTTCTAATTCACCTATTTTTTCTTCAGGGCTTATTTTTTTTTCTTTTTCAGCCTTTTTATCTTCAGACTTAACTTTATTCGAATCTTCTTTGTTTTCCTCAATAGTTTTTTTTTCTTCAGGCATTAAAGGTTATATGGTAAGAAATTTAGTATTTACTAGATGAAAAATAAAAAAATTTCTAAAATATTGATAGGCACTAATAATCGAGGAAAACTGAGAGAAATTGCTAATTTATTACCTAAAAAGGTAAAAGTTTTCTCAACTAAAGATTTTAATCTCAAAAGCCCAAGTGAAACTGGCAAAACCTTCAAATCAAACGCGCTAATCAAAGCAAAATATTTTTCAAAAAAAACAAATCTAATATGTTTATCAGACGACTCAGGTTTAGAGATTGATGTTCTCAAAAAAAAACCAGGAATTTATTCAGCTCGATGGGGCGGTAAAAAAAGTGACTTCAATAAAGCAATGCAAAGAGTCTACAAAGAATTGGATAAAAATGATAAAGAATGGAGAACAAAAAAAATTTCAGCAAGATTTATTTGCGCTCTAGTTATCTATTGGCCAAATAGAAAAAAAATTTATTCTTTAGGTAAAGTAAGTGGCAAAATATCTAAAACTAAAAAAGGAAAAAATGGATTTGGATATGATCCAATTTTTATTCCAAATGGTCATAAAAGAACTTTTGCTGAGATGAGCAAAAGTTACAAATATAAAATTGACCATAGAGCAAAAGCCTTTAAAAAAATTAAAAGATTTTTTTAAATTGATTGTTTTCTACTTTATAAAAATTTAAAACGTGTTTAATACGTTTATCCTCTATTTCAAACAAACCAATCTTACCCTTAAAGGTATTTTTCTGATCAAATATTTTGTTATTTAATTGGAAGTTATTTACTTTAGAAAGATAAAAGATTAATCCAACCATATCGAAACCCAATAAAGAGATTTGATTTGGCTCAGATGAATATTTCTTAAAATATTCCTGTTTGAATTCATCAAAATTTTTTTTATTTACTGAAGGAAAATAAAGATTCTGGGAACTATCTTCGTTAAGTAAAGACTCATCAAACCATTGGTTTAATGTAATGAAATATGTTTTTTTTGGTGTAACATCTGTATAAATTAAAGATGTCGTTATACTTTTAAGTGTTTCATCGAAGGCGGAAATTATCACGGAGTCAAAATTTACCTTTCCAAGAGTGTCCTTTTTTTCCAAGTTCTCTATTATTTTTTCTTTATTAAACTCATCTGACTCTTCCACTCTTTTTATTTCGTCAGCTAAATTTTGCTTTCTCTTATCGTATTTTGTAATTTTTTCTATTCTCTTTGTTAACAAAGTTGGATCAGACTCGTAAAAATATTTTTTTTTTAATTTAATATTGGTTGAAGAAAGACCCATTTCAATTTCATCTCTGAAACGATCCTCGGGAATTAAACAAATTGTTTTATCTAGTCCTTCTATTTTTTGAAATTTTTCAATTGCTTCAAGTTGCGATAATGCATTTACACCAACAGAAATAATATTGTTACCTTTTTTTTCAAGTTTATTTGTAAAGGATAAAAAAATTGCATCATTTAGTTTTGATAAGTTTTTAATATTTTTTTCAAAAATTGGACCTATAAAAATTCTTACACCATTATCGTAAAGTTCTTTAGCAGCTATATAGTTTTTTTCAGGATCATCGAAATTATTTTTTGGTAGAATCTCTATTTTAGAACTGTCAATCTTATTCACTGCCATACTAACAGATCTTAAAACAGAGGTTCCGATATTCTTATTCTCACCACTCAAAGGTAATAACAATCCTATCTTTATTTTTTCTGAAGCTGATGTAGAAATAGAGCTTATTATTAGAAAAATTAAAATAGATATTAAAAAGTTAATTTTATTTTTCATTTCATTACTAAATATTATATTCTTTTAAAACAATGAAGTCTAAAACACAAAAACTTAAAAAGGGACTTTACATAGTTTCTACCCCTATAGGAAATTTAAAAGACATCACTTTTAGAGCAATAGATATACTTAAGAAATCGGATATAATTTTATGCGAAGATACAAGAAATTCAAAAAAACTACTTACTCATTATGAGATTAAGTCAAAGTTGGTATCGTATCATAAATTTAACGAGAGAAAAATTTCTAAAGAAATTGTTTCTGAAATTCAAAAATATAACATCATATCTCTTATTTCAGATGCTGGTACACCAGTTATTTCAGATCCGGGCAAAATACTTATTAAAGAATGTGTTTCAAAAAATATACCAATCATTCCGATCCCTGGAGTTTCCTCAGTTACCGCAACAGCGTCTATAAGTGGTTTTTCAGAAAAATTTATTTTTTTTGGTTTTTTGTCTGAAAAACTATCAATATTAAAAAAAGAGCTTGAGATGTTAAGTAAAATTGACTGTTCGATAATTTTATTTTCATCTCCAAGAAAATTTCTTAAAAATTTAGAAAAATTTCAAGAATATTTTAGTGATAGAGAGCTAGTAGTTTGTAGAGAAATTACAAAATTGCATGAAGAGTTCATTAGATTAAAAGTTAGCGATTTGAAAAAAATTGATTTAAATATAAAAGGTGAATTAACAGCCATCTTTTCTGAAAAGAAAAATCCAATTAACAATTTTAATTATCTTACCGAATCTGATAAGAAAATAATTAATAAGATGTTACCAAAAAAAACAATCAAAGATATTGTAGATTTTTTTAATGAGAGAAATATCTCAAAGCGAACAATTTATAACTATTGTCTTGAAAAAAAAAATGAAAATTAGGTTTTTATTTATTTTGCTAATATTTTTAAACTCTTGTGTTGGAACAGGTACAAGCGGATTATTTGGAACGGGTGTATCAATTGCAGTAGATCCAAGAACTATTGGAACTCAGATCGATGACACTATAATGCAAAAAAATTTATCAACCAGACTTACCTTAGAAGATAAAAAGTATTTTTTAGCTGTAAAATCAAAAGTTCTAGATGGTAGAATTTTTATAACTGGTAAAGTCGATAATCCAGAGGATAAACTCAAAATTACTAAAATTGCATGGGAGACGGAAGGAGTAAGATCTGTAAGAAATGATATAAAAATTAAGGAAGAATTTAATTTTAAACAATCAGCCAAGGATCTTCTAATTACTTCTCAATTAAGAACAGCCTTGATGTTTAATAAAGAAATTAAATCGAGGAATTATCAAATAGATACATACAAGAAACGTATATATATTTATGGTATTGCTGAAACTAAAGATGAACTTAAATTGGTAGTTGATGAAGCTAAGTCAATTTTAGATGTTGAAAAAGTGATAGCAAGCATCCTTTTAATGGAAGACTTAAGAATTCAAAAGAATTAATTTTTTTTATTATAGTCAATTACACCAGCAGAATATGCGGCAACAGATGCTAAGTTTAAAATTTCTGAAGTTGAACTTCTAAGCGGAGCTATCTCTATTGCTTGTCCTAATCCTATAAGCAGTGGACCAATTACCTTCGCTCTACTCATTGATTTCATTGTTTTAAATGATATCGCTGCACTGTGCTGGCTCGGCATTATTAAAACATTTGCATTACCTACGATTTCTGAAAATGGATATAATTCTTTATAAGTTTCCTCTAAAGCGACATCGGGTTGCATTTCGCCATCAAATTTAAAATCGACTTTTCTTTCTTTTAAAATTTGCACTGCATCACTTATTCGTTTTGTTCTATCTGTTGCAGGCTGACCAAAAGTTGAATGGGATAAAAAGGCGACCTTTGGATCAAAACCAAATAATCTCACTACTCTTGCTGTTGAAATTGCCATTTCAGCTAGCTGATTTGCATCTGGATATTCAATTACGGAGGTATCACAGACAAATATTGTTTTTCCTCTATTAATAATCATGTTTAGACCAAACATTATTTCGCCTGGCCTTGGATCAACAACTTTTGTGATTTTCTCTAATGATGATGAGTAACGTCTAGTATTTCCAGTTACCATTGCATCTGCGTCCCCACAAGAAACCATACAAGCTCCCCATATAACTCTGTCATTTCTGATTAATTTGTCACAATCTCTCTCTAATAAACCCTCTTTTCTTTGAAGTTTTTCAAATAAAAATTTCACATATCTCTCTCTTAATTCTTTATCAGTTGAATTGATTATTTTAATATCGAGCTTTTCTTCATAACCAATTTCATATAATTTTTTTTTTACTATATCCTCTTTAGCAATTAAGATTGGCTCACCAAGTCCATTATTTTTAAATGCTATCGCTGCTTTCAAATTATTTTCATCTTCTCCATCTGCGAACACTACTCTTTTTTGATTTTTTTTAATTTGGGAGTTTATTCCCTGAATTACCGCCACTGATGGATCTAATCGGTTTTTGAGTTGTTCAGCATAAATATCGAAATCCTCAATATTTTTTCTTGCAACACCTGTTTTGATTGCCGCTTTTGCAACTGCAACTGGAATTACACTTATTAATCTAGGATCGAAAGTTGAAGGAATTATATAATCCTTACCGTAATGAGGCCTGTCCCCACCCATTGCAGCCACCACTTCATCCGGCACTCTTTCTCTTGCTAATGTTGCAATAGCTTTTACAGCAGCGACTTTCATTTCCTCATTTATTGTTTTAGCTCTAACATCTAGAGCTCCTCTAAAAATATAAGGAAAACCAATTAAATTATTTACTTGATTTGGATAGTCTGATCTTCCAGTAGCTATAATGGCATCATCTCTCACATCTTCAACGTCCTCAGGAATGATTTCAGGATCTGGGTTTGCACATGCGAATACAATTGGATTCTTAGACATTTTTTTAACCATCTCTTTTTTTAAGACCCCAGCTTGAGAAAGACCCAAGAACACATCTGCACCACTAATTGCATCATTTAAAGTTCTATTTTTTGTTTTGATAGCAAATTTCTTTTTCCATTCATTTAAATCATCTCTTTCAGAATGAATAACCCCTTTTGAGTCGAGCATTGTGATATTTTTATCTTTCACACCCGTATTTATAAAAAGATTCGCACAAGCCATTGCAGATGCACCTGCACCGTTAATGACCACGTTTACATCCTTAATATTTTTCTTTGCAATATCACAAGCATTAATAAGTGCCGCACTTGTGATTATAGCTGTACCATGCTGATCGTCATGGAAAACAGGAATATCTAATAATTTTTTTAATTCGTTCTCTATTATAAAACACTCAGGTGCTTTTATGTCTTCAAGATTAATTCCACCAAAGCTTTTTGAAATATTTTTTACAGAATTAATAATTTCTTTTGTATCTGAAGAATCTATTTCAATATCAATAGAATCTATGTCTGCAAATCTTTTAAATAAAACAGCCTTTCCTTCCATAACTGGTTTTGAAGCAATTGCACCCAAATTTCCAAGACCTAAAATTGCTGAGCCATTACTTATTACAGCAACAAGATTTCCTTTTGTAGTATAGTCATATGCAAGGTCAGGATTTTTTGAAATCGCTTTTACTGGAGCAGCAACTCCAGGTGAATATGCTAAGGCCAAATCTCTTTTTGAAGTCATCGGTTTAGAGGAAATAATCTCAATCTTGCCAGATTTATTAGTATTATGAAAATCTAATGCCTCTTTATCCGAGTAATGTTCAATTTTATTTTTTTTCATTTTGATTATTTATGTATACAAATGAGCCAATAATAAGACTAATATGATTTATGAATATAATTAAGTCAACTGGCACCTTTAGTTTTTACACTCTTATCAGCAGAATATCTGGATATTTTAGAGACATTCTCATTGCAATATTTCTAGGTTCTGGAGTTATTGCAGATGCTTTTTTTGTTGCATTTAGAATCCCAAACACGTTTAGGAGAATTTTTGGTGAAGGCTCCTTCAATGCAGCCTTTGTTCCAAGTTACGCAAAAGAGTTAACTAAATCTAAAAAAAATTCTAAAAACTTTGCAAATAAAGTTTTTAGTTTATTAACTTTTTCATTACTAGGACTCGTTATTCTTATTGAATTATTTATGCCTTTATTTGTATCACTTATAGCACCAGGTTTTAAATCTGATCCTGAAAAGTTTATTTTAGCAACTGATTTAACAAGAATTACATTTCCTTTTATATTGTTTATAAGTTTGGCATCTTTTTTCTCAGCAATCCTAAACTCACATAATAAATTTGCAGCTGCCTCAGCTGCACCAATAATATTAAATGTAATATTAATAATTACATTGTTATGCGCCAAATACCTTGATGATAATCTTGTAATTTATATGTCCTATGGCGTTTCTATAGCTGGATTAATTCAAATGATTTTCCTTATTTTAACATTGAAAAAAATTTATACACCCCATTTTAATGTAAATCTAAATATTGATAAAAAAACCAAAAGTTTTTTTAAAAAACTTTTACCAAGTATTTTTTCTTCAGGTGTAACACAGATAAATATTTTAATTGGAACTATCATAGCATCTTTTCAAGCTGGTGCCGTATCATACTTATATTATGCAGATCGAATTTATCAAATTAATCTTGCTATAGCAGGTATAGCAATAGGAACTGTCATATTACCAAAACTGTCTTCTTATATCGCTCAAAAAAAATTAAAAGATATTGATTTAATACAGAATAAGTCATTAGAACTTTCACTTTTTTTAAGCATGCCCGCGATGGCAGGTCTTTTAATTGCTGCAGAGGAAATTGTTTCATCTTTGTTTGGATATGGATCTTTTAACAAAGAAGGTGTTGAAAATTCTGCAAAAGCATTATTTTATTTTGCCTTAGGTTTACCTGCATTTTCACTCATTAAAATTCTCTCAAATTTTGTTTTTGCACGAGACAATACCAAGATACCGTTTTATTTCTCTTTAATATCAGTTGTCATTAACGTTTCAATAAGTATTTACTATTTTAAAGATTTTGGCTTTATAATAATTCCAATTGCAACAACCATTTCATCTTGGATTAACGCTTTATTATTATATTATTATTTAAATTATAAGAAATTTTTTAAAGTAAGTTTAAGTTTGATATTTCAATTTTTCAAAATAAGTTTTTCAGTTTTATTAATGGCTTTATTCCTTTTCAGCTCAATTAATTTTTTCAGTGTTCAATTAGAATATGATAGTAATTTTAAAGTTATTTATCTTCTTTTTATAGTAATTTCATCAGCGATTATTTATTTTGCAATATCCTTACTTACTAAAGCTTTCAAATTAAGTGATATTAAAATAAGATATTAAAATGCCACAAAAAAATATATTTTCAGGAGTTCAGCCTACGGGCAATCTTCATTTAGGAAATTATATTGGTGCCATTAAAAATTTTGTAAAACTACAATCTGAAAATGACTCTAAATGTATTTATTGTGTAGTTGATTTACATGCAATTACTACAAAACAAGACCCTCATAAATTAAAAGACAATATTCTTGAGACGACCGCTGTTTTTTTAGCAAGCGGAATAGATCCAAGCAAAAGTGTAATTTTTAATCAATCTATGGTACCTGCTCATTCAGAGGGAACATGGATACTTAGCTGTATTGCAAGAATGGGTTGGTTAAACAGGATGACCCAGTTCAAAGAAAAAGCAGGCAAAGATAAAGAGAAAGCAAGTGTGGGATTGTATATTTACCCAATTTTAATGGCAGCTGATATTCTTTTGTACGATGCAACTCATGTTCCTGTTGGAGAAGATCAAAAACAACATTTAGAACTCACAAGGGATATCGCCCAAAAATTTAATACAGATTTTAAAGCTCAAGATTTTTTTAAAATTCCCGAACCTCTTATACAGGAAAAATTCTCTCGTATTATGAGTCTTAAAGATGCAAAAAATAAAATGAGCAAATCAGACCCATCTGATGCTAGTCGTATAAATCTTACTGACACGGATGAACAAATTCATAATAAAATTAAAAAAGCAAAAACTGATACAAAATCTTTTCCTACAAATGAAAAAGATTTGAATAAAAGACCGGAAATTCAAAATTTGATAGGTATATACTCAAGTTTAAAATCCCAAAAAATTACAGACACAATAAATGAATTTCAGGGAAGAAATTTTTCAAATTTTAAAGAAAAACTATCAGAGGTTGTGATAGAAAATATTTCACCTATTTCAAAAGAGATATCAAAACTAAAATCAGATAAGGGTCATATTCTTCAAGTTTTAAAAGATGGAAGTGAAAAAGCTGAAACAATTGCTTCAGAAAAAGTAAAAAAAATTAAAGAAATTATTGGCTTTTAAAAACATTTTACTTTAAAAAACGACTTCAATTACTATATTAATCTAATGTTTATACAGACACAGGAAACTCCAAACCCAAATTCTTTAAAATTTCTCACTGAAAAAAAGGTTTCATTGGTTGGCCCTATTGAATTCAAAGATAAAAGTGAGACATCTGTCAGCCTTATTAAAAATATTTTATCAATAAATGGAGTAACTGGAATTTTCTTATCTGATGATTATCTATCAGTTAATAAAGACGTAAATTCTGAATGGGAAGATCTAAAACACATAATAATTTCGTATATCAATGATTTTTATGACCAAGGTAACGAGTATATAATTTCAGAAAAAAGATCTGAAAATTCAGAGGAGCTATCAAGTGTAAAAAATACAATTATCAAAATACTTGAAACCAAGGTCAGACCTGCAGTTGCTAGAGATGGAGGTGATATAAAATTTAAAGATTTTAAGGATGGGAAAGTTATAGTGGAGTTACAAGGAAGTTGCTCTGGATGTCCAAGCTCTACATTAACACTTAAAAAAGGTGTCCAAAATCTTTTATGTCACTATGTTCCTGAAGTGAAGGAAGTTGAGGCAATTTGAAAAAAGATTTATTCTCAAATTTATCAAAAAAGAATTTTGATCTAAAAAAATTTAAGGAATTGAAAAAAGTTTTATCAAAGCAGGGAATTATAATTAAGAGAAAACCTTTCTCAAACATAAATTTTAGATTCGATGAATTTAGATCTTTATATCTGACCGGCCTAGCATCTTTTTTAATAGTAATGTTTTCTTTTATTATGCCTCTGTCAGTCAATATTGATAATCAATTAGTTAGTAATAAAAATGATAAAATAAACAATTCAAAAACGAAATTTCAAAAAGTTTTAAGTGGAGAAAGTATTGATGATAATGAAAAAGTTGATGAGGGTCTAGATTTATCAAATATACTTGAGGATGTTTTCAAATTTGATGAATTACCTGAGGATACAGTTCGGTTAAGCGCTTCTACAATTGAGCAATTATTTAAAGATACCAATTACTCTCTATCCGAAGTAAGACGTACTAAAAAAGTTAAACCTATAAGATTATCTTTGCTTCCAAACGAAATGAAGTCAATTGAAAGTTCAGGAAAAAGGAAAAGCTTGTTTATTAAAATTATTTTGCCTTTAGTCCTTGAAGAAAATAACAGAATTATTATTGATAGAAAAAAACTATTTTCAATTTTAAACAAAAACAAAAACTCAAAAGATGAAATTACCTGGTTAAATCAAAAATTTAAACAATATGGCGTTTTAAACAAAGATCTTGCAACACTAAAAGTACGGATGGACATAATACCTACATCTCTTGCAATTGCTCAAGCGGCTAAAGAAACTGGTTGGGGAACTTCTAGATTTGCAATTGAAGGTAATGCGCTGTTTGGTCAGTGGACCTGGTCAGGAGAAGGCATCAAACCAGCTGGAGCTGATACAAACGCAACATATAAAGTGATGAAATTTAATGTGCTTAAGGCGTCAGTAAGAGCTTACCAAAGAAATTTAAATACACATTCTAGTTACAAGAAATTTAGGTTTGTAAGAGCACAATTAAGAGATGATAATAAAAAATTAGACAGTCTTAAACTTGCTGAATATTTAGACAACTATGCCCAAACAGGAACTGAGTATACAAAGGTGTTAAAACAAATTATTCAACAAAATCAATTACAAGATTTTGATGAGGTTAAACTTCTTCCTCTTAGCGTAAAGTATAAAAATATTATTTAGGAATTTGAATTGTAAATTGGTGACCAAACCACTTCCATCTACCATTATCATTTAAAGAGCAATTTAATCTTCCCCTCCTAAAAGTAAATTTTTCTCTAAATGAAATTTCCATCACATTATTTTCACCGAAAGATATTTTTGGATTTCCCCAATTGTTTCCTTCATTAGAGAAACAGTTTATGTTTTTAAGATTTTTTTGATTTTCAAAAAAACTAATTTTAACTAACGGAGGATTATTTTCTGCAAGTATAAATTTATCTTCAGGTTTGAAATCTTTGTATTGTAAAGGTAAGTATCTTATTATGGAGTTAAACCTTTCCATTTTCCCATAGTTCTCATTAATGGGAAATCTTGGTAACTCATATTTATCCTTGGTGCTGTCAATTACACCTGAATGTTGACCGAATGCATATTCAAATTTTTTTTTTATAAAATTTTTTTGTTTAAGAGAATATTCTCCAAACGGATATGAAAAAAAGATTGGGTTATAGCCTAAATTTTTATTAAAAATTTCAATTGATTTATTGATATCATCTTTAAAATCTGTAAAAGAAAATTTTATAAGATATTCATGAGTGTGTGAGTGGTTGCCTATGTAGGCAAACTTTTCTTTCTCAATTTCTTTAATTTGTTCCCAAGTCATATAACCTCTTTTTCCGATTGGTTCTGTAGAAACAAAAAGAATAAAAGGTATTTTATTTTTTTTTAAAATTGGCCATGCATTTTCGTAAAATGACAAAAAAGCATCGTCGATAGTCAAAAGAATCTTCTTATTATCTTTAGGTTTATTAAATTGTTCACTAAATAATTTGGGGTCATAAAACTCAAATCCGTTTTTTTTTACAGCATCTAAATGTTGTAAAAAAATATTTATTCTTATGTTAGTTGATGGGTATTTATTTTCCTCAAATCTGTGATACATTATTGACAAGACACCTTGATCATCTGGATTATACTGTTTCATTTCTTCTGATGATATTTTTGAGTGAAAAAAAATGAGCAAAAATAAAATAGCAGATTTAATTATAGATGCAGCAAGTGACAAAATTTTATTTAAACTCATTTCTAAAAATAAGATTTATACTAATGAGCATGAAAACAGTAGAAAAAATTTTGACAAATTTCCTATTCTATTAATGAAGTTTTTAACAAAAAAACATCATTCCCTAGAGAAAATAAGGAATGTTTTCATCAATCAAGGACCTGGCAAGTATACAAGTATAAGAACTTCAATGGCCACAATAAAGGCGTTGCAGCTCGTTTATGGTTTTAATTATTATGGTTTTAACAATAAAGATATAATAGAGGGTGATTATGGTAAAATTTTACAATTATTTAGACAAAAAAAATTGATAAAAAATTTGATAAAACCACTTTATTTGAGTTAGAATAAATTTATGACAGATTCAATTGAAAAAAAATGTTTAGCAAACGGTGTTAAACTCACTGATCAAAGAAGAACAATTGCAAGAGTAATATCAGAGTCAAAAAAGACATACGGAGAAGCTGATCACCCTGATGTAGATGAACTTTATAAGAGAGTTTCAAATATAGATTCTAAAATAAGTATCGCAACCGTTTACAGAACGGTAAAACTTTTTGAAGAGTCTGGAATATTAATGAAACACGATTTCAAAGATGGAAAAGCCAGATATGAATTAAATGATGATCATAATCACTTGATAGACATTAAGTCTGGAAACATTATAGAATTTACAGATGAAGAAATTGAAAAAATCCAAAAAAGAATAGCCGAAAAACATGGTTATAAACTTGTAGACTCCAAGCTTGAACTTTATTGTGTAAAAAAATAACTCCATTAATGGTAAAAAAAATATTTATTAAAACTTTTGGGTGTCAAATGAATGAGTATGACTCAAATAGGATTTTTGATACTGTAAAGAAAATTGGTCTATCTAAAACATCCAACCAAGCCGACGCAGATTGTTATCTTATTAACACGTGTCATATTAGAGATAAGGCAAAAGAAAAAGTTTATCATGAGGTTGGAAGAGTAAAAAAAATTTTTAGAAATAAAAAAAAACCATTATTTATCGTTGCGGGATGTGTTGCTCAAGCAGAAAATGAGGAAATGCTAAATAGAGAACCTTATATTGATATAGTTATCGGACCTCAATCTTATCACCAAATTAATTCTTTAATTTTAAATCATAAAAAAAACCAAAAGGAACTTACAGAATTTGAAACCAAAGATAAGTTTGATTATTTAGACAAGATAAAGAATACATCTAGTAAAGTTTCATCATTTCTTACAATTCAAGAAGGGTGTGATAAATTTTGTAGTTTTTGTGTAGTTCCTTATACACGTGGTCCGGAATACTCAAGGCCTTTTGAAAAAATTATTTTAGAGGCTCAAAATTTGGTAAAAAGTGGAGCAAAAGAAATAACTTTACTTGGACAAAATGTAAACGCTTATTCATTTAAGGACAAAACAAAAGATTACAGATTATCAGATTTAATAAAAGAATTGGAAAAATTTACAGAAATAAACAGGATAAGATACACAACGTCTCATCCAAGAGACATGACAGATGATTTAATTGAGTGTTATTCAAATTCAAAAAAATTACAACCATTTGTTCATTTGCCAATTCAAAGTGGTTCAAACAAAGTTTTAAAATTAATGAATAGAGGTCATGAAGTAGAAAAATATTTTGAAATTTATGAAAGACTTAAAAAGATCAATTCATTAATTGAATTTTCAAGTGATTTTATTATTGGGCATCCAGGAGAAACTGAGATAGACTTTAACGATACATTAAATTTTTTAAACAAAATTAAATTTATAAATTCTTATTCATTTATATTTAGCCCCAGACCCGGAACTCCTGCATCTAATTTAGGTTTAATTGACCACGAAGTTGCAAAAGATAGACTTTTAAAAGTTCAAAAAATTCTTTTTCAATATCAATTAGAACACAATGAGTCTTTTCTAGGAAAAAAAATTGATGTGCTTGTGGAAAATAAAATGAAAAAAAACCAGATGTATTTTGGAAGGAATGCATATTTTAATGGAGTGATATTTAATGGAAATGAAAAACTTGTAGGTAAAATTGTAAAAATAAAAATTGATAAAGTAAATCAAAACAACTTATTTGGAAAAATAGATAATAATTCAGATATGAAAGCAGCTTAATCTTGAATAATCCTTTACTAAGCAAATTGAATAAAGATCTCAAATTCGTTTATTCTGACAACGATACTTTGAGCATCATATTTAATAACAATGAAATCTTAATGGGCGTAGTGGGGGAATTTAATAATAATTTAAAAGAGTTAGAGAAAATTACAGAGACGAAAATTTACTCTAGAGGAAACTCAATATTAGTTAAAAGTTCTAGTACTAAAAATGAATTGATTAAAAACGCTATAATTTTTCTAACAGATCAGTTAATTTTAAATGGAACGATTGAAAAAAAAGATATAATTTCTTCAATAAATAAATTTATGATAAATGAAAAAACGGATAAAAAAATTGAATATATAATTAAGACTCCAAAAAAATCAGTTATTCCAAGATCAGAAAAACAAAAAAATTATGTAAGAGCACTAAGAGAGAGTGATATTATTATTTCTTGCGGTCCTGCAGGAACAGGAAAAACTTTTCTCGCAGTAGCAGTCGCTTTGACAATGTTGCTTGATAAAAAAATTGAGAGAATAATTTTATCAAGACCAGCGGTGGAAGCAGGTGAAAGATTAGGTTTTTTACCTGGAGATATGAGAGAAAAAGTGGATCCATATTTAAGACCTTTATACGACTCACTTTATGATTTGCTAGATTTTGAAAAAATTCAAAAAAGAATCGAAATCGGAGACATTGAAATTGCTCCTCTAGCATTTATGAGAGGAAGAACATTAAAAAACTCTTTTGCAATTTTAGATGAGGCTCAAAATGCAACTGATACACAAATTAAAATGTTTTTAACTAGGATTGGTGAAAATTCTAAAATTGTAATAAATGGTGATCCGTCGCAAATAGACTTACCAAACAAATCTCTGTCTGGATTGAATAGGTCAAAAAAACTCCTTGGGCATTTAAACGAAATTTCAGTTGTAGATTTTGATCATTCAGACGTTGTAAGACATCCTTTAGTATCAAAAATAGTAAAAGCTTATTCTGATCAAACGAAAGATTAATGATTAAAGCTGAAATAGTTGTCGATTTCCCAAAATGGAAAACCAAAATTAAAAATCCACATCTCTACTTCGAAAAAAAAATTAAAAAACTTTCTTTAGTAAAATCATTAAAAAAAAAGAATTTTCAGTTCACTTTATTGTTAACAAATAAAACCTTTATAAAAAAACTTAATAATAGATTTCGAAAAAAAAATAAAGAAACTGATGTTTTATCTTTTCCTATTAAAAGTCATTTTAATAAAAATTACAAAGGAGATATAGCTATTTGTTATGAAATTATAAATTTAAGATCAAAAAAAACAAATTTTAATATTGAATTTGATAAAATGTGGATACATGGTCTTCTTCACTTGCTTGGTTATAATCACGTTAAACAAAAAGATTACAAACATATGTTAAGAAGAGAACAAGATATTTTAAAAAAAGTAAATTAAATTTGACAAGTAATTATTTTAAGAATTTTATCTTTTATTTAGTACCGTTTTTTTGCGGATTAATTTCAACATTAAGTCTACCACCGTATAATTTTTTTTATCTTAATTTTATTTCATTTCCACTTTTACTTTTATTTTATCTGAATTTGGAAATTAAAAAAAACTTATCATCTTTTCTTTATGGATGGACATTCGGTTTTTCGTATTTTTTTTCAAATATTTATTGGATAGCAAACTCATTAACTATTGAAGAAATATTTAAGCCTTTAATTCCGTTTGCTATCACAATAATTCCTCTCTTTCTTGGTATTTTTTATGGAATTTCCTTTTTAATTTTTTTCTATTTTAAGCCAAGAAAAAAAATCGAGAGTATCTTTTTGTTTGCCTTAATATTTTCTTTCATAGAATATTTAAGAGGTCATGTGCTCGGAGGTTTTCCTTGGAACTTAATATCCTTTAGCTTAGTAGAAATAAATCAATTTATACAAATCTTGTCTTATATAGGAACATATTCTTTAAATTTATTGGTTATAACAATTTTTTTAGTTCCGACAGTCATTTTATTTGATGTATCATCGAGAACGAAATTATTAACAATTTTCTTAGCGGTAACTTTAGTAGTATCAAACTTTATATTTGGTAACTTTGTTTTAAATAAACATAATAAATTACCAGATAAGCCAATGAATACTATCATAAAAGTTATTTCACCTAAAATTGATTTAAAAAGATTTTTTGATGGTGCGGATCCCTCTTTGGTAATAAAAGATTTGGCAGAAATAGGAAATATTGACAATAGAGATGCAGTTTATATTTATCCAGAGGGAATATTACCATCAATCAATTTAAATGAAATTCAAGATTACTCTTCGGTATTTAAAAATTATTTTCAGAACAATCATAAAATTATAGTTGGTATCACTAGGTATGAAGATACTGATATTTTCAATTCAATGGCTCTACTCGATAACGATTTAAAATTGATAAGTATTTATGATAAAAATAAGCTTGTGCCTTTTGGAGAATATTTGCCCTTTGAAAATTTGTTGAAGAATTATGGTTTTAAAAAAATTACTCAAGGATATCAATCTTTTAGCTCATCAAGTGAAAGAGAGATTATAAACATGAACAATTTACGATTTCTTCCCCTTATATGTTATGAAATTATCTATTCAGGAAGTCTTTTAAAAAAATCTGAAAATTATGATTTTATCGTTAATATTTCAGAAGATGGATGGTTTGGAGAGTCAGTCGGTATAGATCAACATTTTTTTCATTCTGTTTTTAGATCTATCGAAGAAGGGAAAAATATAATTAGATCTGCAAACAATGGAATTTCAGCACATATTGATAGTAAAGGACAAATTATTAAAAAGATTGAATCAACCGAAAAGGGAGTAATTGAAATTGACACTTATAAGAAAGGATCAAAAACAATCTTTAGTTTATTTGGAAATAAGATTTTCTTTTATTTCCTTATTTTTTATACTACGATTATTTTTTTATTAAAAATAAGGGAGAGACAATGAAAAAAAATTATTTATTTACTAGCGAATCCGTCTCTGAAGGTCATCCAGATAAAGTTTGTGACAGAATTTCTGACATGGTTGTAGACACATATTTAGGTGCAGAGCCTCAATCAAGAGTGGCCTGTGAGACTTTAACAACAACTAACAAAGTAGTGCTTGCGGGAGAAGTAAGGGGTCCTGAAATTAAAAAAAGTGATTTAATTGAAAGAGTAAGGCATTGCATTAAAGATATTGGATATGATCAGGATGGTTTTACCTGGAAAGAGGCCACTAAGATTGAAAGTCATCTACACGCTCAATCAGCAGACATAGCAATGGGAGTTGACTCATCCGGCAATAAGGATGAGGGAGCTGGCGACCAGGGAATTATGTTTGGTTATGCATGTAATGAAACTGATGTTTTGATGCCTGCACCCATTCATTATTCGCATAAAATTTTAAGATTGATGGCTGCAGATAGAAAATCTGGAAAATTAAAAAATATTGAGCCAGACTCAAAAAGTCAGATTACAATTGAATATAAAGATGGTAAGCCTGCGAATGTAAAATCTGTGGTTATCTCTACTCAACATTCTGCAGATGTTGATCAATCTCAGGTAAGAAAATTAGTAATGCCTTATATTGAAAAATCTATACCAAAAAATCTTCTGAATAATTTAGATGAAAAAGAAATTTACATTAATCCTACGGGAAATTTTGTAATTGGTGGACCTGACGGAGATAGTGGTCTTACTGGCAGAAAGATTATCGTTGATACGTATGGTGGAGCCGCACCACATGGTGGAGGAGCTTTTTCTGGTAAAGACCCGACAAAAGTTGATCGATCAGCTGCCTATGCTTCAAGATATTTAGCTAAAAATGTTGTTGCTTCAAAAATTGCTGACAAGTGTTTAATTCAACTTGCCTATGCTATCGGAGTATCAAAACCATTATCCATCTATGTTGATTTATTCGATAATGATGAGGAGAAAAACAAACACGTAGAAAAGTTGATAAGTGAAAATTTTGATCTAAGCCCTCGGGGTATAAGAGAAATGCTGGGTTTAAATAAACCAATTTACGAAAAATCAGCTGCATACGGTCATTTCGGAAGAGAACCTGAGGGAGATGGCTCTTTTTCTTGGGAAAAAACTGATAAAAAATCAATATTTTCTAAGTAAAAAGTTGAAAAAATAGATAAAAATAACTATATATCTCTTAAATCGTTGAATTTAAAAATGGGCTTCGGCCCATTTTTTTTTGGAAAAGAATGTTAAATAAAAGAGCAGACAAATTAGAGTTACTTAGAATTGCCGAGGCGGTAGCACTAGAAAAATCTATTGATAAAGAATTGATTATCAATTCGATGGAAACAGGGATTGCTAAAGCAGCTAAATCTAAGTTTGGAAATGAAAACGAAATAAAAGTCTCAATCAATAGAGATAGTGGAGATATTGAACTTTTTAGAAAACTAGTAGTTGTTGAAGTTCCAGAAAATACAAATACAGAAATAAGCCTTAAAGATGCAGAAAAATATGGTGAAAAAAAAATTGGTGATGAAGTTTTACAACCTCTTCCATCTTTTGACTTTGGAAGAATAGCAGCACAAACTGCAAAACAAGTAATAAGCTTTAATGTTAGAGAAGCAGAAAGAGAGAGACAATTTAACGATTTTATAGATAAAAAAGACTCTATATTAAGTGGAATTGTTAAGAGATTAGAATTTGGAAACGTAATTGTCGATTTGGGTAGAACAGAGGCAATAATACAAAAAAATGAAATGATTCCAAGAGAGAATATAAAAGCTGGAGATAGAGTGAAAGCTTACTGTTACGACGTTAGAAGAGAACAAAGAGGTCAACAAATTTTCCTATCAAGAGCTCATCCAAAGTTTATGGAAAAACTATTTATTCAAGAAGTTCCAGAGATATATGATGGTCTTATAGAGATAAAATCCTCTGCTAGAGACCCAGGTAGTAGAGCTAAGATTTGCGTTCAGGCTGTGGATACTTCGCTTGACCCAGTTGGTGCTTGTGTTGGTATGAGAGGAAGTAGAGTTCAAGCAGTGGTAAATGAATTACAAGGGGAGAAAATTGATATTGTAAATTGGTCTGAAGATCCTGCTTTGGTTGTTTCAAATGCTTTGTCCCCTGCGGAGGTACAGAAGGTAATTGTAGACTCAGAACAAAAAAAAATGGATGTAATTTTAACTGAAGAAAATTTAAGTAAAGCTATTGGTAGAAGAGGGCAAAATGTAAGACTTGCAACCAAGCTTTTAAATTATGAGATTAACATAATGACCGATAAAGAGGAGTCAGAGAGAAGACAAGTAGAATTTAAAGATAAAACAGAAACACTAATGAAAAATCTTGAAGTGGATGAAACATTAGGGCAATTACTTGTAGCGGAAGGTTTTTCAACAATTGAAGAAATCAAAGATACTGAGATAGATAAATTAGCCAAAATAGAGGGTATCGAGGAAGAAACTGCTAAAGAATTAGTTCAAAGAGCAAAAGAGTTTTATCAAAAAGACCAAGAGGAAATAAATCAAAAGATAAAAGATCTAGGAATTCAAACCGACTTAACTGAACATAATGGTCTAACACCAGGTATGCTTTTAACTCTTGGTGAACAAAAAATTCTATCTTTAAATGACTTTGCAGATTTAGCCTCGGATGAGTTGATTGGGGGCTTTGATATTATCAAAGGTGAACGAATTAAGATTAAAGGTTATCTAGAGGATTTTGCACTTTCAAGAAAAGAAGCAGATGATTTAATTATGACGGCTAGAGATAAAATTTATAAAAATTAGAAATGAAAAAAAATGGAAACAAAAAAAACAAAATTAACAATATCAGGAAAACCCAAAAAAAATTTATATGATAAGAAGGGATTAACAAACAATAAAGATAAACAAAAGTTTGTTACAGAAAAAAAATTCTCTAAACCATTTAATAAAAACAATCCTGGACCTTCAAAATTTTCAAAAAAACCTTTTTCAGGTAAACCATCTTTTCCACCTAAGACAGGAAAACCATCTTTTCCATCCAAAATTAGCGATTATGAGAGAAGAAAACTTGCTGAGCAAAGAGCAACAAAAAAAATAAAAGGTGATACCAAAGATAAAGATAATAAAAATAAATTTTCAACTAAAAAAAGGGAATTAAAACTTACTGTTTCAAGAGCTTTGAGTGAAGATATAGAATTTAGATCAAGAAGTTTGGCCTCGATTAAAAGAGCAAGAGAAAAAGAATTAAGAGAAACTAAAAATACGGATGATGAAGAAAATTCAAAAAATGTTAAAAGAGAAGTTAGTATACCCGAGCTTATCACAATAAGAGATCTTGCAAATCGAATGGCCGAACAATCATCTAGTATTATAAAACATTTAATGGGAATGGGTGTTACAGTTACAATTAATCATACTATTGACTCTGATACAGCTGAATATTTAGTTAAAGAATTTGGTCATATTCCTTTGAAGGAAAAAAAGGCGGAGGAAATAGTAAGCAAGATTAAAAAGATTAAATCTGAGAATCTTCAAAATAGACCTCCAATAATAACAGTTATGGGCCATGTAGATCATGGAAAAACTTCTGTATTAGATGTGTTAAGAAGCACAAACGTTGTCTCAGGTGAACATGGTGGAATTACTCAACATGTAGGTGCATATCAAATAGTTCATAATAATGAAAAAATTACTTTTATAGACACACCTGGTCATGCTGCATTTACAGAAATGAGAGCAAGAGGCTCTAAGTTAACTGACATCGTTGTGTTGGTCGTTGCTGCGAATGATGGTGTAAAACCTCAAACAATTGAATCGATAAAACATGCTAAAGCTGCGAAAGTACCTATTGTTGTAGCAATTAATAAATGTGATTTACCAGATGCTGATCCTCAAAAAGTAAAAAATCAGCTTCTCGAACACGAATTAATTTCCGAAGATTTATCTGGAGACACATTAATGGTAGAAATTTCAGCAAAAACAAAAAAGAATATTGATAAACTTTTGGAGTCAATAACTTTACAAGCTGAGCTTTTAAATTTGAAAACAGATTATGACAATAAAGCAACTGGTATTGTTTTAGAATCAAAAATTGATATTGGAAGAGGACCAATAGCAAATATAATTGTAACTTCAGGAAAATTAAAAAAAGGAGACTATTTTGTATGTGGACCTCAATGGGGAAAGGTAAGGGCGATAATTGATGATAACGGAAAATCTGTTAATGAAGCTTTACCGTCTACTCCAGTTGAAATTTTAGGTATAAGTGGGGCTTCAAAATCTGGAGATGATTTTTTGGTTCTAGATACAGATAAAGAAGCTAGAGTTTTAAGTGAAGCTAGGATAAATGAGGCCCAGTCAAAAAAAGGTCAAGTATCCCTTTTAACTCAAGACTCTGCATTTAAGGATCAGACAAGCCAAGAATTAAATATAATCATAAAAGCAGATGTCCACGGTTCTTCTGAAGCAATTAAAAACGCTGTTAATTTGATAAAACATGATGAGGTAAAACCAAAGATAATTTTATCAGATGTAGGAATGGTTACAGAAACTGATGTTAACTTAGCAAAAGCTTCGAATGCTATTTTGATAGCTTTTAATGTAAAACCAAGCAAAGAAGCAAAAAAAATTGCTGAACAGAGTGCAGTGAAAATTTCATCTTTTAATATTATTTATGAATTAATTGACTTTGTAAAAAGCAAGATGTCTGGTTTACTATCTCCAGATGTAGAGGAAAGCATTACAGGTTCAGCAGAAATTTTAGAGATATTCAAAGTATCAAAAGTTGGCAAAGTTGCTGGTTCAAAAGTAACTACAGGTGAAATAAGTCAAGACTCTTTAGCAAGAGTTATTAGAGATGGAACAGTTGTTTTTACTGGAAAAATTGGATCAATTTTTAGGGAAAAAAATCAAACAAAACAAGTTACAGAGGGCCTAGAATGTGGGATAACCTTAAAAAATTTTAATGATTTTCAAAAGAAAGATATTATTGAGGCATATAACTCAAAAACTACAGAAAGATCAGTATAATGGGAAAATTAGGTAAACCAGTTACTCAAAGACAGTTACGAGTTGGCGAAATGATTAAGCAAGCTTTAAGCATGATTTTTTTAAAAGATGAGGCAAAACTTCCCAATGTGCAAACTAAAGGGATAACGGTGACAGAAGTAAGAATGAGCCCAGATCTTAAAACTGCAAAAACTTTTGTTCTTCCTCTTGGCGGAATAAATTCTGATGAAACCGTAGAAAGCCTTAAAGAATTTTCTTTTGTAATAAGAAAAACTTTATCAAAAAAAATTAGTATGAAGTTTTTACCCAAACTTCTATTTGTTAAAGATGAGTCTTTCGATTATGCTGAAAAAATTGAGAATTTAATTAAACAAACAAATAAATAGGAAAAAAAATGAACAAAAAATTAAAAGAAGTTGCTTTACATGAAAAAGATACTGGATCATCAGAGGCACAAATTGCCTTACTAACTGATAAAATAGAAAATTTGTCAGCCCATATGAAGAAATTTAAAAAAGACAAGCACTCCTCTGTGGGATTATTAAAGGCAGTAAATAGAAGGAAAAAGTTATTAGAATATCTTAAGAGAAAAAAATCTGATGCTTATAAAAATATATTAACCAAATTAAACTTAAGGAAGTAAATGTTTAAAGTTTTTAAAAAAGAAATAGATTTTGGGGGAAAGAAAATCACCCTTGAGACAGGAAAGGTTGCTCGTCAAGCAGATGGAGCAATTATAGCTACTTGTGGTGAGACTGTGGTTTTAGCAACAGCCGTAGGTGCAAAAAAAGTAAACCCAGATGTGGATTATTTTCCATTATCGGTAAACTACCAAGAAAAATATTACGCTGCAGGTAAAATACCCGGAGGATACTTTAAAAGGGAGGCAAGACCTACCGAGAGCGAAACTCTAATCTCACGATTGATTGATAGACCTATAAGACCTTTGTTTCCAGATGAATTTAAAAATGAAGTACAAGTGTTACCCACAGTAATTTCATATGATAAAGAAAACGAAGCTGATATTTTATCAATCATTGCCTCTTCAGCTGCATTAGCTATTTCTGGAATGCCTTTTTTAGGACCAGTTGGAGCATCAAGGGTTGGTTTTATCGATGGTAAATATGTTTTAAATCCGTCAAAAAAAGATTTAGAAAATTCAAAACTAGACTTAGTCGTAGCAGGGACAAAAGATGCTGTGTTAATGGTAGAGTCTGAGGCAAGCGGTTTGACTGAGCAACAAATGTTGGATGCTGTAAAATTTGGTCATGAGGGTTTCGTTCCTGTCATAAAAATGATCCAAGACTTAGCTAAGGAATGCAAAAAACCTGATTGGGCTGTTGAAAAAAAAGATTTGTCTTCTGTTAAGAAAAAATTAGAGAGTGAATTTACTAAAGATTTAAAAAAAGCATTCTCAATAAAAGATAAACAAGAAAGATCGAATTTAATATCTGAAGTTACAGAAAAAGCAAAAAAACTCTATGAAGATGATGAAAATTTTACAGAATTAGATGTTATGCATGAACTTAAAAATATTGAAAAAGGAATTGTAAGGACTGATATTTTAAAAAATAAAAATAGAATCGATGGAAGAGGTCTTGCTGATGTAAGACCAATAATGTGTGAGGTTGGAATTCTTCCAAGAGTTCATGGGTCTGCTCTTTTTACAAGAGGAGAAACCCAAGCAATTGTAACAACAACTTTAGGAACTTCTGATGATGAACAAAGAATTGAAAGTTTGGATGGCCTTCAAAGAGAGAGATTTATGCTCCATTATAACTTCCCACCTTTTTCTGTGGGTGAAACTGGCAGAATTGGAACTGGAAGAAGAGAAGTAGGCCATGGAAAATTGGCCTGGAGAGCAATCAAATCTTCATTACCTTCTAAAGAAAGTTTTCCATATACTTTTAGAATAGTTTCTGAAATAACTGAGTCGAATGGATCTTCCTCTATGGCAACTGTATGTGGTTCATCTCTAGCTTTAATGGATGCAGGTGTTCCAATTAAGGAGCCAGTAGCAGGTATAGCAATGGGATTAATTAAAGAGGGAGATGACTTTAGTGTACTCTCAGATATACTTGGAGATGAAGACCATCTTGGAGACATGGATTTTAAGGTCGCTGGAACCAAAGATGGAATTACATCCCTTCAGATGGATATAAAGATAACTGGTATTACTTTTGAAATTATGGAGCAAGCATTGAAGCAAGCAAAAGATGGAAGAATTCATATTTTGGGAGAGATGAATAAAGCTTTAGCGAAATCAAGAAAAGATGTTGGTAAACATACTCCAAAAATGGAAAAAATCACAGTTGATAAAAAAGATATTGCTACTGTTATAGGTAAAGGTGGAGCCACTATAAGAGAAATAGTTGAAAAATCAGGAGCTAAAGTAGATGTGAATGATGAAGGGGTAGTAACTGTGGCAGCACCAGATGAAGATTCTAGAAACAAAGCTATGCAAATGATTAAAGATTTAACAGCTAAAGCCGAACTTAATAAAATTTATAACGGTAAAGTTATGAAAATTATGGAGTTTGGAGCGTTTGTAAATTTCTTAGGCAAACAAGATGGGCTCGTTCACATTTCAGAACTTGCAGATAAAAGGGTGGCTAAAGTAACTGATGTTGTTAAAGAAGGCGACGAAGTAAAAGTAAAAGTTATTGGTTTTGATAGAGGAAAAGTAAAATTATCAATTAAACAGGCAGCTGTTTAATATTAAAAACCACCTCTCCAATTGTTTTTATCATTAAAATGATCTTTTTCATTTTTGGAAGTTGGCCTAAACAAGTACATTAAAACGACTAATAAAACAAAAATTGATAGAAGAATTTCTACCATAATTTATGACATATTTTTTGGATCAGGCATCCCGACTTTGTTGTAACCAGCGTCAACATAATGAATTTCACCAGTCACACCCCCACCAAGATCACTTAATAAATATAGGGCTGAATTTCCTACATCATGAATATCAACATTTCTTTTTAAAAAAGAATGATCCTCATTCCACTTATATAAAAACTTAGCATCACCAATTGCAGATGCAGCAAGCGTTTTTATTGGACCAGCACTAATTGCATTTACTCTAATTTTCTTAGAACCCAAATCTCTTGCTAAATATTTTACACTGGCCTCTAATGCAGACTTACAAACACCCATAACATTGTAATTTGGAATTGCTTTTGTAGACTCATAGGTTAATGTTAGCATACTTCCACCATCTTTCATTATCTTAGACGCCTCTTTTGCAACCTCTGTAAATGAAAAACACGAAATTAACATACTTCTTAAAAAATTTTCTCTTGTCGTATTGAGATACTCGCCAGATAGTTCCGATTTATCTGAAAATGCAACTGCATGAACCACAAAGTCAATTTGACCCCATTGGTTTTTTATATCTTCAAATAATTTTACTACTTCTTCTTTTTTCTCAACATCGCAACTAAATGTAACTTTTGAATTTAATTTTTCTGCTAAAGGTATAACTCTTTTTTTAAGAGCATCCCCGAGGTAAGTGAATGCTAATTCTGCACCCGCTTCAGCTAATTTTTGAGATATTCCCCATGCAATAGACCTCTCATTTGCAACACCCATGATTAGTCCTTTTTTTCCTTTCATTAGATCCATAAATTAAACCTTTTCAAAAACTAGCGTTGCGTTAGTTCCACCAAAACCAAAACTATTAGACATTACAGAGTTTAAATTAACACCTTTTTCAACTTTGGTAACTATCGGATACTTTTTAGCTTCGTCGTCCATGTCAGTAATATTTGCAGATGCTGCTATAAAACTATTTTTCATCATTATTAAACTATAAATTGCCTCATGAACAGAAGTAGCTCCCAATGAGTGACCAGCTAACGATTTCGTAGAACTTATTTTTGGTTTATAATCTTTAAATGTTTCACCAACTGCCTTTAGTTCTGTAATATCACCAACAGGCGTGGATGTTCCATGTGTATTTATGTAATCAATTTTGTTTTTTGCAGTGCTTAAAGCCATTTTCATACATCTTACTGCTCCTTCACCTGAAGGTGCAACCATATCATAACCATCAGAGGTAGCGCCATAACCAGTCAATTCTGCATAAACTTTTGCTCCCCTTGCTTTTGCATGTTCATATTCCTCTAAAACTAAAACTCCTCCGCCACCAGCTATAACGAATCCATCCCTAGTTTTATCATAAGGTCTTGAAGCTTTTTCTGGTGTGTCATTGTATTTTGAAGATAATGCAGTCATTGCATCAAACATAGCAGTCATAGCAAAATGAACTTCATCACTTCCACCAGCAAAAATAATTTTCTGTTTACCTAACTGAATTAATTCCATCGCATTACCGATACAGTGTCCGCTAGTTGCACATGCTGAACTGATAGTATAATTAACGCCTTTAATTTTAAATGGAACTGCTAGTGTTGCGGAAGCAGTACTTGACATAGTTCTTGGTACTACAAATGGACCCATTCGCTTTGGACTTTTTGCTCTTGTCTTATCAGCTGCTAAAATTACATTTTCAATTGATGGTCCTCCTGAACCCATTATCATTCCGGTTGATATATTACTTACATCTTTTTCTTCCAATCCAGAGTCTTTAACCGCTTCTGCCATTGATATGTAATTGTAAGCTGAGCCAGGTCCCATAAACCTTATAAATTTTCTATCGACATGATCTTCGAGATTTATTTTTGGTTTTCCATGTACGTTACTTTTGAGATTGTATTCTTTGTATTCATCAGAAAAAGAAATTCCTGATTTAGAATTTAATAGAGACTGATAGACCTCATCTTGATTGTTTCCTAAACAAGAAACTACTCCAATTCCAGTTACAACAACTCTTTTCATTATTTAAATAAACCTACTTTTAAATTTTCTGTTGTATAAATTTGTTTTCCATCAGCTAATAATATTCCATTAGCAAGACCAACAGTTGCACCTTCTTTTTTAAGAATTTTTTTCATATTTATTTCATAAATTGCTTTTTTAACATTTTTTAGAACTTCACCAGTGAACTTTACTGTGTTCACACCTAAAGCCCTTCCCCTTCCCGGATTTCCAAGCCAACCTAAATAAAATCCAACTAACTGCCACATTGCATCTAAACCTAAGCATCCTGGCATCACTGGATCTTTTTTAAAGTGACAATCAAAAAACCAAAGATTATCTTTAATGTCCAGTTCAGCAATTATTAATCCTTTACTAAACGAACCCTTATTCTCGCTAATTTCAGTGATCCTGTCAAACATAAGCATTGGTGGTAAGGGAAGTTTTGCATTACCTGGACCAAAAAGATCACCATTTCCGCAACTAATTAAATCCTCATATGTGTATGAGTTTTTTTTCATTTTTTGATAACCTTAATACTTGATTTAAACTAAATATAATATAGGTTTAGTTTAGAATTATTATAAATAACAATGCTTAATAATAGCCATTATATTGATAAATTAAGAAGCTCTGGATTAAGACCAACCAAACAAAGAATTAAAATTTGTGAAATCTTATTTAATACTGATAAGACTTTTCATTTTACAATAAATGATTTGGTAAAAAAAATTAGTAAGGCAACAAACGATAAAATTTCTTTAGCAACAGTTTACAACACGGTTCATGCTTTCAAAAAGAAAGGTTACTTAAAAGAGATACCGATAAATTCTGATCAAAGTTATTTTGATACCAATACGTCGCATCACCATCACTTTTATGATGAAAATCAAAAAGACTTAATAGACATAGATGATGCTGATGTAGAGCCAGTTAAAATCAATACAAGAATTCCTGGCAAAAAAATTAAATCTGTCGAAGTCTTAGTAAAAGTCGAAGACGCAGAATAATAATCAAAAGTCTACATTATAATAGTTCTAAACTGTTGACAAATTTATTTAGAGTAATTATAAATTAATAAAGGAGATTAAATGAGCACTGAATTTAAAGACGGAAACTTCAAATCAAATGAATTAAGCAAATGTCCATTTACTGGGGCAGGTACATCAGCAAAATTTTCAGCTGGAAGAGGTCAAACAAACAGAGACTTTTGGCCAAATAGTTTAAATTTAAAAATATTAAGTCAGCATTCTAATTTGACTAATCCTATGGATAAGAAGTTTAACTATGCAAAAGAATTCAAGAAATTAAATTACAAAGCACTTAAAAAAGATCTTAAAAAATTAATGACAGATTCGCAGGAATGGTGGCCAGCAGATTACGGTCACTACGGACCATTCTTTATTAGACTAGCTTGGCATGCTGCAGGAACTTATAGAACTGGTGATGGGAGAGGTGGTGCTGGAACAGGTAATCAACGATTTGCACCTCTTAATGCTTGGCCGGACAATGTTAATTTAGATAAAGCAAGATTATTATTGTGGCCAATCAAACAGAAATATGGAAAACAAATTTCATGGGCTGACTTATTTATTTTGGTTGGAAACGTTGCTTTAGAGTCAATGGGCTTTAAAACTTTTGGTTTTGGAGCAGGTAGAGTTGATATTTGGGAGCCAGAGGATGATATCTATTGGGGATCTGAGAAGGAAATGTTAGGTGTAGAAAGGTATAGCGGAAAAAGGGATTTAGAACAACCACTTGGAGCCTCACACATGGGGTTAATTTATGTAAACCCGCAAGGACCAGATGCAAACCCTGATCCATTACTTGCCGCTCATGACATTAGAGAAACTTTTGGAAGAATGGCGATGAATGACTATGAAACTGTTGCCTTAGTTGCAGGTGGTCATACATTCGGAAAATCACATGGTGCAGCATCAGAGTCTCACAAAGGTCCAGACCCAGAGGCTTCAAGAATTCAAGATCAAGCAACTGGATGGAATAGTAATTATAAATCAGGAAAAGGGGTTGATACTATAAGTAGTGGAATTGAAGGTGCTTGGACACAGTCACCAATTAAATGGGATATGGGGTATTTTGATTGTTTGTTTAATCATGAATGGGAACTTACAAAAAGTCCTGCGGGAGCTCATCAATGGACACCTAAACAAAATGGTCAAAAAATTAAAATGGTTCCTGACGCACATGACAAAAACAAAATGCATCCACCAATGATGCAAACAACAGATCTTTCACTAAGAATGGATCCATCGTACGGTCCGATTTCAAAACATTTCTTTAATAATCCGGATGAATTTGCAGATGCTTTTGCAAGAGCATGGTTTAAATTAACTCACCGAGATATGGGACCAAGAGCATGTTATTTAGGCAGCGAAGTTCCAAAGGAAGAATTAATTTGGCAAGATCCTGTTAAAAAACCAAAATACAAATTAAAAGCAAAAGATATAAAAGATTTAAAATCTCAAATATCAAAATCAAAACTATCTGTATCTGAATTAGTAAGTACTGCTTGGGCATCTGCTTCAACTTACAGAGGTTCTGATAAGAGAGGTGGAGCAAATGGCGCTAGAATAAGATTAGAACCACAAATTAACTGGGAAGTTAATAACAATGGTAAAACAACAAAAGTAATTAGTTCACTTGAAAAAATCCAAAACAAATTTAACACTAAGAAAAAATCAGTTTCATTAGCAGATTTAATTGTTCTTGGTGGAAACGTTGGAATAGAGATGGCCGCTAAAAAAGCTGGAAAGAAAATTGAAGTTCCATTTTCTCCAGGAAGAGGTGATGCAACTCAAGAACAAACAGATGTTCACTCATTTGGTTTGTTGGAACCACAAGCTGATGGCTTTAGAAACTACAATAAGGATGAAAAAACTAAAGTTTCAGCTGAGGAAAAACTGATTGATAAATCTCAGTTGATGGGTCTTACAGCACCGGAAATGACTGTCTTGTTAGGTGGAATGAGAGTTCTTGATACAAACTTTGATAATTCAAAAAATGGTGTTTTCACTAAAAAACCTGGAACATTAACTAATGACTATTTCGTAAATCTTTTAGATATGAATACTACTTGGAAAGAGACTGATAGTTCAGAACAGTTATTTGAGGGCAAAGACAGGAAAACAAATAAAGTTAAATGGCATGGTACAAGAGTAGACTTGATATTCGGCTCAAATTCTCAATTGAGAGCATTAGCAGAGGTTTATGCATGTAATGATTCATCTGACAAATTTATAAATGATTTTGTTTCAGCATGGACAAAAGTCATGAATTCTGACAGATTTGACCTTAAATTAAACTAAAAAAAATGGAAACTGCTTTAAACACTCCCAAGGTATCTTTTGAAGATTTCTATGAAGTTCCAAATCTAAAATTTGATATTGATAGATTAAGAAAAGACTTGGAATTAATTCTAAAAGAAAAAAAATTTAATACACCTGGAGTTACACATTTTGGCGCAATACCTTTAAATCAAATCCCAAATGATGCAGACTCAATTAATGGAAATAAAATTAGAGGTAAATATTGGACCATTGCTGATGAAAGTGGAAAAGAAGTTTCAAGAGACGTTGATATAGACGAGTCAAAATATACGCAACTTTTACCGGAGTTTGAAAAAACATATTTTAAAGAAGTTTATGAAACATTAAGTAAAAAGTTTAAGCTTGGAAGAGTAAGACTTTTACTAAAAGAACCAAGGTCAACTCTCAGCTGGCATAAAGATCCGGAGTGCAGATTACATGTGCCAATTGTCACAAATCAAGGGTGCTCTATGGTCATTGAAAATGTAGCAAAACATTTACCAGCAGATGGAAAAGTTTGGATAACGAATAACACTAAATATCATAATTTTTTTAACGGAGGAGAACAGTCTAGAATACATCTAGTAGCTTGTGTTTTAGAAAGTCCTTTTAAATAAATGGTCGAAGTTACAAAAGGTATATTTGAAGCAAGTAAAGAAATATACAGTAACAATAGAGGCTCAATATTAAGGACAATCGTTTATACTGTTGGTCATTTTGCAATAGCAATTACAGTTTTAATGTTAGTTGCAGATGTTTCTTTTATGATTGCCCTTACTGATGCTATAGTTGAACCTATCGCAAACTCTGTTTGGTATTTTATTCTAGATAAATGGTGGGCAAGTAAATCTAAAAAATAGTCATTGAGAATGATTATTATTCAAACTAAATAATCCCATAAAAAAAAATTTTTTTGCAAACAATTATCATTATCACAGTATTTTCTTGAAAAATATTTTTACACCAATTATTTTTGTATTATGGAATTACAAAACTACAATTGTAAAAAATGTGGACTAACAATTTCTTCTACATGCTCTAAATGTGATAGAAAAGTTGATGTAAAAGTTCTAGATGATGGATGCATAGTTCAATTAACTAAATGTGGTGATTGTGCTAATGTGCCGGTAATTAAAGACGTTTGTTCACAACAAAAATAAAGACCTCTAAAGCTTAGATAAAACATTATCTGCAGCTGATAGCTCACAGATCCCTGTTTCCTTTTCTACAGCTACGTATTTTATAACTTTATTTTCAATAACCATCGTATATCGATTAGATCTCATTCCTAGGCCTTTTGCATCTTTATTTACTAATACTCCTAATTTGTTGGAAAAATCTCCAAAAGGATCTGCTAACATTATTATCTCATTCTCAACTTTTGAAATTTTGGCCCAAGCATCCATAACATATGGATCATTTACACTGATACAAAAAACTTTATCAACACCTTTGGATCTTATCTTATCAATGTTATCTTTATAACTTGGTAAGTGTTTATTTGAGCACACAGATGTAAACGCACCGGGCATTCCCAATAGAATAGATTTATTATCTTTAAAAAAGTCGTTTATTTGAAATTTTTTCGGATTTCCATCAATTAATTGGAAAACTTCACAATCGGGAATTTGATCGTTAATTTTGTATTTCATTTTAATTTAACCCCCAAAGATTTTCTTTTAAAACCCATCCTTTATATTCTCCAGTTTCAACTCTACACCAATTTAAATTACACTTTTTTGTATTTAATAGTCTACCCGACTCAATTTTTGCAATAGGTCTTGAAAATTTTGTACTATCAGAAAAAAGAATTATAGTATCTAGCGTTATAAATGAACTACTTTTTTTTAACTGAGATCTATGAATCCATCCGCTATTTTTCTTAAAATCTAAAATTTTTCTAAAATTTTCTTTTTGGTCTATAATTTCAACAGGATAATTCTTTTTATTAAATACAAATTTTATTGGGTAATCTAATCCAGGGCCATATCTTACATTTACCTTTTTATTCTTAAGCGACATATACGTATTGTTATCTGAATAAGAATTAGTCAAAAAAAAACTAAATAAAAATAATTTTATAATTAAAAATTTTTTAATCATCTTATCTTTTTAAGGTTACTTACTCTAAAGTCTAGATTTAAAAGGTTTATTATCAAAACTTTGCCATTTAAACTTTTTCCAATTCCCACAATATTTTTGATTACTTCATTTGCCTGAATACTACCTACAACACTTGCTATTGTACCAACAACACCGTCTGCCTCACAATTTAAAACTTCATCATTTGGTATTGTTTGATAAAAAGATTTTAAACACAACTTCTTATCTTTTGAAAAATTAAAACTAAATATGTGACCATCAAATTTACTAATTGCACCACACACAAAAATTTTTTTAAATTTCCTAGAAAATTCATTTACAAGAAGTTTACTTGTGAAATTGTCTGTTCCATCTACCACTATATCGAAATTCCTTATAAGGTTTTCAACATTCGATTGATTTAATTTTTTTTTATAACTCTCTATTTTTACGTTTGGATTAATCTTTTTAACTCTGTCACTAACTACTTTTACTTTGTACTTACCAATATCTTTTGTCGTAAACATAGATTGTCTATGTATATTTGAAAGATCTATCTTATCATGATCAACTAAACCAATCGTGCCTACTCCAGATCTACACAAATATTCTACAACAGGACACCCTAATCCACCCAATCCAACAATAAGAACTTTTGAGTTTTTAATTTTTTTTTGTCCTGAGATACCAATATCTTTAATAATTATTTGTCGAGAATATCTCTCAAGTTCCTTTGTTTTTAAATTCATTTTTTTCCAGTAGATCCAAATCCACCTGAACCCCTCAAAGTGTCTGGTAAATCTTTTGTTTCTTCAAACTTAAATTTCAAAATTGGCATTAATACCATCTGAGCTATTCTATCTCCATTGTTAACTAAAAATTTTTCATTACCGTGATTAAAAAGAATAATTTTTATCTCTCCACGATAATCACTGTCAATCGTACCTGGTGAATTGAGCACGCCAATATTAGACTTAGCTGCAAGTCCAGATCTTGGACGTATTTGAACCTCTGTGTCTTCAGGTATAGCAATTGCAAGTCCGGTTGGAATTAAAGCAGATTTATTTGGCCCTATTTCAATTGGATTTTCCAAAAAAGCTTCAAGATCAACTCCAGAAGACCCTGTCGTTTTATAAGAGGGAATTTTTACTTTTTGGTTTAACTTTTTAATTAAAACCTTAATCATTAAAAAAATTAAATTTATTCGTAATTTTTTTAATTAATTCATCTGCAATGACAGATTTGAAATTTTTTGGGATTTTTTCATCATCTATGTTTTTGTCCTTATAAAACAAATGAACTTCATTAAAATCAGACTCAAACCCAATTTCATTATTACTTACATCATTTGCAACAATCAAATCACAACCTTTTTTTTCCAGTTTTGATTTTGCATTATTGAATAAATTCTCAGACTCGGCGGCAAAACCAACAACAATTTTTGGTTTTTTATTACTTTTAGAAACCAATTCTAAAATATCTGGATTTAAGTCTAAATCAAAACTTTGATCTTTATTTTTTTTAATTTTTTCTTTATTAAATTTTTTTATCTTAAAATCTGAGACCGCAGCTGTAAAAATTGCAAGATCACACGGAAGCAACTCCATTGTTTTTTTGTGCATTTCTTCTCCAGTTTTGACCTTTATTAATTTTAAGTTATCATTTGGTTCTAAGTTGGTAGGTCCAGATATTAAGGTTGTATCAAATCCATATTCCACTAAAGAATTTGCGATCTCATATCCTTGTTTACCACTAGATCTGTTGGTGATAAACCTAACAGGATCAATCAATTCTTGAGTAGGTCCAGCAGTAACTATCGCTTTTAATTTTTTGTTTTTACTTATTTGTTTAAAATAAATTTGAAGTTGATTAATAATTTCATCAACCTCTAACATCTTTCCTCCTCCAAATTCACCACACGCCATCTCACCAATTTCTGGTCCTAAAATTCTATAACCATAACTCTTTAAGGTACTTATGCTCTGTTTATTTGATGCGTGTTCCCACATTCTAACGTTCATTGCAGGGCACAAAAAAACTTTTTTGTCTGATGCTTTAATTACAGTGCTTGCTAAATCATTTGAAAAACCATTTGAAATTTTTGTAAGAAAATTTGAAGAAGCTGGAGCAACAAGTATTAGATCAGACCATCTTGAAAGAGAGATATGATCCATTTCACTTTCATTTTCCACTGAAAATAAATCTGTATAAACTTTATTCTTTGATAATGAGGTAATTGATAAAGGGGTTACAAATTCTTTACCGCTTTTAGTTAAAATTGTTTTAATTTCACAATTTAGCTTTGATAATTTTCTAATTAGATCTAATGTTTTATAAGCGGCAATTCCACCTGTTATTATAATCAATATTTTTTTATTTTCTAAAAATTTCATACAGAATTAAAATACTATGACACCTAAAAAGACAAGCACTAATAAACCAATAATACTTTGATTTCTAATTGATTTCATCTCATTTTTTTTATCATTAAAAGAAGAAAAAGAATTTGTATTTTGGGGTATCTGACCACTTGCCAAAAATGCTAAAGCCTGATTTGCATTATCCATTATCTTAGGTAACTCAGGAATTCTTTTAATTACTTCAGAAGAGTCTTTTAAAGTATCCATCATATTCTTTACAGGATCTTTAGTCTCTTTTAGCCAGTTCTCTAGGACAGGTCTAGAGGTCTCCCATATATTATTATTTGGGTCTAAATTCCTAGCAACGCCCTCAACTACAACCATTGTTTTTTGTAAAAGTAGTAATTGTGGTTGAGTTTGCATATTAAATTTTTCTGTAATATCAAATAATTGTTTTAATAATTTTCCACCCGATATGTCTTTAACACTCTGACCAAATATTGGCTCTCCAATAGATCTTAAGGCTTGAGCTAATTCCTCTACAGATGTGCCTTTTGGTACTAATCCAGCTAACAAATGTACCTCAGCTACTTTTTTGTAATCTCTACGTACAAATCCGTATAAAATTTCTGCTAAGTATCTTCTACTCAATTTATCTATTCTGCCCATTATACCAAAATCTATCGGAACTATTTGGGAAGACTCATTAATAAAAATATTTCCTTGGTGCATGTCAGCATGAAAAAATCCATCACGGACTGCTTGTCTTAAAAAATGTTGAATTAAATTTGTAGCTATTTTAGAGGTCTCAATATTTTTTTCTTTGAGTAAGTCCTTTTCTCTTATCGATACCCCATCCACCCAATCTAAGGTAAGAACACTTTCGCTTGTAAAATTCCAATATATTTTAGGGACAAAAAATCCTAAATCATTTTTGGTATTTTCAGCATACTCATTTGCAGCTGCAGCTTCAAATCTTAAGTCCATTTCGTGATTTGTTATTTCTTTGAAAAGAAAGACAACTTCAATGAGTTTAAGTCTTTTTGTTTTACTGATTAAACTTTCAACTATATATGCCAATAACATAATGGCATCTATCTCATCATTAAAAATTTTCTTAATGTTTGGTCTTAAAACTTTTATTGCAACATTTTTGATTATATTATCCTCTTTAATTTTGGCTTTATGGACTTGGGCTATCGAAGCAGCTGCTATAGGTTCTGATAAGTCAATTATATCATCAAAATTAGACTGACCTAAATTTTCTATTATAATTTTTTCCGCCTCTTTTTTTGAAAAAGGAGGCAATTTATCTTGAAGAGACTCAAGTTCTTTAGACAATTTTTCACCGATTATATCTGGGCGTGTGGCCAAGAATTGACCAAGTTTTATAAAAGTAGTTCCCATTTCTTGAATTGATTCACTCAAGTTTTCTTTACCCTTACTTTTTGTATTATTTGAACTTGAAAATGAAAAGGCTAACAAATTAAAAAATAATTTAATGAATACTGGTATTTTATGAGTTTCCGAAACTATGTTTATTATATTAGATTTGCCAATTTTTCTTCCAATTTTGAAAAGTATAAAGAATTTATTAAAAATCATATTTTCCAACCTGTATGTAAAGATACAATACCGCCAGACAAGTTTTTATAACTGGCATTGTAGAAATTTTTACTTTTGATTAAATCGAGTAATTCTTCTTGATTAACAAATTCATCAATACTTTGAACCAAGTATTCATAAGGCGCACTTTTTCCAACTACTAATTTTCCTATTAATGGTATTAGTTTTGAATACTGTTTGTAAATGAATTCTAAATTTTGATTTTGAATTTTTGAAAACTCAAGGCAGAAAAATCTACCTCCTTTTTTCAAAACCCTATAAGCTTCCGAGATAGTTGAGTTTAAATTCTTTGTGTTTCTTAAACCAAAGCTAATTGTATAATAATCAAAGGTTTCATTTGGTGCATCAATTTTTTCAGCTCTTGAAACCTTCCAGTTAATATTTTTGTAATTTGATAACCTTTTTTTTCCTTCGTCCAACATTTTTTTATTAAAATCAACGCATAATATTTTTGATTTATTGGATGTATTATCAGCAAATAATTTAGCAATATCTCCAGAACCACATGCAACATCAATTAAAGTACTCTCTGGATAGGGATTCATTTGTCTGATGAGTTCTCTTTTCCACTGTCTGTGGACACCCAAAGACATAAAATCGTTCATGAGATCGTACTTATTGTAGACGTTATCAAAAACTTTTTTTACAAGACCTCTTTTTTTTTGCAGATTTTGTTGCATATTTAAATGTTATAAAAATATAATATAATATTTAATGCCAGAATTACCAGAAGTAGAAATAGTAAGACAGTCCCTAAATAGACAAGTAAAGAACCGAAAAATAATAAATATTCAAGTCAATAACCGAAACCTGAGACTTAAAGTACCAAAGGATTTTGAACAAATATTCAAAAATGCAGTCATAGAAAAGATTCAAAGAAAATCAAAATATCTTATTTTGGTATTTAATAATAATCTTTACTGTGTGATCCATTTAGGCATGTCAGGCACACTTCATTTTATGGGTTTAAAAAAAAAGACCACTAATTTAAGTTTTTATGGATCTCAAAGTCTACCAAAAAAACATAATCATATAATTTTTAGATTTAAAAATTTTAAACTAATTTACAATGATCCTAGAAGATTTGGATTTTTTAAGATTTTAAAAAATAAGAGTGAATATTTAAGGTTTTTTACTAGAATAGGCCCTGAGGCGTTAAGTAAAGAATTTAACAAAACTTACCTTAGTAAAATTTTAAAGAATAGAACAAAAAATATTAAGAACTTATTGTTAGATCAAAAATTAGTCTCTGGACTAGGTAATATTTACGTAAATGAAATATTATTTCAGGCGAAGATAAATCCGTTTAAAAAATCTTATCTGATTAATTTAGACGAAAACAAAAGAATAGTTAAGTATTCGAAAATAATCCTAAAAAAAGCTATAGAGTTTGGAGGTTCTTCAATAAGGGATTTCAAAGGCATCACAGGTAAAAGTGGTAATTTCCAGTCTGAGTTTAAAGTATATGATCGTGCAAAAAAGAGATGTAGTCGGAATAATTGTTTTGGACAAATTATTAGAAAAATAATTTCAAACAGATCCACTTTTATATGCTCTGTTTGTCAAAAGTAAAAATACCTATTGACCGCCCAACTTAGAGAGGATATACCATCGCCAAAATGGCAAATACAAAATCAGCAATTAAAAGAATTAGACGAATAAAAAGGCAAACAGAGGTAAATAAGGCCCGTAAAAGCCGTTATAAAATTGCATTAAAAAAAATGAAAAAATTGATTGATAGTAAGAAAAAGAAGGAAGCCCTTTCCTACTTACCCAAATTGAACTCGGAATTAATGAAAATTGCCAAGACAGGCGTAATCAAAAAAGGAAACGCAACTCGAAACGTTTCTAAGATTACGAGAAAAATAAATTCTCTATAAACAACCTCCAGTTAAATTTTTTTTACCGCATATATAAAAAAGTCTTGCCACAAAATGTAATCAGGATCTAAAGCTTGAACACAACATGTTGAAGTTTTGGTAAATTAAAAAAGTAAATTTTTATTTACTTTAATATTTAAAATTGAATTCAATTCTAGAGCTAATCGATTTTCAATTTTAAATTTATACAATTTTTAATTTCATTCAATTAAGGATTTTAAATTTCTTACTAACAAGGAAATATTTTATTGAATAAAAATTTTTTAAAGATTAGCTAGAATAAACTTCACATGAAAAATTTAAATAAAGATTTCAATCAAAAAAAAGATGCAAACCTAATATGGACAGAAATTCAAAAAGAAATGAAATCAAAATTTGGTTCAGAAATTTATGAGAGCTGGCTTAAAAAGATATATTTTGAAGAACAACATAGCAATTATTTGGTCGTTTCAGTTTCAACAAGATTTCTCAGAGATTGGATTGTATCAAGATATTTAGATGAAATTTTAAAGATTGTAAAAAAACAGATAAGGGAAATTTCTAGAATAGAATTTAAAATTGAGGACAAAGAGCATGAAAAAGATAAAGCAGTTAACAATATCATTAAAAAAGATGATAATATTTCTTTCATTAAAGACAGTTTTCTGCAGTACAATAGAATCGATCAAAATAAATCATTTGATAACTTCATTATCGGAACAAGTAATAAACTAGCTTTTGAAGCATCAAAAAAAGTCTCAGAAAATATATCCCACTATAATCCTTTGTATTTGTATGGAGGTGTAGGGATGGGAAAAACTCATTTGTTAAATGCTATTGGTTTAAAGCTTAAATCTGAAAACAAGGTCACATTTATCTCAGCGGAGAGATTTATGTACCAATTTGTTAAATCAATAAAAAGTAATGAAATGGTCAGATTTAAAGATAACTTTAGAAATACTAATGTTTTAATTGTAGATGATATTCAATTTATGGATGGAAAAGAGGCAATGCAGGAAGAGTTTTTTCATACATTTAATGCATTACTTGAAAAAGGTTCACAAATAGTTGTTTCAGCAGATAGACCACCAAATAAGTTAAAAAGAATTCAAGAGCGAATTAAATCTAGGTTTTCAGGAGGATTGGTGGTTGATATTCAAAATCCCGAATATGAATTGAGATATAAGATTCTCAAAGAAAAAACTAATGAACTCAATTTATATTATAATGAAAAGATTAATATATCGGAGGAAATACTTAAATTTATTAGTTACGAAATAAGAAGCAGTATCAGGGAATTGGTTGGCGCCTTAAATAGAATAGCATCATTTGCAAGGATATATGAAAGAGTTCCAAATATTTCAGAAACTAAAATAATACTTAAAGACCTCCTAAACATAAACGAAGCCAAAGTCTCTATAGATAATATTCAAACGTTAGTTTGTAAATATTTTAAAATTAGTAAAAATGAAATGCTTTCCTCAAGAAGATCAAGATATTTAGTAAGACCAAGGCAGGTAGCAATTTACTTGTCAAAAATACTCACATCAAAATCTTTACCAGAAATAGGTAGAGAATTTTCAAATAGAGATCACACAACAATAATTCACTCTGTAAAAACTATAGAGAAATTAAAGGTAGAAAATAGCGAAATAAATAATGGAATAAACTATCTCAAAAACCAGATAATGTATAAATCAGAAAATGAAATTTAGTGTAAATCAAAAAGATCTTCAAGAGTCATTAAGTTTTTGTCAAAATGTAATTGAAAGAAGAAGTACACTGCCAATTTTATCTAATGTTCTTTTAGAGGCTAGTGGAAAAGAACTAATTATAACTGCGACAGATTTAGATATGATTTTTGTCCACCGAATTCAAAGTGTCGAAATTGAAAAGGAAGGTAAAACAACCACAAATTCTCTTATAATGTACGATATTGTAAGAAAATTCAGTTCAGGAAAAAAAATTAACGTAGAAAGCCTGTCGGAAAATAAGATGCAACTAGAGTCTGAAAAATCCAAATTTAAGTTAAATTGCATTGATCCCCAGGAATTTCCATTAATGGAAGAAGGATTTGAGGGTGAAGAAATCAATTTAGACTCACAAAGTTTTTTAAAGCTACTAAATAAATGCAAGTTTTCAATTTCAAATGATGAAACTCGACATTATTTAAGTGGTATTTTTTTACATTTTACTAGTGGGGATGATAAAAACTTTTTGACTGCTGTTTCAACAGACTCTCACAGAATGTCCATATCGAAAATGAGACTTGAGAAATCCATCAACTTTGAACCAATAATATTACCAAAAAAAACAATTTTTCAACTTTGCTCGATATTAGAAAACAACCAAGGAAAAATCAAAGTCTCAAATTCAAAAACAAAAATTAAAATTTCCATGGACAACAGTGTTCTTATCTCAAAAGTAATAGATGGAAAATTCCCCAATTATGCTCAGGTTGTTCCAAAAAATAATAAGAAAAAGATGGAAGCAGATTTAGAATTGTTTAAAAGCAGTGTAGATAGAGTTGCGTCTGTTTCTACAGATAAAAAAGATGGGGTAAAAATTAAATTATCAAAAGATAAACTCGATCTTTCAGTCAACAATACTCATAGTGGCGATGGAAATGAAAGCGTTTCTGTAAAATTTGAACATGACTTAGATATAACTTTCAATTCTAAATACTTGATAGATGTTGCTAGTGAGTTAGAAGGTGAAAAGATAGAAATTTTTTTTAATGATACTGCATCGCCAGCATTAATAAAAGATCCAAGTGATTTTGATAGCATTTTTGTGATAATGCCGATGAAAGGTTAAATTTAATTTATTAAATCTAATTCTTTATAGATTAAATTTTCAACTTCCTTAGAGAACTGCTCTAAATCTTTACCGGGCTCAAAGGATTTTAATATAGAGACTGTTATATTTTGTTTACTCCTTAATAAAGAGGACTTTGGCCATGTTTTCCCTGAATTAATCGCAATTGGAAGGCAATTTATTTGAAAGTCATTGTAAATTCTTGCAAACCCTTTTTTAAACTTTGACCTGTCTTTATAATCTTTCCTTGTACCTTGGGGAAAAATTATAAGCGTGTTTCGTTTGTCATTTAAAACTTCTTCAACTAATCCTTTGAAACCTAAATTTGCCTTAGAAATTTTGTCCCTATCAATTGATACACACCCCATCTTCTTAAGATATGATCCAAATAGAGGGATTCTCATCAATTCTTTTTTAAGAATAAAAACTGACGATTCAAAGATTGTTTGTAAATAAAATGTTTCAAACATAGATTGATGTGAACAAACAACAAAGTACTTTTTTTCTCTAGGGATGTTTTCTAAACCTTTAACTAAGATATTAACACCTAAAAAAAGTTTAAGACAAATACCAGTCCAAATACCCATCAAACGACCTCCAAACTGAACCCCTTTTTTTGGAAATAAAAGTGTCGGAATAAATAAAATTGAAATTGAGATAATCCCTAGATAAAAAAAAAGGAAAAATATTATATTTCTTATCATTTAAATAAGATCTTTAATGGACTGCCTTTTATTAATGATTTGAGTTTTTGATTTATCAACTAAAACTTCTTTTGGCATTGGTCGTACATTGTAATTTGATGACAATACATAACCATATGCTCCTACATCTTTTAGAATAACAATCTCCCCCTCATTTAGCTTTTGAAATTTTTTCATTTTCAAAAACCTATCTGAAGTCTCACAAATTGGACCAACAAAATCATATTCTTTTTTGCTTTTTTTACTCGATTTAATTGCAGGAATAATCATGTGTTTTGCATTATATAAAGCTGGTCTAATTAGATCGTTCATGCCAGCATCTAAAATAATAAAATCTTTGGTTGGATTTTCTTTTATATAGATAACCTTCGAAATGAGTACGGCAGTATCCCCTATTATAGATCTTCCTGGTTCAAGAATAATTTTACATTCATTTCTTTTTGAAAATTTATGAATTTCCAAAGCAAGCTTTTTAAAATCAAAAGTTTTTTTGTTTGAACTATAGTCAATACCCATCCCGCCACCAAAATCTACGTATTCAAAATTTACAGAAACTTTTTCTAGAAAATTATTCACAACACCTATCATTTTTTGATAAGGCACGTTACTTAAAATTTGGCTACCTATGTGAACACTTAAACATTTAAATCTAATTGAATTTGAATTTTTATATTTATCTATAATTTTGATTGCATCTTTAAAAGTTAATCCAAATTTATCTTGCATCCTGCCAGTTGAAATTTTTCCTATAGTTTGAGCGTTTACATTTGGGTTTAATCTTATACCTACATTGACCACAGTTTTTTTATTTTTAGATAAACTGATAATATTTTTTAGTTCACTCTCAGACTCGACGTTTATCAATAAAATTTTCTTTTTAATTGCAAAATCTAATTCACTTGTAGTTTTTCCAACTCCTGAAAACACGATTTTATTTGGTTTAAAACCTACTTTTAAAACTTTTTGGAGCTCACCTATTGAGACAACATCAGCGCCCAATCCGTTGTCTTTTATTATCTTTAATAACTTTGAATTCGAATTAGATTTTACAGAAAAGCATATTAATGGTTTTGTTTTTTCAAAGTTTTTATTAAAGTTTTTTATATTTTGATTTAGTCTTGATTTTGAATAACAGTAAAAAGGAGTTTGAAATGATCGAGTTAATTTCTCTATAGAAATATTCTCAACATAAAATTTACTGTTTTTATAATTCATTACGATGTTTGAATTAAACTATTTGTTCCAATTGAACCTTTGTATTCAGGATCTGCTTTTTTTCCACAGGAAATTAATAAAAAACTTAAAACGACAATAATAAAAATATTTTTCATTTTATCTCCTTTTTATGTTTTCTTATCATTTTCTTTATGTTTTCAAAAGAAGTTCCACCATATGATTTTTTTGAATTTACAGAGTTTCTTAAATCTAGATTTTTCATCACTTCGGGACTTATTTTTGGAACAATCCTCTTTAAATCTTCATGTCCAATTTCATTTAAAGCTAAATTTTTCTTTTCAGCAAAATTCACAACTTTAGCCGTTAACAAATAAGCTTCCCTAAAAGAAAAATTCATGTTTTTAACCAATGCATCAGCAAAATCGGTTGCTGTTGTGAATCCTATTTTAGCAGCATCTAACATCACTTTCTTGTTAACAATTACTCCATTTATTACTTCATCAAAAATTATTAAACAATTTTTCAAATTATCAAAAGATCTGAAAACTAGATCTTTATCATCTTGTAAGTCTTTAAAATAAGAAATTGGTAAACCTTTAACAATTGTTAACATTGAAAAAAGATTTCCAAAAATTGATCCAGTTTTTCCTCTTAAAAACTCCAAAGTATCAGGATTCTTCTTTTGAGGCATTATCGATGAGCCTGTTACAATATTATCTTTTAAGCTAATGAATTTAAATTGGTCTGAATTCCAAATTATTAACTCTTCTGCAATTCTTGATATATGCATTGAGCATATAGATGAACTGTACAAAAAATCTAAAACAAAATCTCTGTCAGAAACTGTATCTAAAGAGTTATTTGTTGGTTCCTCAAATTTTAGTTTCTTAGTGGTATACCATCTATCAATATTAAAAGATGTTCCAGAAAAAGCACCAGCTCCCAAAGGATTTTGGTTCAAACTTTTCATATTAGAAGAAAATCTAAATCTATCTCTTTTGAACATTTCAACGTTTGATAAAAAATAATGTGCTAAAGAAATTGGTTGAGCATTTTTAAGATGAGTAAAACCTGGCATTATAGAAAATATATTTTTCTCTGAAATTTTGATCAAAGATTTTATTAGCTTTAATAATAAACTATCAATTTCTATTGTGGATTTTTTTAACCATAGTTTTAAATCTGTAACTACTTGATCGTTTCTAGATCGTGCCGAATGTAAATAACCAGCATCATTACCAATAAGTTCAAAAAGTCTATTCTCTATGTTCATATGAATGTCTTCTAAATTTTCGTTAAATTTGAAGTTTTTTTTCTCAATTTCATTTTGGATTCTTTTCAATCCCCATAAAATTTTATCCTTAATCTTGATAGTTATAATCTTTTGTTTGTATAACATTTCAGCATGTGAAACGGATGCTAATATATCTTCTTTGTACAACCTTTTATCTACCTCAATAGATGATCCAACTTTTTTAAAAATGTTTGAAGTCTTTTTTTTAATTCTAGTGTTCCAAACTGTATTATTGTTTTTATTTTGACTCATGATATGTAACTATACTACTTTATATGAAATTATTAACTTTAAAGTTCTTTATCTTATTAGTGGTATTATTTATCCCAAATATAGTTGATTCAAAAGAATTAAATAGTTTAAAAAATTTAGTTATTTATAAGGATAAAAAAAAAATTAGCGAAATATCATTTAAAAATGAAAAAGATAAGAATGTTTCATTATCTGAATATGAAAACAAATTACTAATTCTGAATTTTTGGGCTACTTGGTGCGAACCATGCAAAGAAGAAATGCCATCTCTGCAAAATCTTCAAAACAATTCAAAATTTAAAAATCTTAAAATTTTACCAATTAATATTGGTCAAGAGGACAAAAATTCGATCAGAAAGTTTTTTTCAGATGTAAATATTGATGCTTTTGAAATATTTTATGACTCTGATGTAAAACTAGCCAAGAAATTTTCTTTAAGAGGTATTCCAACATCAATTTTGATCAATAAAGATGGTTATGAATTTGCAAAAGTTATAGGTTCGATAGATTTTGAAGATCCTAAATTCGTTAACTGGCTTTTAAATTATGATTAATCTTTAAAAAAATATGCTAAACAAACCAGGACTATTATGGCTACAAACTGCAACAGAACCCTAAGCTGCATAAGTTTATTGGAGTATTTCTTGCTAGTGTCCCCACCTTTAAACAGGGTACCAATACCTAATATTAATACAACCGCTACAGAGACCAAAAGTATTACTGCACTTACTTTGACAAATATTTCTGAAATCATAAATTATATGTATTACATATTTAAAGAAAAAAAATTAAAATTTTTTATAAAATGACATTTTGTCTAGATGCTAAAATGATTAAGCCAGTGGGCGAAAAGATCAATAATGTAGTAATTTTATTACATGGTTATGGTGGGGATGGAAATGACATAGCTGCACTCACAATTAACTGGAAGAGATTTCTACCAAACACTCTTTTTATTTGTCCAAATGGACCTGAAAAATGTTCTATTAATCCTATGGGTTATGAATGGTTTGATTTAAACACCGAAGATGAAAAATATATTACCGAAAAAGCTTTAGAAAGTGAGAAAATATTAAAAAAATTCATAGAAGAAATTAAGACTAAATATAATTTGCACAATTCAAATATTTGTTTATCGGGCTTTAGCCAAGGATGTATGATGTCAATTAACGTTGGATTATCTGAGAAAGAAAAATTTGCAGGGATTATAGGATTTTCAGGAAAAATAATTAACAGAAATGAATTGGGTAACAGAATTTTATCGAGACCTTCTACATTATTAATTCACGGAGATCAAGATGAAATTGTGCCACCTGTGAATTTATTAGAGGCGAAAGATTTTTTTGAGAGAAATAAAATTGATATAACAACGAAAATGTTAAAGGGATGTGGTCACAACATACCTGTTGAAGCGTCTAGTTTGGGCCTGACTTTTTTAAAAAAGATATTTAATATAAATTCTTAGTTTAATTAATTGACCCATTGAATTAAAATATTTTTTAGGTTAACTTATTAAAAATTTATGATGTTAAATAGTGATAATATGTCTTTAGAAAAGTGTCCTGCACTTGTTTTAAATGCAGACTATAGACCATTAAGTTATTATCCATTGTCATTATGGAGCTGGCAAGATTCTATTAAATCAGTTTTTTTAAATAGGGTTTCTATTGTTAGTTATTACGATAGAGTAATTAGAAGCCCTTCGTTTAGTATGAAACTTCCAAGTGTGATTGCATTGAAAAGTTATATTAAACCAATGTCAAATCCAAATTTTACAAGATTTAATGTTTTTCTAAGAGATAAATTTTCTTGTCAGTATTGTGGAAGCAACAAAGAATTAACTTTTGACCATTTATTACCTAGATCAAAAGGTGGAAAAACTAATTGGGATAACGTAGTAACTGCATGTTCATCTTGCAATGTTAAAAAAGGTGGAAGACTGCTTTCAAAATCAGGTATGACTTTGAGCAAAATGCCTTATCAACCATCAACTGAAGATCTACACAGAAATGGAAAAAATTTTCCTCCGAATTTCCTTCATAAAAGTTGGATGGATTATCTATATTGGGATGTTGAATTAGAACCTTAAATTAGATTTTTTCAGAAATATTGATCGCTATTCTTGATCCAGTTTTTATTACTTTGTCCATAACAGAGTATAAACCTTTTTTCGTTGCTCCTTCTTCGTATGCGATATCTTTATGATCAATTTCATCCTGTCTGAATTTTTTAATTTTTTCTCTTAATTTCTTTTCATCGTCTTTTATCTGGTTAATTTGGTTTAGGTAATGTTCATCAATTACTTCCTCTACAGACGCAGTGCAAAGCATGGCAGCCTTTTTTCCTAATATTGTACTTCCAAACCCAAGACCCAATCCTAAAAGGTCCCATAAAGGTAAAAATTTAGTTGGACTTATATTCCTTTTTTTAATCTCATTTTCAAAAAATGAACAGTGTTCATCTTCGTGTTTTTTCATGTCTTCAATCTTTTTTTTTAAGGTCTCGTCTTTAATTATCGTATTCAATGCTAATAGCTGACCTTCGTAAATTTTGATCGCTCCTCTTTCCCCAGCGTGATCAACTCTAATGAATTCTTCTAATTTTTGTTTATTAGTTTTTTGCATAAGAATACAAATAATAAGAAAATGAAGAAATTACAAATGATAATACAAAATTTAAAGTCGCAAGCGATACTCCAAATACAGCAAAATTTACATTTCTACAGTCAGGATTTATAACACTTAAACTTTCAAGCAATTTACCCTCTTCCAAAATACTTAAATTATCGTCTGAACAATTAAAAATTGATTGGTATAATTCTTGTTCAATACCAACATGGTATCCAGATAATATCATGCTTATTAAAAAGGTTAAAAATATATAGATGCATATTTTTGTATTTGAAGGTTTAAAAAAACCATAAAATCCAATTATCAAACCAAGAGCATAAGGCACTCTTTGATACTTGCATAAAATACATGGTTTATATCCCAAAAAAAATTCTACAAAAAATGCGTAAAATATCGAAGTCACACACAGCAATATAATAAACAAATAAAATATCTTAAATTTTTTTTCTAAGACCATCTAGGATGTAAATTTTATTAAGAAATTATATACTAAGTAAGCAACTATTACTAAAATAACAGATATTATTATTGAAACTGTAACTAGTTTTTTTTCAATTATTTTCTTCATAGTAGGTCCAAAATTTCCAATTAAAAATGCTATTAAAAAAAATCTAGAACCTCTTGTTAATAAAGATACAATAACAAAATAGAAAAAATTGAAGTGTACAAATCCACTTGTAATAGTGAGTAATTTAAATGGTACAGGCGTGAAACCAGCAATAGCCAATAAAGTTACCCAAGCTATTACGCCACCTTCTGAGGACATTTTATCTTTTAAAAAATTAGCATTATCAACACCGTATAATTCAAATATTTTTACACCAATCTCGTTAAAAAAAACGTAACCAATAAAATATCCAAGGCATGCTCCTAAAACAGATCCAATGGTAGCAATTAGTGCAATTCTAATCCACTGAGCTCTCTTAGCAATAGTCATTGGTATAATAAAAACGTCTGGTGGTATTGGAAATATAAAACTTTCGATGAATGAGATAAAACCTAGAAAAAATTTTGATTTTTTATGACCTGCTAATTCAATTGATTTTCTATATATTTCTTTAAACATACTAAATTTGTTTTTATACTATAATTATAAAAATGAAATTATTAATATTGGGCGAATGGCGGAACTGGTAGACGCGTTGGACTCAAAATCCAATAGTAGCAATACTGTGAGAGTTCGATTCTCTCTTTGCCCACCATTTTATGAAAATAGAAAACATAAATAGTTTAGTAGAACTTTATTTCAAAAAATACGATGAAATTAAAAACAAAAAAGGTCCTCCTTTTTTATTTGGATTAAGTTCAAAAGATAAAAACTCTTCGTTAAATTGGAATGAAGTAACATTAAAAATTAAAAGCTTAACAACTTTTCTACAAGACTATATTTCCCCTGGGGACAGATGTGTATTATTGTCTGAGAATAGACCACAATGGTTAATTGCTGATATTGCAATAATGAATTCTGGAGGTGTAACAGTGCCATTATTTACCACTTACTCAGACTCAGACTATGAATATATAATTAATGATTGTGGACCAAAGGTTTGTATAGTTTCAAATAAATTACAATATGAAAAAATAGAAAAATTTTTAAATGACAAGATTAAGATAATTTCTATTGATGAATTAACAAATGAAATTGAAAACTTTTCAGAAATATTCAAAAAAACAAATCTTACTAATAAAAGTTATAACGATAAAATAAAAAGAAATGACTTAGCTTGTATAATCTATACCTCTGGTACGACAGGTAAACCAAAAGGAGTAATGTTAAGTCATGGTGGAATTCTCTCAAATTGCGAGGGAGCTTTAGAAATATTGGCTTCTATTGTCAAAAAGAAAAAACCGGTTTTTTTGACATGGTTACCTCTTTCACATTCGTATGAACATACTGTTCAATTCGTTCAAATTTCTCTGGGAGCAAAAGTTTATTATGCTGAAAGTCTAGATAAACTTATTCCTAACATGTCAGTGGCGAAACCAACCATCATGACCGCTGTTCCAAGATTTTATCAAAATTTATATAACAAAATTTCTTTAAATTTTTCTAAAATGGAGGGTTTAAAAAAAAGATTAATAACGAACACCCTTAAACTTGGCACAAAAAAACTTAAAAAAGAAAACCTAAATTTTGGTGAAAAAATATCTAATTTTTTGTGTGAAATTTTAGTCAGGAAAAAGATCAAAAAACAGTTTGGTGGAGAGTTACAAGCTTTTGTTTCAGGTGGTGGTGCTCTTGACCAAAAAATTGGAGAATTTCTTAATTCTATTGGTTTACCCACATTACAAGGATATGGACTGACTGAAGCTTCTCCAGTCGTTAGCTGTAACGTTCCAGGAAATATTCAAATTGAGACTGTAGGACCTCCATTTAAAACCAATGAAGTTAAAATTTCAAACGATGGTGAAATATTAGTAAAAGGGGAAAACGTTATGCTTGGATATTGGAATAAAAAAGATGAAACCAATGAAGTTTTAAAAGAAGGATGGTTGCATACAGGTGATATTGGAGAGTTTACTAAAGAGGGAAACTTGAAAATAACTGATAGAAAAAAAGAAATCATTGTAAATTTAGGTGGTGACAACATTTCTCCATCTAAAATTGAAAATTTACTTTGTTTAAATGAAAAAATTAAACAAAGTTTAGTTTATGGAGATAAAAAAACATATTTAGTTGCATTAATTGTAAGTGATAACGAAGAAAATAGATCGGAAATTAATTTATACATCGAAAATTTAAATAAAAACTTGCAAACAATAGAAAAAGTTAAAAAAATAAAAATAATTAAAGAGGAATTTACAATTGAAAATGGAATGTTAACACCAACTTTAAAATTAAAAAGAAAAAAAATTTTAGAAAAATATAAAAAAGATTTAGAAAAACTTTATTAAATTTAACAAATAAAGTTGATTATAATGCGCATAAACACTATTCTTTTTTAACATTTAACATTTCTAAAATTAAATTTAATTTTTTACTTCGTTGATGAATCAATTTATAACTAATTAAATGTTTGACATAACAAAAGAAAATATTTAAAAATTAAGTTATAACGAATCAAAAAGATTCGTAACAACAGGGAGCTAAAGATGGCTAAACGAAGAAAAAAAGCTAAGAAAAAAGCTAAGAAAAAAGCAAAAAAAAGAAGAAGAAGAAGATAAGTTTTCTTTTTTAAAAACGCTTCTCATAACGTTTGTGTGAGAAGCGTTTTTTTTTACTCTTCTTCTGAAACGTTTTCTAAATTCTCTGGTTCTTCAGTATCTTGGCTTTGTTGTGGGCTAGTTGGTGTTTTTTTTTCTAAGTTTTGTTGGCTCTTCTCTAGATTTCTCTTTAATGCTTTATCGAGCTTTTTTTGGGTATCTTCAAGAGATAGATTCAATATTATTTGGAATTCTGTTAAAATTCTCTCATAAGCTTTTTCAAATAATTGTCTTTCACTGTATGATTGATCAATCATAATATCATCACCTTTATTTAAATCCCTTACTACCTCAGCCAATTCATAGATTTTTCCAGATGTAATTTTTTGCTCATATTCTTGAGCTCTTCTACTCCACATCGATCTTTTTATTTTTGGTTTACCTTTTAAAATTGAGATAGATTTATTAACTTGGTTGATTGTGGATAGTGGTCTCAAGTGTGACTGCTTATTTATTGGCAACAATCCTACAGCTTTATCTTTTTCAAATTTAATATCATAACATTGCACGTCTATACCACCTATTGTTTTTGAGCTTACTGATAAAATTTGACCTACACCATGTTTCGGGTAAACGATATAATCTTTAGGTTTAAATTGTTTTTTCTCTGTCTCCTGTTTTTTAATTTTTACTATTTCAGGTTTTTGGTCTTGGCTTTTAGTAAGACGTAAATTTTCAGTATTTTTTGGTTTGGATAAATTTACCTTGGATTTTTCTTTCAAAGAACTTTTATTTAATTGTTTTAATTTGGGTCTCCCGATTTTGTTTTTAATTTTAGTTGGTTTAGATTTTTTTAATAGAGCCTTTGCCTTTTTTTTGGGTAAGTTTTTCTTTTTTTTCTTAAAGGTTTTCTTTAAAATACTTTTCAAATTTATTTTCTTCATTTTTGTATTTTTCGTTATCTGCTGGTGGATCTTTTTTTTCTGAAATATTCGGCCATATCTCTGAATATTTTTTGTTTAATTCTAACCATTTTTCACTTTCACTTTCAGTGTCAGGTTTTATTGCTTCAACTGGACACTCAGGTTCGCAAACGCCACAATCTATACACTCATCTGGTTTAATTACAAGCATATTTTTACCCTCATAAAAACAGTCAACAGGACATACGTCTACGCAGTCCATTAATTTACATTTAATACATTTGTCATTAACTACGTATGTCATTTTTTTTTCCTAAAATTTTTACTTTTATTTCACCCACTATCTTATCATCCAAATAAAGCAACCCAGCCAAACGTCTCATTAAATTATTTTCATAAATATCTGATTTACCATCTGATAAAATGATTTTCCATAAAGTTTCTACAATTATAGTTTTATTTTCCAAACTAAGAGATTTAACAACTTTAGTGAATTCTTGAATATGATTTGAGTCATTTTCCTTTTGTTCAGCCTTTGAAACAACATCATCCAATTTATTTAATTCAGGGTATAATTTCTTCACAGTCTTCTTAATTATTTCTTTTTCCTCTGAAGTATAGTTTTCATCTATTTTGGCAGCGTGTATTAAAAGACAAGCAATGTTAACAGGCTCTTCATTGGAGTTAGGTTTCTCATTGTTCTTATTAAAAAATTTAAATATCATTTTAAATCTAACTGTTTTAATGCTTCAAAGGGATTATCTTTTTTGATCTTTAAATCTAAACTCTTTTTAATCTTTTTAAAAGGTTTATATTTGAAAAAGGTTTCGTTTTTTTCGTCAAAAACTTTATACCCCATTAATTTAATTACTTTTACAAAACTTTCTTTGTCACAACCCAGTAAATTTAACATTTTGGGCAATAGTTTAATTTTGTCGGATTTATTTTCATTAGAGTTTATAATTTCAATAAATAATCTTTCTAAAATATCAATTCTTACAAAAAAGTTATCAAATTTTTCAAATCCACATAAAAGCATAAATTTTTTGTTTCTGTATTTTAAGTCGTTCACAAAATTTAATCCAAAAGTAGGAGGAAATAGATTTAAGTCTTCTCCTTTAAAATTCTTCCAAAGTAAAATTCTTAAAGAGACAACACTAGGTTTAAAAAGTTTGAACAAAAATATGTGATATCTTCCAAATTTTACCCCTAAATTTCTGAGAGTTTTTCTTTCATCTTGACTCAAACTGTTAACGATATTTAGAACCTCATCTCTTTTTACTACACCGTTGTTTTCATATAATTGATAAGATAAAGCTCTTATTTGAGAATTTACCGAATTTATGTTCTTCAGTTTAAATAAACTATCTAGTTCATTAGCAATTTTTGTGTCTACCCATTTTTTTAAAAAAGAAAGAAGTTTTAATTTTTCATCATTTTCCACAATATCGTCTACAATTAAATTAAGTTCTGGAGAAAGATAATCTACACCCTTAGTAAGAATTGCTATAGGAAAATTATTCCAATAAATTTTTCTATTCTCTTTTAATTCAATTTGTTTTCCATCAATTATTTGGTTTATTCTTTTTGAAATTTCCGGGCTTACATTTTGTCTTGCAGCCTTCTTTAAAGATTTAATGTCAGTTTCTAAATCACCCACTTTAAAATCTAATTCAAGCTTAAGACCTTTTAAGTTCCCAATAAATTGATTATTAATTAAAACTTTTTCATTATTTTCAATTTTTGTCTCAAAAGAAATATCTTGTTTTAAACCTCTTGCTAGTACACTTGCTCGTTTGTCAATAAAACTTTTGGTAAGTTCTTCGTGCAATCTATCAGATAGTTTATCTTCTAAAAATTTTGTCCTTTTTACCCAATAGTCTTGATTTTCTACCCAACCGTTTTTGTTGGAAACATAAGACCATGTTCTTACATTAGCAATTCGATTAGATATAGAATCTACATTTCCATCAACCTTATCTAAAATTGAAAGTTGTTCTTTCATGTATTTATTTGAAATTTTTCCTGTTTTTTCTCTTAAAAAATTAAATACTTTTCCAATTACCTCTAAATGATTTCCGTAAGTTTTTTTTACAAAATCGGGGATCTGGCAACATTCCCATAATAGTTTTAATTCATTTTCATTACTATAAATTTGTAATTTTTCAGTATCTTTTAAAATATATTTTAAAACTTTTTCGTCCTCGCACTCCGAAATTCTTTTTAGCCAAGGTTTGTTCGGCTTCTCTTCTAACGACTTGATTAAAGATTGTCCGTTTTTAAAGTTTAAATTTGGATTTCTCCAAAAAATTGTATTGATGTCATGAATTTTATGGGTTTCAAGTAATTCAATTTCCTCTGGACTTATCTCGCCACATTCACCTGTAATGCCAAATGATCCATCATTAAGATATCTGCCTGCTCTTCCAGCAATCTGTGCAATTTCGGATAATTTGAGTCGCCTTATTTTTTTACCATCAAATTTTTTAATACTCGAAAAAAAAACATTGTTTAAATCCATGTTTATTCCCATACCAATTGCATCGGTTGCAACAAGATAGTCAACATCTCCAGATTGGTATAAATTTACTTGTGAATTTCTTGTCTTGGGACTTAAAGACCCCATAACGATTGCAGCTCCACCCTTTTGACGCCTAATTAATTCTGCAATCGCATAAACTTCTTCTGCTGAAAATGCTATTATTACGCTTTTTCTTTCTATTCGAGAGATTTTTTTGTGACCTGAGTAACTTAATTTAGATAGTCTTTTTCTATCGATATATTCTATATCACCATCTAATTTTTCAATAATATTTTTCATTGAGTTTGATCCCATAAACATTGTTAATTTTTCACCTCTTAGGTTTAATAATCTGTCAGTGAAAATATGACCTCTTTCATGGTCAGAACACATTTGAATTTCGTCTATTCCGACGAATTCTAAATTTTTTTCTATAGGCATAGACTCTACAGTGCAAAAATAATACTTAGCATTAGGAGGTATAATTTTTTCCTCACCTGTGATTAGTGCAACTTTATTTGGATCAGTTTTCTTAACAACTTTGTCATAAACTTCCCTAGCTAGAAGCCTTAAGGGAAAACCCATCATACCAGAGCTAAAAGACAACATCGTTTCAATAGCAAGGAAGGTTTTTCCTGTGTTTGTAGGTCCAAGAACAGCAGTTATTTTATGTTTTGTCATTTCTACTTTTGGTGTGTTAAATTTTTTTACTACTATATATTGTTATCGCTTAAGAACAAAAATAGTCTAAAACAAGTCCGAATCATTAAGGTAAAAGTTCTCATTTTTAATTTTATTAATATTAACATATTTGATCAAATTATGCAGCCTTATATCTATTTACACAAGTATTTGCCAGTATCAAATTTGGATCAATAAAAATTTTTGATTTTTTTGCTTTTTTAAAAGATTTGAATGCAAAAATCGCTATAGGTAATTCAGTACATCCTAAGATTATTTTTTTACAATTTATTTTTATTAAATAGTCAATTGCAGGCTTTATTATTTTTTCTGCCTTTCTTACATTACCCATTTTAACAAATTTGATTGCTTTATTTACATTCTTTTTTTGTATTTTATTAGGTGGCGATAAAAGCTTAAACCTTTTATTGAAATACTTATGATAGATCTTTGTGTTTAAGGTAGCTTCGGTAGCAAGTATTCCAATTTGAGAATTAATCTTACAGCTTTTTTTTGTATGATTATAAACTTCCTCCGGCATACTTAAAATAGGTATCTTAACTTTCTTCCTTAAATCATCATACCAAAAGTGCGCCGTATTACACGGCATTACAATAAACTTACATTTATTTTTTTCTAATAATTTGCAACCTTTAACTAATTCTTTTAGAACGTTGTAGTATTTTTTTAAGTTTTCTGGTCTCTTAGGTGTGTCAGACTTATTGTATAATAAAAATTTTGGATATTGTTGATCATGTTTTCCTCTATGCAAAATAGCTATTTTGTTACAAATATCTAAACCAGCTTGTGTTCCCATTCCTCCTAAAATTCCGATCATATTTTTTTTACTACTTTCCAAACACCCGTTGCTGATGCAATAATATTTTTGTTTATATATAAATTACAATTCACAAATAACATCGACTTTGTTTTCTTTAATATGTTTACTTTTCCTAATATCTCATCTCCTAGTCTAGAAGGTGCAATAAATTTTACATCTAATGAAATTGTAACACATGATTGATTGTTGCTAGCTCTATAAACAGCGGTACCAGCACCTGCATCAATCAAAGAACAAATAAATCCCCCATGAGTGATCTCTCTTTTGTTTAAATGTATATCTTGTATTGTGCTTTTAAACTCAAACTCAGTCTCCGATACATCTCTAAAAAGCAGTCCACCATTGTGTTTCATAAAACCAGAAACTTTACTGATTTGCTCAAATTCGTTTTTCATTTTTTATAAAAAAATTGTTAATAAAATTAAAACTATTAATACTATAGCAAAAAAATATACAACACTTGATTGCAAAGAGATTTTCATAATTTTGGTGCGCCTGCTAGGAGTCGAACCCAGAACCTCCTGGTCCGTAGCCAAGCGCTCTATCCAGTTGAGCTACAGGCGCTAAATTATAAAAAATAATCATATTTAATAATGTAATTTTTAAATAAATATTTATTCTATATTAATGTCAAAAAATTCTAAAGATATTGTTTTTGTTGCAGCTCAGAGATCAGCCATAGGAAGATATAAAGGTATTTATAAAGATCTACAGGCTCATGATCTAGGTTCGTTAGTAATCAAAAGTTTAATTCAAAAGACCAAGTTAAAAGAAGATATGATTGATGAGGTAATATTAGGACAAGTTTTAACAGGATCATGTGGACAAAATCCAGCTAGGCAAGCAGCTATAAATTCTAGAATTCCAAAAGAAAAGACTGCAATAATTATTAATCAAGTGTGTGGGTCTGGACTAAGATCTATTGTTAATGGATATCAATCATTAATAACAAATTCTGCAAACTTTATAATTGCTGGAGGCCAAGAAAGTATGACCAATTCACTTCATGATCAAATGATGAAAGATGGTTTAACGGATGCTTTTTATAATTACCATATGGGTGTTACAGCTGAAAATGTTGCTGCAAAATATAATATATCAAGACAAGAACAAGATGAATTTGCAATTGAGTCTCAACAGAAAACAAATATAGCAATAAACAAAAAAAAATTTGATAATGAAATTATTAATGATGATACCGATGAACATCCAAGATCTGGAATTACAATAAATGATCTTTCAAAATTAAATTCTGCATTCAAAGAAAAGGGAACCGTCACTCCTGGAAATTCATCTGGTATTAATGATGGAGCCGCTGCAGTTGTTTTAACTACAAGAGAGTTAGCTGAAAAACATAATTTAGAAATATTAGGAAAGATTATATCTTGGGCAACCTGTGGTGTTGATCCATCCATAATGGGGTTAGGGCCAATCCCTTCGTCAAACAAAGCTCTTGAAATAGCGAAATGGAATGTAAAAGATTTGGACTTAGTTGAAATTAATGAAGCGTTCGCCGCACAAAGCATTGCTGTAATAAAAGAGTTAAAAATTCCTAAAGAAAAAGTAAATGTCAATGGCGGAGCAATAGCACTCGGTCATCCTATAGGTGCCTCAGGAGCAAGAATTGTTGTTACGCTTTTAAATGAATTAAAAAAAATAAGTGGAAAAAAAGGTTTGGCAACACTATGCATCGGAGGAGGTATGGGAATTTCGATGTGTATAGAAAAAGATTAATATTTGAGTGTTTTATAATATTTATTTAGAATAATATTTTGTATCCAAATTTTTGCATCTAAATTTTTATAATTAGGCTTTTTCTTTATAAAATTAATCAATATTTTTAACATATGCTAATTAACCCATTTTAGGATGACGAAAAAAAGATATAAATATGTTAAAATATTGATCTTTAAAAATATAGATGAAAAAAGATATTCTAGTACCTGATATAGGAGATTTTGAAAACGTAGAAATTATTGAAGTCCTTGTTAAAGAGGGTCAAAAAATTCAAAACAACGACTCTATTGTTACACTTGAAAGTGATAAATCAAGTGTGGAGGTCCCAAGCACGGAAGAAGGTGAGGTCTCAAAAATTTTAGTAAAAGTGGGTGATAAAGTATCGAAGGGAGATAAGCTAATAGAAATTCAATCTGCTTCTGAAAAAAAACAAAAACCTGAGAAAAAAGAAGTCAAAAATTTAGATATTCCTAAAGATACTGAAAAAATAATTGTAGACGCAGAAAAATCTCAAAGAGTAGAACAAGAAAAACCTGTTGAAACACAAACTATTAGCCAAGAGAAAAAGAAACCAATCAGAAATATTGAAATAATATCTGATGGCAATGATTTAGATCCAACTGAAACTAAAGAGTGGCTAGAGTCTTTATCTGCAGTTCTTCAAAACGACGGTAAAGAAAGAGCTCAATATTTAATAAAACAATTAATTGAACATTCTTATAAAGAAGGCTCAGATTTAGTCTTATCTCGAAATACACCTTACATAAATACTATTCCTCCTGAAGAGGATAAAAAATCTCCAGGGGATCAAAACATTGAAAGAAAAATAAGATCTTTAATTAGATGGAATGCAGCTGCAATGGTTGTAAGAGCAAATAAAAAAAACCCCGATCTTGGAGGTCACATAGGAACCTTTGCCTCAGCTGCAACATTATATGACGTTGGCATGAACCATTTTTGGAGAGCAAAAAATAATAAGTTTGGTGGAGATCTAATATATTTTCAAGGTCATAGTGCTCCTGGAATTTATGCAAGATCTTTTTTAGAGGGAAGATTAACTGAGAAACAACTGGACTCGTTTAGACAGGAGGTTTTACCAGGTGGTTTATCCTCTTATCCTCACCCTTGGCTTATGCCAAACTACTGGCAGTTTCCAACTGTATCAATGGGTCTTGGTCCAATGCTAGCGATCTATCAAGCTAGGTTTATGAAATATTTAATTAATAGAGGTTTGATTAAAGATGAGAATAGAAAAGTTTGGGCCTTTTTAGGAGATGGGGAAATGGATGAACCGGAGTCTTTAGGTGCAATTGGATTAGCCTCTAGAGAAAAATTAGATAACCTAATATTTGTAGTTAACTGCAATCTTCAAAGATTAGATGGACCTGTAAGAGGTAATGGAAAGATAATTCAAGAACTTGAGGGAATTTTTAGAGGAGCTGGTTGGAACGTGTTAAAGGTGATATGGGGATCTTACTGGGACCAATTATTAGCAAAAGATAAAACAGGTTTATTGGTAAAAAGAATGAATGAAGCTGTTGATGGTGAGTATCAAGCATTTAAGGCGAAGGGCGGCGCATATGTAAGAGACAAATTTTTTGGAAAATACAAAGAATTAAAAGAAATGGTCTCAAGCTTAACCGATAGAGATATATGGAAGCTCAATCGAGGAGGCCATGATCCACATAAAGTGTATTCAGCTTACCATAGAGCAGTAGAAAATAAAGGTAGTCCAACAGTGATAATTGCCAAAACCATCAAAGGTTATGGAATGGGTAAATCTGGAGAAAGTATTAATACCACCCATCAACAAAAGAAATTGGACGTAGACGATTTACTTTATTACAGAGATCGATTTGATGTTCCTTTAACTGACGAGCAAGTAAAAAATATTGAGTACTACAGACCAAAAGAAGATTCACAAGAAATAAAATATTTAAAAGAGAGAAGATTACAACTTGGTGGCTTCATTCCTGAGAGATCATCTTTTGCCAAACCAATTAAAGTTCCTCCAAAAGATATCTTCGATGTGATGAAACAATCAACAGGCACTAAAGAAATGTCGACGACTATGGCACTAGTTAGAATGTTAACAAACCTCTTAAGAGATAAAAATGTTTCACCCAAATTAGTTCCTATAATTCCTGATGAGGCTAGAACATTTGGCATGGAGGGTTTTTTTCAAAAAATTGGTATTTACGCGCATGAAGGTCAAAAGTATGAGCCTGTGGATTCGAAACTACTTTCATCTTACAGGGAAGATAAATCAGGACAGGTGTTAGAGGAGGGAATAACGGAGGCTGGTTCCATGTCATCTTGGATAGCAGCAGGAACATCATACACTAATCATGATATAGAAATGATTCCAATATATTTGTTCTATTCAATGTTTGGTTTTCAAAGAGTCGGTGATTTCGCCTGGGCTGCAGGAGATAGTCAGGCAAGAGGATTTCTTATTGGCGCTACATCTGGGAGAACAACTTTGGCTGGAGAAGGATTACAACATCAAGATGGACATAGCCATCTACTTGCTTCCACAATACCAAATTGTGTTTCCTATGACCCAACCTTTGCTTATGAGTTAGCTGTAATATTCAGAGACGGTTTAAGAAGAATGTATGAAAAAAAGGAAAACATTTTTTATTATATTACAACAATGAATGAAAATTATCCGCATCCAGCGATACCAAAAGATAAAAATATTGAAGAAGCAATCTTAAAAGGAATGTATAAAATTAAACAAATTTCAAAAAACAAAAAAAAAAAAATTCAACTATTAGGATCTGGAACTATTTTAAGAGAAATGATGCAGGCAGCAGACATATTGGATAAAGATTTTAAAATTGATTGTGATGTATGGAGTGTCACAAGTTTTAATGAATTAAGAAAAGATGGCATGGAAGTGGAGAGATATAATCTCTTAAATCCAAATGAAAAACCCAAAAAAACATATGTTGAGAATTGCTTAAAAGACGCTGAAGGCCCTATACTAGCTGCATCAGATTATATGAGAATTACATCAGATCAAATAAGACCGTTTACTAACAAAAGTTTTTATTCACTAGGAACAGATGGATATGGGAGAAGTGACAGTAGAGAAAAACTTAGAAATTTCTTTGAGGTGGATAAAAAATATATTGTTACTTATGCTTTAAGTGTTTTAGCAAAAGAACAATTAATCCCCTCAAAATATGCAGAACAAGCGATTAAGAAGTATAACATTGATAAAAATAAACCTATACCAACAAAATTATGATTAATAGAATACTCGCCACTCCAAAAGTAAGAAAGTTTGCAAGAGAATTAGGGGCTGATATTTCAAATCTTAAAGGGTCTGAAAGGAACGGCAGGATAACAGAGGAAGATGTTAAAAATTTTATAAAAGGTTCTAAAAAGAATACGCTATTAAAAGAAACACAAAAACCAGAGCCAAAAATTAACTTAATTGATCACTCTGAATTTGGTGAAATAGAAGTTGTTGAAATGCCACGAGTAAAAAGGCTCGCAGCACCGCTGTTATCAGAGTCGTGGAGAACTATCCCTCACGTCACCCATCATGATGAGGCTGATGTGACTGAACTTGAAAACTTCCGTAAAAATTTAAAGGATGGTTACACAGGTGAGCAAAAGAAAATTACCCCACTTGCTTTTATAATTAAGGCATTAGTGAAGAGCATGATGAAATATCCAATCTTCAATTCATCTATAAAAGACGAGGAAAATTATCAAATAATATTAAAAAAATATTTTCATATCGGTATTGCAGTAGATACTCCACATGGTCTCATGGTTCCTAAAATAAGAGATGCCGATAAATTTAAGATATCTGACTTATCGCAAAAACTAAAAGAAGTAAGTGATAAATGCAGAAATCTAAAAATTGATAAAAAAGAATTTCAAGGTGGCTCAATAACTATCACTAGTCTTGGAGGAATAGGTGGAACATTTTTTACACCCATAATAAACCCTCCTGAGGTAGCTATATTAGGAATAGGAAAAATATTTCAAAAAGATAAAAGCGAGAAACTTATACTTCCACTGTCATTATCCTATGACCACAGAATTATTAACGGAGCAGATGCTGCTAGGTTTTGTAATGAAATTAAAGAAAACTTAGGTAAAAATTTCGCTTACAACCTCTCAATATAATTAATTAAATGTCAAAGAGACTATCACTTATAAGCGCGTTTGTTTGTTGTTTGATCTGGGGTACTACTTTTATTGCACAAGACACAGGGATGGATGAAATAGGTCCTTTCACATTTAATGGTGTGAGATTTTTTGTTGGTTTCCTTGCTCTTATTCCATTTTTTTTTGTAATTGAAAAAAATAAATTTTTTAATGAATTTAATAAAGATAAAAAAAATTTTCTATATCTCTCAATCTCTATAGGTATATTTTTATTCTTAGCCTCTGCATTACAACAAGTTGCGCTTCTTTATACTGATGTAGCTAATGCAGCTTTCTTTACAATTTTTTATGTACCTTTAGTACCATTTGTTCTTTATATCCTTTATCGAAAAAAAGTTCATTGGAGTGTTTGGCCGTCTGTTTTGTTGTGTGTAGTAGGAGGATATCTGCTAACAAATTTTTACGACGCATCAGTAAGAAAAGGAGACATATTAGTATTGGTATGCGCTTTGTTTTGGAGTTTGCACATTATTTTTATCGGTCAAATGGTAGAAAAATTTGATTTACCAGTCACAGTTGGTCTTATTCAAACTTTAATAGTATCAATTTTATCAATTTTTATTGGATTAGTTTACGAGAATTTTACAATTTCAAATATTTTATCCGAAACATATGAAATTCTTTATGCAGGCGTATTATCCGGTGGATTTGCCTTTGTTTTACAAATTTATGCCCAAAAAAACATTAGTCCCGCACCAGCAGCAATAATTTATTCATTAGAGGGTGTTTTTGCAACAATAGCAGCTTGGATTATACTAAATCAAATTTTAAATATAGATAATATTTTAGGATGTTTATTTATTCTTGCTGGAGTTTTGCTTTCACAATTGATGCCAGAATTTAAACGATTAAGTATAGATAAACCAAAATAAGACTAATCCTAAGCAAACCCTATAAATTACAAAAAAATTCATACTAAATTTTTTAACAAAAATTAAAAAATATTTAATTGTGATATATGAGAAAATAAAAGAATAGATGACCGCAAGCAAAACAATAAAATTTACTTCAATATTTGAAAAAGTTAATTCTTTTAAGTTTAAAAAACTTGCACCGGCGATTGCTGGTACAGAGAGAAAAAATGAAATTTTGGTTGAATCGTATCGATCAAAGTTGAGTAATCTACCAGCAGTAATAACAATTCCAGCTCTACTTACTCCTGGAATTAATGCAAGCACTTGAAAAATGCCAATAGCAAGTATTGCCTTTAAATTTAAATCTGTATCAATTTTTTTTCTTACAGAAAATTTATCAGCAATATATAAAAAGATTGCAAAAATTACTGTAGTCCACGCTATTATTTCAATGCTTCTAAAATAATTAATTAAGCCGGTTTTGAATACAAAGAAACCAACTATAATTAGAGGTAGAGATCCAAAAATTAATAATTTAAGTAATTTTTGATCTTTGAATAATTTTAAAAAATCATTTCTAAAATAAAATAGTATTGCTAATAGTGATCCTAGATGAAGAGAAACATCAGTCAAAAGAGACTTTATCTCAAAATTTTGTACTTCAGACATTAAGTATAAGTGAGCAGAGGAACTCACGGGAATAAATTCAGATATCCCTTGTATTGCTGATAAAATTAAAATTTCGATGAATTCCGCCATTATTAATTATTTAACTAAACTAATTAGGGGTAAATTAAAGCAATAACATGAATGCATATGAGGTATGCAAAACAGGAAAAAACTAGCAAAAACAGTGAATTTTTTAAAATATAGGTAATAATAACTGTCCTATTTTTCGTTTAATTCAATAGTCTAATAATATATAAGCCACCACACTATGTCTGAAAAAATGCTCAAATTTGTGGAAATAGGTCAGCAGAACCCACCTAAAAGGAAAACCGATTCCAGAAAAGAAGATTTTAATGAAATATATAAAGAGTTCATTCATGAAGGTGCGAAAGAACAATCAAGCAGATGCTCTCAATGCGGTGTTCCTTTTTGCCAAGTTCACTGTCCTTTAAGTAACAATATTCCAGATTGGTTAAAACTTACAGCGGAGGGAAGATTAGAAGAGGCTTACAATTTATCTCAAAGTACAAATAATATGCCAGAAGTCTGCGGAAGAATTTGTCCACAAGATAGATTGTGTGAAGGTAATTGTGTTATCGAACAGTCTGGTCATGGCACGGTAACGATAGGATCTGTTGAGAAATTTATAACCGACAATGCTTGGGACAAGGGTTGGGTAAAGCCAATCAAAGTTGAGAGGGAGTTAACTCAAAGTATAGGAATCATTGGATCTGGACCTGCGGGTATGGCTTGTGCCGAGCAGCTCAGAAAAAAGGGTTACCAAATAACTATTTACGATAGATATGATAGAGCTGGTGGATTATTAATATACGGAATACCGAATTTTAAATTGGAAAAACATGTTGTCGAAAGAAGAACAAAACTTTTACAGGATGGTGGAATTAAATTCGTTTTAAATTTCGAAGTTGGAAAAGATGCTTCGTTAAGTGAACTAAAAGAAAAACACGATGCTGTTTTGATTTCTACTGGAGTTTATAAACCAAGAGAAATTGAAATCGAAGGTAGTGATTTAAACAATATTTATCCTGCAATGGAATTCTTGACTGCATCAAATAAAAAAGGTTTAGGAGATAAAGTTGAAAACTTTGATAATGGATCTCTGGATGCAAAAGATAAAGACGTTATTGTAATCGGGGGTGGTGATACTGCAATGGACTGTGTAAGAACCGCCGTAAGACAGAAAGCTAAATCGGTAAAATGTTTATATAGAAGAGATAAAGAAAACATGCCAGGTTCATCAAGAGAAGTTGCAAACGCTGAGGAAGAGGGCGTTGAATTTGTTTGGTTATCGAGTCCGAAAAAGTTTTTAGGTAAAAACAAAATAGAAAAAGTTTCAGTAGATAAAATTAAACTTGGAGATCCCGATGAAAGTGGAAGAAGAAAACCTATTATTCAAGAAAATTCCGATTTCGAACTGAAAGCTGACATGGTTATCAAATCTTTAGGCTTCGACCCAGAGGATCTACCAGTATTATTTGGCGAAAGCAAATTACAAGTTTCAAGATGGGGAACAATCAAAATTGATTTTGATACTATGGAGACAAGTGTAAAGGGTGTATTTGCAGCAGGCGATATAGTCCGTGGAGCTTCATTGGTTGTTTGGGCTATAAAAGATGGAAGAGATGTTGCAGAAAGTATTCATAAATATTTGAAAGATTTAAAGGACTCAAAGAGAAAGGTAGCCTAACCGTGAGTAAAAAAAAGATAAATCTAAAGTTAGAAAAATTAAGAAGAAAAGAAAACTTGGAATTATTAAAATCAAATCATGTTTACAGCGAAAATATGGAACATGATGCTTGTGGAGTTGGTTTGGTATCATCTACAGACGGAAAAAAATCAAGACAAGTTGTTGAATATGGAATTGAAGCATTAAAAGCTGTTTGGCATCGAGGAGCAATTGATGCTGATGGAAAAACAGGTGATGGTGCTGGTATCCATATAGAAATTCCTTCAGATTTTTTTATCGAAAAAATTGAAGCTACAGGTCATAAACATGATAACTCAGAAGTTTGTGTGGGAATGTTGTTTCTTCCAAGAAATAATTATGGCGCCCAAGAGGCTTGCAGAACTATTGTTGAAAGTGAGTTAACAAAAAGTAATTTTAACATCTATGGATGGAGACAGGTACCTGTAAACCCTACTGTTCTAGGAGAAAAGGCAGATTTAAATAGACCAGAAATTACACAAGTCTTGTTTAAACATAATGATAAAAATGAAAAGGGTAAGTCACTAGAGATAAAACTTTATGAAGCTAGAAGAAAGATTGAAAAAAAAATACTTCAAGAAAACCTTAATGAGTTTTACATATGTTCGTTTAGTTCTAAATCAGTCATTTACAAGGGAATGTTCCTTGCTGAGTCCTTGTCTGATTTTTATTTAGATCTTAAAGATCCAAGATTTGTATCAAGATATGCAATTTTTCATCAGAGATTTTCGACCAATACCGCACCAAGCTGGGATCTAGCACAACCATTCAGAGCTCTAGCACATAATGGAGAAATAAATACCCTAAAAGGTAACGTAAATTGGATGAAGGTTCATGAGGAAGAAATGTTCAGCCCAGTTTTTGAGGATATGGAGAACTTAAAACCAGTTATCCCAAGCGGAAATTCAGACTCAGCATCATTAGATAATGTTTTTGAATTACTTAATATTTCTGGTCAACCCGCGCCTTTAGCAAAATTAATGTTAATACCTGACGCTTGGTCTAAGAAAAGTAAAGTGCTACCAGCTGAACATCAAAAATTATTTAACTTTCTTAATAGCACAATGGAACCATGGGATGGTCCTGCAGCTATTGCTGCCACAGATAATGAATGGGTGATAGTTGCTACAGACAGAAATGGTCTTAGACCTATGAGATACACAATCACAAAAGATAATTTACTTTTTGCTGGATCAGAAACTGGAATGATTGAACTTAATGAAAAAAAGATAGTTTCAAAAGGAAGACTAGGTCCTGGTGAAATTTTAGGTGTAAGAATAGAAAAAGGGAAGATATTTAAAAATAAAGAGATAAAAAACTACTTAGCAAAAGAGTACAAACATTTTAATAACCAGATTATTGATTTAGATAAAAAATTCCCGATTAAAAATGAGACAAATTTATTTAAAGGTGATCAATTAAGAAAACTTCAACATTGTTTTGGATACAGTCTAGAGGACCTTGAGTTGATACTTCACCCAATGGCAGAGGATGCAAAAGAGGCGACTGGATCAATGGGCGATGATACACCTCTAGCAGTTTTGTCTAATAAATATAGACCCTTGTATCATTTTTTTAGACAGAACTTTAGCCAGGTAACAAACCCGCCAATCGACTCATTAAGAGAAAATAAGGTTATGAGTTTAAAAACAAGGTTTGGAAATCTTGGTAATATTTTAGATTTTAATAACCTTACTGAAGAAAATATTTATGTACTAAACAGTCCAATTCTATCAAACAAACAGTTTGAAAAATTTGTTTCTTTTTTTGACAAAAATAATCAAGTTTTAGATTGTACTTTTACCAATGAAGAAAATATAGAATCTTCACTCGAAAGATTAAAAAAAGAGGCTGAAGTTTTAGTAAGACAAGGGGTAACGCAACTAATTTTAAGCGATAAAGAAGTTTCTAAGGACAAGTACCCAATTCCTATGCTTCTATGTATTGGTGCTGTTCATACGCATCTAATCAAATTAAAGTTAAGAGGCTATGTTTCAATTAATGCTCAAACGGGTGAAGCGCTAGACACTCACTCTTTTGCAACTCTTATAGGAGTTGGAGCTACTACAGTTAATCCTTATTTAGCATTAGACAGTCTTTACCAGAGATTTGAAAAAAAATTATTTGGAAAGTTTATTTATGATGATTGTGTAGAAAGGTATGTAAAATCCGTAAACTTAGGCCTTTTAAAAATAATGTCAAAAATGGGTATTTCTGTAATTAGTTCTTACAGAGGAGGATGTAATTTTGAAACTGTAGGATTAAGCAGAACAATTGTTAATGATTTTTTTCCTGGTGTTACCTCTAAAATTTCAGGTATCGGACTTACAGGGATTGAAAAAAAGATAAGAGGTATTCATGAGGAGGCTTTTAGATCTGATACAAACGTATTGCCAATAGGAGGAATTTATCGATATAGAAAAAACGGTGAGACACACCAATACCAAGGTAAACTGATACATTTGCTTCAATCGGCAGTTACAAACAAATCTTATGAATTATATAAAAAATACTCTAAAGGAATATATGATTTACCTCCTATTAATTTAAGGGACTTAATTGATTTCAAGAAAAAAAATACAATCAGCATCGATGAAGTGGAACCAGTTGAGAATATTTTAAAACGTTTTGGAAGTGGAAGTATGTCTCATGGAGCTCTATCAAAAGAAGCTCACGAAACACTAGCTATTGGAATGAATAGAATTAAAGGAGCATCTTGCAGTGGAGAAGGTGGTGAAGATGAAAAAAGATTTCAAATTCGGTCTAATGGAGATAGTGCTAATTCAAGAGTGAAACAAATAGCATCTGCGAGATTTGGAGTTACAATTAATTATTTAAATAACTGCAACGAGATAGAAATTAAAATTGCACAAGGCGCTAAACCAGGAGAAGGTGGACAGTTACCTGGATTTAAGGTCACAAAGGAAATTGCTAGATTAAGACATTCTACTCCTGGGGTGACTTTAATATCGCCCCCTCCTCATCATGATATTTACTCAATTGAGGATTTGGCCCAATTGATTTATGATTTAAAACAGATAAATCCTAAAGCACGTGTTGGTGTAAAACTTGTTGCATCTTCTGGCATTGGTACAATTGCAGCAGGAGTTGCAAAGGCAAAAGCTGATATAATTTTAATTTCCGGGCATAATGGTGGAACAGGAGCTACTCCTCAAACTAGTGTTAAATACGTTGGTATACCTTGGGAAATGGGATTGACCGAGGCAAACCAAGTTTTAACTCTAAATAATTTAAGACATACAGTTACATTGAGGACAGATGGTGGAATTAAAACTGGTAGGGATGTTGTCATTGCAGCCATGATGGGAGCGGAAGAATTTGGTGTAGCTACAACTGCATTAGTAGCTATGGGATGTATTATGGTAAGGCAATGTCATTCAAACACTTGTCCAGTAGGAGTTTGTACACAAGATGAAAAATTGAGAGAAAAGTTTAACGGAACTCCTGATAAGGTGGTTAACCTGTTCACTTTTATAGCTCAAGAGGTGAGAGAAATTCTGTCTGAGCTTGGATTTAAATCTTTAAACGAAATAATTGGAAGAACAGATCTCTTAAGGCAGGTGAGCAAAGGATCACCAAATTTAGATGATTTAGATCTGAATCCTCTTTTTGTACGAGCTGATCCTGGTAAAAACAAAAGATATTGCGAAAAACAAATAATAAATTTTGTACCAGACACATTAGACCAGAAAATTTGGCCTGAGATAAATAAAAAAATTGATAACAATGAAAAAATTGAAAAATCCTATCAGATTGAAAACACTCATAGAGCTGTAGGCACACGTATTTCTTATGAATTATATAAGAAATATAATAATGCAAAATTAAACGATGACTACTTAACTTTGAATTTTGAAGGATCTGCGGGACAATCTTTTGGTGCATTCGGTATTAAAGGACTAAAATTAGTTTTAAGTGGAGATGCCAATGATTATGTTGGGAAGGGATTATCAGGAGGTAAGATAGTCATTAAACTTAGCAAAGAAAGTAATTTGATTTCAAAAGACAACACAATTATTGGCAACACAGTTTTATACGGAGCAACTTCAGGAAAATTATTTGCAGCTGGTCAAGCAGGTGAAAGATTTGCTGTTAGAAATTCTGGGGCTACGGCTGTAGTTGAAGGATGTGACTCGAATGGTTGTGAATATATGACTGGGGGAAATATTGTAATTTTAGGAAATACTGGAGATAATTTTGCTGCCGGTATGACAGGTGGCATGGCTTTTATTTATGATAAAGAAAAAGAATTCGAAAAAAGAGTAAATCCTGAAAGTGTAATTTGGCAAAGTGTTGAAACAAAATTTTGGCAGGAATTTCTAAAAAAATTAGTTGAAGAACATTCAAATGAGACAAATTCAAACGTTTCAAAAAAAATACTAGAAAACTTTGATACAGAGATTAATAATTTTATTCAAGTCTGTCCAAAAGAAATGATCGACAAACTTGAAAATCCTATTACAAATAAAATCTCTAATTTCGCAAGTTAATAAAAAATGAAATTATTTTGTTTTGGTTTTGGACAGGTAGCCCAATCTTTTGTGGAACATATATTAAATTTTAATGTTGATTTAAGATTAACAACCACATCTAGAAAAAATACTTCTGAGCTTACTTTTAAAAATTTAAAATATTTTAATTATGAATTTAATGAAAATGATTTTGATAAAGATTTGATCAATCCATTACAAGAGTCCGATCATATTTTGATATCTGTTCCCCCAATAAATGGGAAGGATATGTTTATAGAAAGATTAGTAAAAAATAATTTAAATTTACAAAACCTAAAATGGCTAACTTATTTATCCTCAACAAGTGTTTATGGTAATCACGATGGAGCCTGGGTAAATGAAGATAGTACAACAAATCCACAAACGCTTGCAGGAAAAAACAGATTAAATGTTGAGAGAGATTGGTTGTCTATTGGAACAAAAAATTCATTGCCAGTTCAAATTTTTAGACTTTCTGGGATTTATTCTGATAGATACAATGCAATTACCAGACTTAGAAATGATCAAAAATTTGTTGTTGAAAAAAAAAATCACTTTTTTTCAAGGATACACGTTAAAGATATAGCTCAAACATTATATCTGTCACTGAATAAGTCTTTAAATAATGATATTTACAATTTGTCAGATGATAAGCCAGCATCAAATATTGAGGTCGTTAAGTATGCATGTAATTTGATTAATTTTGAATTACCAAAAATTATTAGTTTTGATGAATTAGAGGAAGGTATGCTTAAAGATTTCTATAAAGATTCTAAAAAAGTTTCAAATAAAAAGATTAAAGATAAATTTAAATTAAAATTGATTTACCCAACCTACGAAGAAGGTTTGAAAGTTAATGTATAATTTCGTCTATTAAATTTGCGAGTTTATTTAAATCTCCTTTACGAGACAAGCTATGATCGCCTCCCTTTATAATCTGCATTTTCTTTTTTGCTTTAGGAAAAATACTAAAAATTTTTTTTGATAGTTTTAAAGGAACAACGTCATCTTTTTTCCCATGAATTAAAAAGACAGGGATTTTTAAGTTTATCTTTTTATTAAGTACTTTATTTTTTCTACCATCTTTCAGAAAAGCTAATTTGATTTTATATTCATTGCCATCACTTTTAAGCATGTAGAATTTCTTTTTTAAAAATATTTTTTTTTCATTATTTTTCAGTTTTTGCCAAATCAATCTATCCAAAAATTCAGGAGCAGAACCTATTCCAATAAATCCAATTATTTGTTTCCTAAAATCCTTAAATTGAAGAAGTCCGAGCCAAGCACCTAAACTTGAACCAACTATTAAAAATTTTTCTTTTTTAATTATTTTGCGAATTACAAATTTAATGTTGTTCCTCCATTGAGAGATAGTTCCATTTTCGAATTTTCCATATGACTTGCCATGACCAGCATACTCAAGAGACAGAAAGTTAACTTTGTTTTTCTTACAATATCTATTTAAAAAAAGAGGTTTTTTTCCTTCCATATCAGATTTTAAACCGTGCAAAAACACAACAGTAAGTTTAGAATTTAATTTGCTATTCAAAATTCGTAATTTTTTATCCTTTTTAAAATAGATATAATTGAATTTAGTCATTTTGAAATTTTAAATATGATATTATAAGTTAGACAAATGTCATCTAAATTAAAAGTTTTACAAGTAATACCAAGACTTGGTTATGGTGGAGCCGAAATAGGTTGTTACGATCTTGCTCATTATTTAAAAGAACAAAAATCAAGCTCCTTTATTGCTACTAGCGGAGGAGAGTTATTGAAATATATAGACAAAAAAAAAGTAAAACTATTTAGACTTCCGGTTCACAGCAAAAATCCTTTACTGATTTTAATAAATATTTTTATACTTACTTTTATAGTTTTATTTTATAAAATTAATATACTTCATGTAAGAAGCAGAGCGCCAGCATGGTCTTGTTACTATGTTTCTAAAATAACTAGATGTAAATTAGTAACAACATTTCACGGGACATATAATTTTAATAATTCAATAAAAAAAAAATACAATGCAATTATGTTAAAGTCGGATTGCGTAATTGCAGGTTCAAATTTTATTTTTTCCCATATCAAAGAAAAATATCCAGAGTACATTTCCAGAATTAAAAAGTTTTTAGTTATTTTTAGAGGAATCAATACTGAGTATTACGATCCTGATAACATCAAAGAAGCAGATAGAATTAAATTTTTAAAAAAACTAAACATTGATGCTAATAAAAAGATTATTTTAATGCCAGGAAGACTTACTGAGTGGAAGGGTCAAGAAATTTTTATTGAAGCTCTTAATGATCTCAAAATAAAATATGGATATAAAAATTTTATAGCTATACTTCTTGGGTCTGATCAAGGAAGAAAAATCTACAAAAAAAAACTTATTAGGTTGATTGAAAGATTTAGATTAAATAATGATGTAATTTTTCTTGAACATGCACCCTCAATGCCTGTTGCCTATAGCGTCTCTAGCGTTATTGTTTCCGCATCAATTGAACCTGAGGCTTTTGGCAGAATATCAGTCGAAGCACAATCAATGAAAAAACCAATAGTTGCAAGTGATATTGGTGGATCCAGGGAAACAATAGTTGATAATAAAACTGGTTTATTATTCAGTTCTAGCGATCATCATTCATTGAGTGAAAAATTAGATTTTATTTTTAGATTGGACGATACTTCACTTAATGTGATGGGAAATAATGGTAGAAAAAACGTGCAAAAAAAATTTAATGTTGAAAAAATGTGTTTTTCAACTTATTCAGAATATAAAAAACTAATAAATGCCTAATATAACTTTACCTGATGGAAAAAAATTAGCTTTTAAAGAAAAAGTTTCAGGACTTAAAGTTGCTGAAAAAATTAGTAAATCCCTCGCGAAAGAAGCTTTAGTAATAAGTGTCGATGGAAAATTAAAAGATTTAAGTTATGAAATTGAAAAAGATTGCGAAGTAAAGGTTTTAACTTCAAAAGATAAAGATGGGCTTGATACTATCAGACATGATACAGCACATATTTTAGCAATGGCAGTCCAAGAGCTATTTCCTGGAACTCAAGTGACGATCGGACCAACTATTGAGAATGGTTTTTATTATGATTTTTCTAGAAAAGAACCTTTCACTGAGGCTGATTTAAAAAAGATTGAAACAAAGATGTCAGAAATTGTTGATAGAGATGAACCAACTTATAGAGAAGTTTGGGATAGGGACGAAGCTATCTCGCATTTCAAAAAAATTGGTGAGAACTACAAGTCAGAAATTATTCAAGATATTCCCAAGAATGAAGAGATATCAATATACTTTCATGGAAAATGGCATGATCTTTGTCGAGGGCCGCATCTATCATCCACTGGTAAAATTGGTAAGAATTTTAAGTTAACTAAGGTTGCGGGTGCATATTGGAGAGGTGACTCAAAAAATGAAATGCTGCAAAGGATCTATGGAACTTCCTGGGCATCAAAAAAAGATTTAGATAATTATATTAAAAGATTGGAAGAAGCTGAAAAAAGAGATCACAGAAAACTTGGTAAAGAAATGGACTTATTCCATTTTAGAGAGGAAAGTCCAGGTGCAGTATTTTGGCATCAAAGAGGATGGACATTGTTTCAAAAACTTATCGATTATATGAGGAAAAAACAAAATGAAGCAGGTTATAAAGAAATAAACACCCCAGAAGTTTTAGATAGATCTTTGTGGGAAAAATCTGGCCACTGGGAAAAATTTGGTGCACACATGTATACATCTGAAACTCCAGATGAAAAAGTATTCGCTATTAAACCTATGAATTGCCCTGGATGTGTCCAAGTTTTTAATCAAGGCTTAAAAAGTTATCGAGACTTACCTTATAAAATGTCTGAATTTGGAAAAGTTCATAGATATGAACCATCAGGAGCATTACATGGCTTATTAAGAGTAAGAGCATTTACTCAAGATGATGCTCATATTTTTTGCACTGAAGATCAGATCACAGAAGAGTCTCTATCAGTTACAAATCTAATCTTAAATATTTATAAAGATCTTGGATTTGAAAATGTTATTTTAAAATATTCTGATAGACCAGACCTTAGAGTTGGAGAGGATGAAGTTTGGGATAAAGCAGAAAAAGCTCTATTGGAAGCAGTTAAAGCCTCAAAACTAGAATATAGTATTAATAAAGGAGAAGGTGCATTTTATGGTCCAAAAATTGAGTTTGTTTTAAGAGATGCAATAGGAAGAGATTGGCAATGTGGAACTCTTCAAGTTGACTTAAATTTGCCAGGAAGACTTGGTGCATCTTTTGTAGATAAAGATGGTTCAAAAAAAGTTCCAGTAATGTTGCATCGAGCTTTATTCGGTTCTCTTGAAAGATTTATTGGAATACTAATTGAGAATTACTCTGGAAAACTTCCATTCTGGATTAGCCCATCACAAATCATGGTAATACCAGTTTCTGAGGACTTTAATGATTATTCCGTTGAAGTTAATGAAAAACTTATTGCATCTGGTTTAAATTCGGAAGTTGATCTTAAGAATCACAATTTAAATTACAAAATAAGGGAACATTCGTTATCAAAGGTTCCAATACTATTAATTTGTGGAAAAAAAGAAGTTGACAGTAATAGTGTAACTATTAGACAATTGGATTCTACAAAACAAGAAAATATGGAACTAAAAAAATTTATTAATCACTATCAAGCTTTAAACAAAGCTCCATCATTATAAGTGGCAGATTTCAAACAAAACTATTTCCAAAGAAGAACTAAGGATCGAGGTCCTCGTTCAAATAACAGGATAATGTCTCAAGAGGTACAGGTAATATCAAGCGATGGAAAAAATTTAGGAATACTAAATACCCAAGAGGCAATTAACATGGCTAAAAATGAAGGATTAGATTTAATTGAAATTGCACAAAATGCCAAGCCTCCAGTTTGCAAAATTATGGATATGGGTAAGTTTAAATATGACGCTCAAAAAAAAGCTAATAAAGCTAAGAAAAAACAAAAAAAAATTGAGCTAAAAGAGATAAAGCTTAGACCAGTAACAGAAATTCATGATTACACTTTTAAAATAAAGAATGCCCAAAAATTTTTAACTAAAGGTGATAAAGTAAAATTTACAATTAAATTTAAAGGAAGAGAGCTTCAACACTCTAATCTTGGACACGAATTAATGGATAAGATTAAGACCGATATAGAAAAACTTGGAAAAGTAGAGTTACAGCCTAAATTTGAAGGTAAACAGATGATTATGGTCATTCAACCAATTTAATTATTCTTGTAAATTTATCATTATATTTGTATAACCCCTCAAGTTATGCCAAAGTTAAAAACAAAAAGTTCAGCTAAAAAAAGATTTAAAATTTCTGCAAGAGGAAAGGTTATCATGCCTCAAGCTGGGAAAAGACATGGCATGATCAAGAGAACGAATTCACAAATTAGAAAACAAAGAGGAACAACAGTAATGTCTAAACAGGATGGCAAAATTGTAAAATCATACATGCCATATAGTTTGAGAGGATAAAATGCCAAGGGTAAAAAGAGGAGTCACAAGCAGAGCTAAACATAAAAAAGTTCTTAAAGCTGTAAAAGGTCAGTGGGGAAGAAGAAAGAATACTATAAGAGTTGCAAGACAAGCGATGGAAAAGTCGATGCAGTATGCCTACAGAGATCGTAGAAATAAAAAAAGAGAGTTTAAATCATTATGGATACAGAGGATTAATGCAGGTGTGAGAGGTGAGGGACTCACGTATTCAAAATTTATACATGCTTTAAGTAAATCTGGTATTAAGCTAGATAGAAAAATTCTAGCTGAAATTGCTTATGATAACCCTGAAGCGTTTAAAACAATTATAAAAAAAGCTCAAGCAGCACTTAATTAATCTTCCCTATTGTTTTTCTTAGTTTAAGAAATAATCTCTAAAAATGTCCGATTTTGAAAAAAAAATTCTCGAGTTTAAAAATAGATTAAACAGCACCCAGGATTCAAAAGAAATTGAAGCTATAAGAATAGATATTTTTAGTAAAAATGGATTTATAAATTCTCAGTTTAAAAAACTTGGTTCTTTATCTGAGAATGAGAAAAAAACTTTTGCATCCAATATAAACAAAGCAAAACAAGAATTACTTGAAATATTTAGATCAAAAGCAACAGAAGTTTTGGATAAAGATCTTAATGAAAAAATAAAAAAAGAAAAAATTGACGTCACTTTACCTGAGAAAGAATTCAAAATAGGAAAGATACACCCTGTATCTCAAGTTATTGATGAAATATCGTGTATTTTTTCAGAGATAGGATTTAGCGTAGAAGAGGGGCCTGATGTTGAAAATGATTATAATAATTTTACTGCCTTAAACACTCCCGAAGATCATCCAGCAAAAGATATGCATGACACGTTTTATTTAGATGAGAACATGAAAACCTTGCTTAGGACCCACACTTCTCCAGTTCAAGTTCGCACAATGTTAAAAGGCAAACCTCCTTTTAAGATAATTGCACCAGGAAGAACTTATCGTAGCGATAGTGATCAAACTCATACTCCAATGTTTCATCAGCTGGAAGGTCTTCACATAGATAAAAATATTAATATGGGACATTTAAAAGGATGTTTAAATTATTTTATTAAAGAATTTTTTGAAGTGGATAAAATTAAGATGAGATTTAGACCTAGTCACTTTCCATTCACAGAACCTTCAGCTGAGGTAGATATTGGGTATAAGATCGAAAATAACAAAATTATTATTGGTGAAGGCGATAAATGGCTTGAGATTCTTGGATGTGGAATGGTTCATCCAAATGTTTTAAAAAACTGTAAGGTTGACCCAAAAATTTATCAGGGTTTCGCATTCGGTATTGGTATTGATAGATTGGCAATGCTTAAATACGGAATTAATGATCTAAGATCTTTTTTTGAATGTGATTATAGATGGTTAAATTATTATGGTTTTGATCCTTTAGATGTTCCAACAAACTATAGAGGTTTAAGTAAATGAAATTTACAAAAGACTGGCTTGATGTTCATTTAAAAACAAATAAAAGTGAGTCACAAATTATCCAGAAATTAAATAGTATTGGCCTAGAAGTAGAAAAGGTAGAGCCAGTAAAAAATGAATTAAGCGACTTCATTGTAGCGAAAATAATAAAAGCAAATAAGCATCCTAATGCTGACCGGCTTAAGTTATGTGATGTGGATATAGGAAAAAAAGATACACTTAAAGTTGTGTGCGGTGCTCCTAATGCAAGAGATGGACTTTTGACAATCTACGCACCGCCGGGTTCAGTAATTCCAAAAAATAGCATGAAATTAGAGGTATCAAAGATCAGAGGAGAAACCTCTTACGGAATGCTCTGTTCTGAGTCAGAATTGAAACTTTCTAATGAGAGCGAAGGAATAATAGATCTAAATGATAAATATAAAACAAAAATTGGAAAATCATTCTTCGGTGAGAAAAAAGGAAAAAATGTAATTGAATTATCGATTACCCCAAATAGACCAGACTGCCTAGGTGTGAGAGGTATAGCGAGAGACTTGTCAGCCTCTAACTTTGGAAAATTAAAAGAACCAAGAAAAAGTAAAGTTAAAAAGAACATTAAACATAATTTAAAGATAAAGATTGAAAAAAATAAAAACCAGGCATGTTCAATTTTTGGAAGCTGTATCATTAAAAATATTAAAAATACTGAAAGTCCAGGATGGTTAAAAAATAGAATTTTAGCTCTTGGCTTAAGGCCTATTTCTGCCGTTGTTGACATAACAAATTATGTTATGTTTGATTTAAACCGACCTCTTCATGCATACGATTTAGACAAGATAAAGAATAAAATTACCGTTAGAAATTCAAAAAAAGGAGAGAGTTTTAAAGCTTTAGATAATAAAAATTATACACTTGATAAAGACATGTGTGTGATAGCTGATGATGAAGGTGTACTTGGTTTAGGTGGAATAATCGGAGGCGAAAGATCGGGCACAGAAATACATACAAAAAATATACTATTAGAGTCAGCATATTTTGATCCCACATTAATTAGAAAAACTGCTAAAAAATTAGATTTGAATAGTGATGCAAAGTTTCGTTTTGAAAGAGGGGTAGATCCTCAATCCGTAACTGCTGGGCTAGAATCAGCTGTCGAACTAATTTTAGAAATTTGTGGAGGGGAAGTTTCTAAATTAGATGTACAGCAGACAAAAAAATTTAAAGATCTTGAGATAAACTTTGACCCTAAAATGGTAACAAAGACAGTTGGAACCAATATAAACGCTAATGAAATAAAAAAGATCTTATCAAACTTAGGCTTCACTATTAAATCTAAGGGTAAATTCCTCAATGTTAAGGTTCCAAGTTGGAGACCAGATATCTTTGGTGAGATTGATCTAGTAGAGGAAGTTATTAGAATTATTGGATTTGAAAAAATTAAGTCCATTGAACCTGAGAAAAAGCGAACTAAACCGACACTTAATTTCTTTCAGAAGCATTTTCATTTAGCTCAAAGATCAGTAGCCTCAAAAGGATATCTTGAAACAATAACATGGTCGTTTACTGACGAAAAAATTAATAACAAATTTAAAGAAAAGTTAGAAAGTATAAAGATTGTAAATCCAATAAGTTCAGATTTAAATGTATTAAGAAACTCTTTGTATCCAAATCTCATTTTCTATTTGGAAAAAAACTTAAACAGAGGATTTGGTGATCAAGCCCTTTTCGAAATTGGTCCAACTTTTACAGGAAAAAAACCTGGTCAACAAATCACCGTTGTTTGTGGGATTAAAAAACAATTTATAGAAGAAGATAATAATTTAAAGAAAAATGATTTAGTAGATGTTTTTCATATTAAAAAAGATTTAGTTCAATCATTAACAGAACTTGAGATAAGAAAGGAAGATTTTAAGGTTGAGGAAAATACACCTTCTTATTATCACCCAGGTATTTCAGGTTCTATAGTCTCAAAAGATGGAAATCTTGTTCTTGGATATTTTGGTGCTTTACATCCAAAAATAATTTCAAATACTTTTGGATTTGAAATCTTTTTAGAAAACTTAGTTGAATATAAAGTAAAAAATAAAAAGATTAAAGAAAGTCTAACTTTTTCAGATTATCAGAAGTCAGATAGGGATTTTGCTTTTTTAGTCAATAAAGATACTAGAGCTCAAGATTTAACAGAAGTCATCCAGAATATAGATAAAAATTTAATCAAAGAAATAAAAATTTTTGATGTTTACGAAGGGGAAAATATTCCATCTGATAAAAAATCAATTGCATTAAAAGTAACAATTCAGTCTGATCATAAGACTTTAAATGAAAGTGATCTGACAAATATATCAAAAAAAATAGTTAGCACTGTAGAGGAAAAAACTGGTGCAAAATTAAGATCGTAAATGTCTAGTCTCGATAACATTAGAAATTTTGCCATCATCGCTCACATTGATCACGGGAAATCAACAATAGCAGATAGAATAATTCATAAGTGTGGGGGTTTGACAGAAAGAGAGATGAAGGATCAAGTATTAGACTCAATGGATATTGAAAGAGAGAGAGGAATCACAATAAAAGCACAAACTGTGAAACTAAATTACAAGGCTAAAGATGGTAAAGACTACATACTTAACATCATTGATACGCCAGGCCATGTAGATTTTAGTTATGAGGTTAGTAGATCACTATACGCATGTGAAGGATCCATATTAATTGTAGATAGTACTCAAGGTGTTGAAGCACAAACACTTGCTAATGTTTATCAGGCGCTAGATATAAATCACGAAATAATACCTGTATTAAATAAAATTGATCTACCTGCTTCCGATTTAGATAGAACTAAAAAACAAATAGAGGATGTAATCGGTATAGATACCTCAAATGCTGTACCCTGTTCAGGAAAAACAGGTGAAGGTATAGAAGATATTTTAGAATCGATTGTCTCATCACTACCACCACCAAAAGGCGAAACTAAAGAACAATTAAAATGTTTGCTAGTTGATAGTTGGTATGACTCTTACTTAGGAGTTATTATTTTAGTTAGGGTGATAGATGGAACATTAAAAAAAAATATGAAAATAAAAATGATGTCTACTGACCAAGAATATATAGTAGAAAAAGTAGGTGTATTTACACCAAAGGCCAAAGACATTGAAGAGCTCAAATCTGGTGAAATAGGGTTTATTATTACAGGAATAAAAAATTTATCTGATACAAAAGTCGGCGATACTATTTGCGAAGCTCAAAGTCCTCTTAAAAAAGCTTTACCCGGTTTTAAACCCAGTAAACCAGTGGTTTTTTGTGGCTTATTTCCAGTTGATAGCTCAGAGTATCAAAAATTAAAAGATGGTTTAGCTAAATTACAGTTAAATGACTCCAGCTTTTCTTACGAAGCCGAGTCCTCTTCAGCTCTTGGTCTTGGTTTTCGCTGTGGCTTCTTAGGTTTATTACATCTTGAAATAATTACCGAAAGACTTGAGAGGGAATTTGATATTAATTTATTAACGACGACTCCAGGAGTTGTGTATAAAGTCCATTTAAATAATGGAAACATTCAAGATTTGCAAAACCCCTCGAATTTACCTGATCCAACTTTAATAAAATTTATAGAAGAGCCTTGGATCAAAGCAACAATAATCACCCCTGATCAGTATTTGGGCTCAATCATGAAAATATGTCAGAGCAAAAGAGGAATACAAAAAAATTTGAATTACTCAGGAAATAGAGCTGTATTAAATTACGAAATACCACTTAATGAGGTAGTTTTTGATTTCAATGATAGGTTAAAGTCAATGACAAGTGGTTATGCAAGTTTTGACTATGAAATTTTGGGTCATAAAGAGGGTGATCTAGTTAAGCTTTCAATACTTGTAAATTCTGAACCCGTTGATGCCTTAGCTATGATGGTCCATAAAGATTTTGCACAGACAATAGGTAGAGAAGTTTGTGAAAAGTTAAAAGATCTTATCCCAAGACACAATTTTATGATTCCTGTCCAAGCGGCAATCGGTGGCAAGATAATAGCTAGAGAAACTATCAAAGGATTTAAAAAAGATGTTTTAACAAAAATACACGGGGGCGGAGCTAGAGACAGAAAAAGAAAATTGCTAGACAAACAAAAAAAAGGTAAGGCAAGATCTAAACAATTTGGAAGAGTAGAAATTCCACAAGAGGCCTTTATTGGCGTGCTTAAGATCAATAAAGAAAATTAAAATGATTTATGATTGTTTTTCGTATTGGGATGAAGATTTACTTTTAGACTTAAGATTAAACATTTTGAATAAAATTGTTGATTACTTCGTCATTGTTGAAGGTAACAAAACATGGCAAAATAATTCTAAAGAATTAAGGTTTGATATTAAAAAATTTCAGAAATTTAAGGATAAAATTATTTATGTCCCAGTAACTGATTTACCTGATGGAGATGACCCTTATTTACGAGAAAATTATCAAAGAAATTCTATATTTAGAGGGATCAAAAATGCAAAAGAAGATGATATTATTTTAATTTCAGATTTAGATGAAATACCAAATCCAAAAGTAATTAATAACTTCAGTCATAAAATGCGATACGCTTCATTTAAACAGATGCATTTCTATTATAAATTTAATTTGCAAAGTAAAAATAATCCTTTTTGGAACGGTACAAGAATCTGTGTAAAGAAGTATCTTAAATCACCTCAATGGCTTAGAAACCTTAAATTTAAAAAACGTCCAATTTGGAGAATAGATAAGTTTAGACTTAATAATTTGATAGAGAATGGTGGCTGGCATTTTTGTAACTTAAAAACACCAGATAATTTATTATATAAGTATAAAAATCTTTGTGAAACAAATGACCCTATAAATTTTAAGGAAAAAATAGATGAACGATTTCTTAATATAAATGAGATTGAAAAAAGAATTATCAAAGGTGAAGATATTATTGGCAGAGACGATAGTTTTAATAAGATACCGTTAGATAGTTTATTTCCCTCTTACCTAATAGAAAATAAAGATAAGTATAAAGATTGGATAGATGAGTAAACTTCAAATTTACTGTGTTACAGATAGAGAGATTCCTTTTTTGGAAGAAAGCGACTACAAATTAGCAGCAGTTGGAAAAAAAAAATTTTCTGATAAATATTTAAAATGTGATTTTAAGGATAATATATTCTACAAAGAAGAAAACTACTCCGAATTGACTTTTCATTATTGGTTTTGGAAAAACCAATTACAAAACCATCGTGAAGATGAGTGGATAGGATTTTGTCAAAAAAGAAGATTTTGGTTAAATTCTAAAAAGGGTAATGAAGGGGATGACATTTCTAAAAGGATATTAAAAAGTATTCCGAGTGAGTGGGAGAATTATGACGCTGTGCTTTGCGAACCAATAAAACTTGGAACAAAATTATCAAAGTTAATAAAAAGGGGTTGGAAAAATGTAATAAAAAAACCAAACCTATTATTTAATCATCGTGAGATTACCATCAAAACCCACTTTGACTTACATCATGGGCACGGTGTATTGGAAAAAGCAATAAGTCTAATGGATGAAAAAGATAAAAAAGAGTTCAAAGAATTCGTTAATAAAAATACAAAATATAACCCTCATATAATGTTCATTTCAAAAAAAGGAATTTTGAATAATTTTTTTAAAGATCAATTTAAGTGGTTATTTAAGTGTGAAAAAATATTTGGGTTTAAGGATCTGAAAGGTTACGACCAAAAAAGATTATATGCTTTTCTGGCAGAAAGATATATGCCTTTTTGGTTTAGAAAATATTCAAAAATTATTGAATGGCCATGGGTATTTTCAGACACTCATCTTCAATGAGATCTGATAAAATAAAATTTTTTGAGAATTTAAAATGAAGCTACGGACTTTTTATAGAATCTACTATCGACATAGAGTTAAAAAAGCCTCTATAATTTTAAAAATTTATCTTCTTATTATAATCCCTTTAAAATATTTCATTAATTTTTTCTATTTACCTCAAAAAAAAGACTTAGATATTTTTTCGAAAAATCATGCACATTTATTTAATAAAGATCTTAATTTTCTATGTGAATTTTTTAATTCAGATAAAGGTGAAAAATTCAAAAATCAATATGATAAACCCTCTAAAGATAAAAAAGAGGAAGTTGTTTCTCACGGATATGCTAAAATTTATGAAAAATATTTTTACAAATATAAAGAAAAAAGACTTAATATTATAGAGTTAGGATCATTTTACGGAAACGCCTCTGCAGCATTTTTTTTCTTTTTTAAAAATTCACAAATTTACAGTGCAGATATCAATCCTGATATGTACATATATAGATCCAAACGACTTAAAAACTTTTTTACAGATACATCTTCTAGATCTTCAATCGAAAATGATATCATAAAAAAAAATGTAAAGTTTGACTTGATAATTGAGGACGCAAGTCATATGCTTAAAGATCAAATTCTTTCGTTATTTATTCTCTTTAAAATTTTAAAACCAGGTGGTTATTTCATTATAGAGGAAATAGATTTTCCAGAAAAGAGGGAGGATATGCGTGTAAATCAAGAGTTCCCAGATTTAAAAACAATTTTGAAAAAGATTAATAACAAAGAAAACTTTGAGTCAAAATACATAAAACAAGATGAAAAAAATTATTTTTTAAATAATGTCGATTTTATAAAATTTTATAGAGGCAATATTAATGAATTTGCTATCGTAAAAAAAAAATGATTAATGGGAGAGATGGCCGAGTGGTTTAAGGCGCACGCTTGGAAAGCGTGTTTAGGGGAAACTCTTTCGTGGGTTCGAATCCCACTCTCTCCGCCATCAGATATATCTTTTTAAAAGTTCTTTTTTTAAATACATATCTCCGATCTTTTTGTTTTTTATTTTTTTTAGTTTGATTAATCTATATTTTAATTTATTTATTTTACATAATCTTTCATAAACTTTATTTGTGTGGTCATAAGGCTTAATTTCTATTACCTTAGTTTTTTTCTTACAAAAAGTTAAATTTGCAAAACCAGCTCCATGAGGTCCAATAACTGTTTTTGCGTTTTTAAAAATGTTTATTTGTTGATTAAAACTAAATTTAGATAATCTAAGAATTTTAAAACCTCTTTCTTTTAAAAATTTTTTGATTTCGTTATTATTAATTAGTTTGCAATGATTTAATTGAGAGTCAGATCTATCTATAAATATTTTATTATATTTTGAAGGTTTTTTGTTATCTAAAAATATTTTTCTTAAATAAAAAATTATCCATGGTGGCATATTGGAGTGTGCATAAGAAATACTTTTTTTAAAATAATTTGGGTGGGTTACACCAATCAATTGGTCACATTGGATATATCTATATATATCAGAGTCAATAATTTTTTTTTTATCTAAATTGATTTTTTTTATTATTTGTTTTTGATATTTATTTAGTTTAGAAAAATAAAGATAATCTATCTTTTTTAAATTTATAGCCATAGATATTAATTTGATTTTTGGAATAATATCGAAAAGAAAATGAGAATAATTATTGTAGCCGCTAGCACCTTGAGCGAGTATGGCAACGCTTCCTTTAAATTTTGTTAAAAATTTGGGTGTACCTGATTTAATTATTTGGTTCTGTTTTGAACTGACTAATTTTCCTTTTATTTGTTGATACGAAAATTTGTCTAAAAGTTTATTTTCAGATAATACACTTACATTTTCGATATTGTCCGTAAAAACTCTTCCATCTTTAATCTTAAATAATTTATAATTATAAATGTTAATTTTTAATTTATTGTCACTTTTAATTTTTTTAAAATTACAATTAGGGGGATTTTTCGATAAACTTATTTTGCCGTAAATTGATACAAATAGCTTGCTCCTTACAGATCTGTAACTTTTTTTAGCGTAATAATTTAATTTTTTTAATATATTTTGTTTCAAATTTTAAAAAGATAATTAATCTAACATGTAATTAATAATGAAAAATACAGATATTTCAATTTATGTTCCTGTTTATAATGGAGAAAAAACAATCGAAAAATGTTTAAATTCTATACTAAACCAAACATTGAGACCTGACAACATCCTTGTAGTAAATGACTTTTCAAATGATCGAACGTCAGAAATTCTCAAAAAATATGGTGAAAAAATTGTAGTCCATGATAATTCAAAAAACTATGGACTTTCTTTTTCAAGAAACTTTGCAATCAATAGATTAAACTCACGATATATCGCATCTATAGATGCTGATGTTGAATTAGATCCGAAATGGTTAGAAATTTTATATGAAGATATGCAAAAAAATCAAATAACTTTTATCGGGGGAAGGATGTTTGAAAAATACATAGATAATCCTTGTAATTTATGGAGATCTATCAGAATTGGACAACAATGGGGTGATAAAAGTTTAAGTAATCCAAATTTTGTCTTTGGATGTAACAATTTGTTAGACACAAAAAATTTAAATAAAAAAAAAATTTATAATTTAGACGGTGAATACTTTAAAACTAATGGTGAGGATATAGAATTTTCAATAAGCTTAAAAAAAAAAAATTTTAAACTTTATTATTCAAGTTTAGCAACTTGTCATCACTTACAGGATGATAATTACAGAAGTTTGTCAAATAGATATTGGAGGTATATTAGGTATGGAGATGGTTTAAAAAATAGAAACTTTATTAAAACATTAAAAAATTCTTTTAGACAGCTTAAAAAAACTATTAAGTGGATAGCACAAGATACTTATAAACTAAGATTTAATTTAATTATAATTAATATTTTTGTTCTTATTTATTTTATAAAAAATGACTTTAAAATTTATCTGAAAAGCAATGATGGTAATACTTGATATAGGTTCAAATGATGGATCCAACGGCCTAGCGTTTGCTATGCTAAATCCTAATATAAACGTTTACTCTTTTGAGCCAAATCCGTATCTGAAAAAAGTAATATTAGGAAATAAAAGAAAAATCGAAAAAAGATTTAGAATACACCTTAAAAACTTTTTCTTTATCGGAGAAGCGGTTTCTAATAAAGATGAAAAAAAGATATTTTATATTACTAAAAATGACGCAACATCATCATTGCTCAAACCAAGAAAAAAACTACACAAATATTGGACTGGCAACCAAGACGTCTCAATTAAGAAAATTGCTGACTGGGTAAAGGTAAAAAAAAAGATAAAAATTAAAACAATTAGATTACATGATTTTTGTAAAGAGAAAAAAATAAGTAAAATTTGTTACATACATTGTGATACTCAAGGTAATGATTTAAGAGTCTTTGAAGGATTGGGATTTTATAGAAATCTTGTTCAAAAAGGAGTTTTGGAGTCAATTGTAAATTCTAAATTATCTCTTTACAATAATTCAACAAATTTAAAAAAAATAAAAAAAAAATTCAAACAATGGGGTTATAAAATAGAAAATGTTCATGAATTTCATAAAAGAAATCCAGAGAGAAATATTTATTTTTCAAACTCTAAAATTTTGGAAAAGGATAATTTTATTTTTCCAACAGAAAAAAATTTAAGACTTTTAGGCAGAGTTTTAAGAGGTAAAACCAGATTAAAAGATTTAATTGATATTTTTTTTATAGGTAAAAAGTTTAATAATTAATTATAATTTATAAGTTCTTCTATAATTTTTTTAGTATCGTACTTTTGTTTCCATTTTGGATAATCTTTCATGAATTTTGAATTGTCTGATATGTACCAAATGTGATCTCCAACCCTATTTTTACTTATGTATTTTTTTTTTATAATTATACCTGATAATTTTTCCACTAGACTGATAGCCTCAATAACAGAGCAATTTGATTTTCTTCCGCCTCCAATATTGTAAATTTCTCCAAATTTTGGATCCTTAAAAAATTCCCAAAAACATTTCACTAAATCACTACTATGAATATTATCTCTAACTTGTTTTCCACCATATCCAATAATATTATAAGACTTTTCTTTAAGGCATTTTTTAACTAAGTAAGATAAAAAACCATGAAGTTCAGATCCACTATGCTTTGGTCCAGTAATACAACCCGCTCGAAAGCAAACTGTTTTTAATCCAATATTTTTCCCATATTCTTGAACAATAAGATCTGCATATGTTTTTGAAACTCCAAAAAAACTATGTGTACAGTCATCAATTGGAAATTTTTCATTAATCCCTTTATAATATTTACTTTTGTTACTCATTTCGAATCTTGTTTTACCTTTTTTAAGTGGGAGAGTGTTTGGGTTATCACCATAGACTTTGTTTGTGGACATAAAAATGAACGGAGATTCAAAACAATATTTTTTTGTTAGCTCAAGTAAATTAAGAGTGCCTGTTGCATTTACATTAAAATCTATTATGGGATAGTCTTTACCGTAGTCATGTGAAGGTTGAGCAGCACAATGAATTATAAGCTTTATATCCTTTTTGTATTTTTTAAAAATTTTTTCAAGATTTTGAAAATTTCTTATATCAACATCATAATTTTTGAATTTTTTATTTCTTTCAAGTAAAACTTTTTTTAACCATTTTGTAGATGCACTTTTTCCAAAAAAAAAACCTCTGAGGTCGTTATCTATGCCAATGACATTGTACCCTTTATCACAAAAGAAATTTACTGACTCTGATCCAACTAAACCATTTGAACCTGTTATTAAAATTACTGACATTATAAATATTTTTTTAAATCTTTCTTGTTTTCATTAAGCCAATTATATGTATCTGTAACGATATCAAATACATTATTTTTAGGAATCCATTTATAAGTGCGTTTTATCTTAGTATTGTCAGATATATAATATGGTATATCATAAATTGATGTTTTTTTTATTGAAGATGTTTTAACTTTATTTCCAGTCAATCTTTGACAGATTTTAGTCAAATCTCTTAAGGAGGTGTACGAGGTTCTTCCTCCCCCGACATTAAATTTTTTATTATTTATTTTATTAATATTTAAGATTTGTTGATGTATTAAACTACAAAGATCACTTATATGTAAAACATCTCTAATTTGGAAGCCATTACCACCATATCCGATATAACTTATTTTTTTTTTGTTGATATGTCTCCATAACCATAAACTTACAAATCCTTGATCTTGTTTTCCAAATTGTAAAGGACCAGATATTACACCACATCTGTTGATTATATACTTTAGTTTATACACATGTGAAAATTCCTCAATCAACATTTCAGATGCATGCTTAGTAAAGCCGTAGATAGACTTAGGTTCATCGCATTTAAAATTTTCTTTTATTTTTATATTTGTTTTTAATTTTTTTTTCAAAATTGTTCTTTTAATTAAACCATTTAGTGCATTAAGTGAATAAACCCTACTTGATGATAAAAAAATAATTTTGGATTTATCTTTTTTTACTTTTTTAATTACATTAAAAGTCCCCAATAAATTGGTATTAAAAACTCGGTCGACATCCTTTTTTGATACTTCTACTGCAGCCTCAGCACAACAATCAATTATTAAATCGAATCTGGGCAGTTTATTAATTTTATTATAGTTTGAAATATTGAATTTATAATTTTGAATTTTATGTTTTTTTATAAGTCTGTAGTTGAATTGAGATCCTTTTCTACTTAAATTATCAAGTGTAGAGACCTTGAAACCTTTATTTTTCAAAAATAATGACAGATTAGTCCCAATGAAACCGCATCCCCCAGTTATTAAAACTTTCATAAAAACTATTCATACAATTAAAATTATTTAATGTATAACGAAATTTTTAAAAATCATTACTTCTTCATTAAAGTTAAAATTTAGAATATATCCAACAGAGTCGAATTTTTTTTGTTCAAAATCATGTCTTTTTGCGAGTTAAAAAAATTGCTTAATAAAAAATAAATTTTAAGCAAATAGATCAATGAAATTGAGCCTTTTTTAACTAATAAAAGAATTGCTGTTTTATATAATTTTCTAAAAGTGATATAATAAACCACTTCCAAAAAAATGACGAAAACACAAAACATATCAAATTATAAAGCAGACTCCATAAAAGTTTTGAAAGGTCTTGATGCTGTAAGAAAAAGACCAGGCATGTATATTGGTGATACTGACGATGGAACGGGACTACATCATATGGTTTATGAGGTTGTTGACAATTCTATTGATGAAGCTCTAGCTGGTCACTGCAATACTATAATTGTTGAGATTAATAAAGATGGAACAATAACCGTCTCTGATGATGGACGAGGCATACCGGTTGATTATCATAAATCTGAAAAAAAATCAGCTGCAGAAGTAATCATGACGCAACTCCATGCTGGAGGAAAATTTGATCATGATTCATATAAAGTATCTGGTGGACTTCATGGTGTTGGGGTTTCAGTGGTTAATGCGCTATCTGAAAAACTTGAACTAGAAATTGACAGAGATGGGAAAAAGTATTTTGTTGAATTTAGAAATGGCGATCCTAAAGCTCCATTAAAACAAATTGGAAAATCAAAAAATACTGGAACAAAAATTACTTTTCTGCCTTCAAAAGATATATTTTCATCAACAAAATTTAGCAGCACAATAATTCAAAAAAGAATGCGTGAATTAGCTTTTTTGAATAAAGGAGTAAATTTAATTGTATTGGATAAAACATTGAAAAAAGAAAAAAAAATAGAATTTAAATATGAAGGTGGAATAATCGAATTTGTAAATTTTTTAAACGAGAAGAGAGAAAAATTGAAAAATAAAAATGGAAACGATCTCTTTAAAAAACCAATTTACCTTGAGGGAGACAAAAGTGGAATCAATATAGAATGTTCGCTAGAATGGAATTCGGGATATTCTGAGGACATGCACACTTATACAAATAATATATTCCAGAAGGATGGAGGAACACACCTCCTAGGTTTTAGAAGCTCGTTAACAAGAATTTTAAATAAATATGTAAACGAAAATAATATACTAAAAAAAAATCAAGTTTCTATCACTGGAGACGATATTAAAGAAGGTTTATGCGCTGTATTATCTATCAAGATGCCTGATCCCAAATTTTCCTCTCAAACAAAAGATAAATTGGTTTCCTCTGAAGTAAGAAACATTGTTGAAAATTTTATGAACGAGAAGTTATCTATTTGGTTTGATCAAAATCCTAGTATAATAAAAATTGTTTTATTGAAAATAATTCAAGCAGCACAAGCAAGAGATGTTGCTAGAAAAGCACGAGAAAGCGTTAGACGAAAAGGAGCACTTGAGCTCACAGGTTTACCAGGAAAACTTGCTGATTGTCAAAATTCAAAAAGAGATGGAACTGAATTATTCATAGTAGAGGGAGACTCTGCCGGTGGTTCTGCAAAACAAGGAAGAAACAGAGAGTTTCAAGCGGTATTGCCTTTAAGGGGAAAAATACTTAACACATATGTAGAGGAAAGTAATTCAAAAAGAAATGGAAACTCAAATGAAAGTAAAACAAAGGCACTATCAAAAATGATTTCATCAAATGAAATCGTCACATTAATAAATGCTTTAGGTCTTGATCCAAAGGCTGAGGAAATTGATTTAGATGATCTTAGGTATGGTAAAATAATTATCATGACCGATGCAGATGTTGATGGATCTCATATAAGAGCGCTGTTACTAACATTTTTTAATAATAAACCATTTAATAAGCTTATAGAAAATGGAAATATTTTTTTAGCTCAACCACCTCTGTTCAAAATAAACAAGTCGGGCAAAAGTATTTATATAAAAGATGAAAAAAGCTTGGAAAATTTTATCTTAAACAATTCTAAGAGCTCGAAAAAATTAAAAAAAGGTACTAAGGAATTTGAAAAATTATTGTCAGATGAAAAATCAAAATTAAATATTCAAAGATTCAAAGGTCTTGGTGAGATGAATCCGGATGAACTTTGGAATACTACGTTAGACCCTGATAAAAGAAATTTGCTTCAAGTCAAATACTCTAGCGACAAAAAAAGAGATCAGAAAATTATTCATACTCTAATGGGCAATGATGTATCTATTAGAAAAGATTTCATAATTTCTAATGCTTTGGAAATAAGTAATTTAGATGTTTAAGTATGGAGCCTAAGTCAGTTTCGAAAATATATACATTAAACAAAACTACCTATATCAATCTTCGATGGATAGCAATTTTTGGCCAGTTCTTAACAGTCAATATTGTAAAATATATTTTAAATTTTGAATTCGATATTGTAATAGTAAACATTATTATTGCTTTAGGAGCAATATCAAATTTAGTGCTATCTTATTTTTATCAAAAAAACATTCTTTCAAATAGAGCTTCATTTTCTTTTTTATTAATAGATATACTTCAATTAAGTCTTATACTTTACTTTTCGGGGGGTGTTTTAAATCCCTTTTCAATTTTTTTAATAATTCCAAGCGTTTTTTCTTCATCTAACCTGTCATTTAAAACAAGTTTATCATTAATATTGATAACAATATTTTCAATAATCATACTTACCCTTTACCATAAACATTTAATTTATCCTTCAGGCAAAAGATTAATTATTAATGATTTTTACCATTATGGTACATCCATATCCTTAATTATTGCTCTTATTTTTCTTAATTATTTTGCAATATTATTTGGAAGAGAATCTAATTTAAGAAAAGAGGCATTAAATAAGATTGAGGAATTCATTGCAAAAGAACACGAGCTAGTATCATTGGGAGGACAAGCTGCAGCTGCCGCTCACTCTTTGAACACACCCCTTTCAACTATAAAAATAATTTCTCAAGATCTTCACGATCAATTTAAAGATAAAAAAGAACTCAAAAAGGACCTTGAATTACTTGTCAATCAAGTTGAAAGATGCAGCCAGATCCTCAAAAGATTGTCACTAAATCCTGGTGTTGAGGACGATTTTATTGATCAAGAATGTTCAATGGTTGATTATGTAAGTGAAATAATTAAATCATTCGAAGATATTTCAAATAAAGAATTTATATTAAATAATAGTCAAAATACAAATTCTTTTAAAATCACAAAATTAATAGAGATTATTTATGGAATAAGAAACTTTGTTGGCAATGCAAATAAATTCGCAAAAAAAAAAATATATATATCGATTAAAAGTGACAATCAATTAACTGAGATATCTATAGAGGATGACGGCAATGGTTATTCAAAAGATGTTTTGAACAAAATTGGAGAACCTTATATTAAATCTTCGTCTTACGAAGATAATTCAAAGTCAGGTCTTGGTCTTGGAATTTTTATTGGAAAAACTTTACTTGAAAGAAATGGTGCGAAAGTGATTTGTAGAAATTCAAAAACTAGACCAGGAGCAGAAGTTTTATTAACGTGGAAAAATAAAGATTTGAAAAACCTTTAGTTTAATTTTTTTGGATTCTTCTTTTTTTCAAATAAATTGCTGAGTTGAGAAATCATAACATCACCTAATTCCTGCACATCAGAAATTTTTATTGCTTTTTTATAGTATCTTGAAACGTCATGACCAATACCAATTGCAAGCAGTTCTATGTCTGAGTTAGCCTCTATAAATTTTACAGTTCTTTTTAAATGTTTCTCCAAGTAGTCCCCTGAATTTACAGACAGTGTTGAGTCGTCAACAGGAGCTCCATCAGAAATAACCATCATTATCTTTCTCTCTTCTTTCCGCTTAACAAGTCTATTAAATGCCCATAGTATTGCTTCTCCATCAATATTTTCTTTAAGTAATCCTTCTTTGAGCATTAGTCCAAGATTTTTTTTTGATTGTCTCCAGTGCACATCAGCCGCTTTATAAATTATGTGTCTTAAGTCATTAAGTCTTCCTGGATTTTTCGGTTTACCATTCTTACTCCATTTTTCTCTTGCCTCTCCACCTTTCCAGTTTTTGGTTGTAAATCCGAGTATTTCTACTTTGACATTACATCTCTCAAGTGTTCTTGAAAGTATATCTGCACATAATGCTGCAATAGTTATTGGTCTTCCTCGCATTGATCCTGAATTATCGATTAAAAGTGTTACCATAGTATCTTTAAACTCATAATCTTTTTCTTTTTTAAATGATAGAGAATTTTGTGGATCTATAATTATTCTGCTTAATTTTGAACTATCTAATAAACCTTCTTCCAGATCATACTCCCATGATCTATTCTGCTTTGCTAACAATTGCCTTTGTAATTTGTTAGCAAGTTTAGTTATAACGTCCTGAAAACTAGTAAGTTGTTGATCTAGATTATTTCTTAGTTTTTTAATTTCTTCTTCCTTTTCTAAATTTTCAGCTTTTTCAATTTCGTCGAAATTACTTGTGAAAATTTTATACTCCTTGTTGCTTTTTGAAACATTTAGTTTTTGAATGATATTTTCTATATTTTCTTTCTGATCTCCATTTTCAAAAAACTCTTCTTCCATTCTAAAGTCATTTAGATCGTCACTGCCCTCTAAACTTTT
>CACIQQ010000001.1 GCA_902588835.1 uncultured Pelagibacteraceae bacterium | reverse complement strand
TTAATCTAAATCCGTCTTCTTTAAATAAATCATTCAAAAAATTAATTAGTTTCATTTTATGCAGCTTTAAAATCCTTTCCTAAAAAGTTTAAATCTTTAAGTTTATCTATGAGTATTTTCTCATCCTGTTTATTAAGCAAGGAACATGTGGGTAATATATTTAAAAACTGTTTATCGGTTAAACTAAGAAATGAATGTAAACCTGATATTAAATTGAACTGATCAAAAGCTTTTCTAACTTCACACAGTTTATCATTTACAGTTTGATCTTTATTTTGTTCAAAGTCATCAAAAACTTTTCGCGCAAGTTTAGCGGTAACATTACATGTGGCTGTTATTATTCCAGAGCAATCTTTCTTAAGCCCATCAAGCAGTTTCAATTCTGATCCAGGTAAAATTGAAAAATTTTTGATATTAAGTTTTCCCATAAGATTATATGAGCTGTCTTTTACACCGATAATATTTTTTGGAAATCTAGCTGCTAAGTTTTCAACACACTCAACAGAGAATTTATATCCACAAAGTTTTTCAAAGTTATAAAGAATTATTTTCGCATCAGGAACAGATTTAATTAATTTTGTATAGTATTCTATTACCTCTTTATCTCCATAATTATAGTAGGCTGGAGGCATAATCAAAAATTTATTAAGACCAATATTTAAAGATAATTTTAAAAAATTTATATTTTCTACTAGTGAATTTAGTCCAGTTCCAATAATTAACTTATCTTTAATTTTGTCGTTTTTTGAGACAAAATTAATCATCTCAATTTTTTCATTAAGAGGTATTAACTGTGATTGACCAGTGCTTCCAAATAAAACAACTCCATGACAACCATCATTTATAATATTCTCGCAGTGTTTTACTGTTTTGTTTACGTCTAATGATAAATCATTTCTTAATATAGAGACAGCCGCCGCATAAATGCCTTTTATTTCTCCCATAATTAAACTTAACTAATATTTTTTTTTTAGTAAAGATACAAAGAATCTATGAAAATACTTGTTATTCAAAATCGGATGGGAATTGGGGACATGATTATGTTTCTACCTTTCGTTAAAGCAATTTCGAATTATTACGGAGAACAAATTTCTTTAATGGTTAAAAAAAACACAAAAGCTTCAGAATATTTAAATGAAGAAAAATATATTAAAGAAATTATTTATCTTGAAAGAAGTGAAGTTGAAAATAGACATGCTGGTATAAAAGGATTCTTTAATCTTATCAAAGATATAAAAGATAAAAAATTCGATAAAGTTTTTATTTTTAATTCTTCGCTTAGATTTTACATGGCCGCTAAAATAGGTGGAATAAAAGATATAAATTGTTACAAACTCCTTAAAAAAAAAAATCAGCATATTATAGAGACTGCTAAAAAATTTATAAGAGATACTTTAAAAGTTGATGTCAAAGAAAACCCTACTATAAATCCTAAACCAGACACTATTGCACAAGCAAAGAAAAATTACTCAATTAATAGTGATGAAATTAATATTGTTCTTGGAACAGGTGGGTCAGGTGAAACAAAAAGAATTCCTTCGAAAATATTTATAGAAGTGATGAAAAACACACTAAAAAAAGGGAAATGTAAATTTTTTATTGCGACAGGGAATGCAAAGGAGGAAATTGAAATTTTGGATCAAATTACAAAATCAGATTTAAAAGAATTTTGCATACCATTAAATAATTTAAATATTAGCAAAATAATTCCTATTATTAAAAATTGTAATGTTTCAATATGTAATGACTCCAGTTTCAGCCATTTGTCTGCTGCTCTAAATATTCCGACAATTGTGCTTATGGCTGATACACCTCTAGTTTACGGAAGTTACAGTTCTTTAATGTATCCTATACTTCCTGAAGGAGAGAACACAGTTAGCCATGATACTTTGGGGAAAGATAAAATAAGCCCATCAGAGATTCAAAAAAAACTAGACGAAATTTTGTCAAATGTTTCTTAGTACAACGTCCTTGGCCTCATTGACAATTGAGGCTAACCTGGTCAACTCAGGGCTAATGTCTGGATGAATTTTCTTCATTATTTTTTTATAAGAACTTAAAATTTCATCTTTTGAATATTTTTTTTTAGGATCAAGATTAAGAATTTTATACGCTTCATCCAGAGTAATCTCACTAGTATTGAGGTTTTTATTAAAATTATTAAAATTAAATCTTCCAGAATTTTTTAGAACGTTTAATAGGCCCCAAAACCTAAATAATTGAAAAAGAGTAAAACCAGCTTTCGTTTTTAATATAGGAAGCACCATAAGTAAAAAAGGCAGTGAAAATATATATCTTCCAGCAACCACCATCGCGATAGCAAGGACTATGGATAAAATAATTACAAATGATCTTATAAATTTTGAAATTTTTCTACTCGAGGTTTTAGCAAACCAATTCAATATCAAATATATTACGACAAAAATAACAAGTGTTATAAAAAAAAAATTCATGTAAATAGTTATTATGAAAATACCACAACTTTCAAAAAAATCAGAAACAAAATCCTGTCATAACGTCACCTGGACAGACGATTATAGCTGGGTCCACCAAAAAAACATATTGGAAGTTTTGAAAGACAGTTCAAAGCTATTACCTGAGGTAAGAAAATATTTAGAAGAGGAAAATAAGTATACTGAGTTTCATTTAAAAGATACTAAAGAATTTCAAAAAACATTGTTTAATGAAATTAAAGGAAGAATAAAGTTAGATGATGAGTCTCTTCCTTTTAAAGATAAAAATTATGTGTATTGGACAAAAACGACTACCAAGGGAAACTACTCGATTAAATGTCGAAAGAAAATTGGAACCGCTGAAGTTGAGGAGATTTGGAATGGCGATAAAGAAAAAAGTAAATTAAAGACCGAGTATTTTGGAGTAGGTGATCTTGAAGTAAGCTATAATGACAAATTTCTTGCATACTCTTTAGATTTAAAAGGTTCAGAATATTTCACAATTTATGTCAGAGATATTAAAACTGGCAAGTTAGTTACTGAAAAAATTGAAAATACTTCTGGTTCAATTAATTTCAGTCTAGATGATCAATATATATTTTATTCTAAGTTAGATGAAAATCACAGGCCAAGATCAATTTTTAGACATCAAATTGGATCTTCTATTAATGAAGATATACTTATATTTGAGGAAAAAACGAAAGCTTTCACAGTGGGCATTGGCATAAGTTCTGACGAAAAGTATTATTTTATAAATAGCTCAGATCACAACACATCAGAGAAATATTACTTTAGTATAGATGAAAAAAAACCTGAGCCTAAACTTATTCAACAAAGAAAAAAGGGAATAATTTACAGTGTTAATTCATGGGGTGGAAATTTTTACATGCACACAAATGAGGATGCTGAAGATTTTAAAATTTTAATTTCAAATAATATCGACTCTAAAGTCTGGGAAACTTATATTCCAAGCCAATCAGAAACAATGATTGGAAATTTAACATTCCTTAAAAATTGGCAAATCCGATCGGAACTTAATAACGCACTTGATAAAATTTATGTCAAAAATCTTGAAACAAATGAGGAGGAAGAAATAATCTTTACTGAGGAAATAGTTTACGATTCATCTGTTTCTCTTATGCAGAGAGATCGTGACACCGATGATATATACATTTCTTATTCTACTCCTAAAACACCATCTAGAACTTTTATTTACAACCTAAAAACTAAAGAAAAAAAACTTGTCAAAGAACAAATAATTCCATCAGGTCATAATTCTAATGATTATATTGTTGAAAGACTCGAGTGCGAAGGACATGATGGAAGAATAATTCCAATTACTATTACAAGAAAAAAAACTACAAAACTCGATGGAAATTCAAACTTACTTTTGTATGGATATGGGTCTTATGGAAATTCAATGTGGCCGTCGTTCTCTTCTACCAGATTAAGCTTAATCAATAGAGATATTATTTGGGCAACAGCCCATATTAGAGGAGGAATGGAAAGAGGCATGAAGTGGTGGAAAGAAGGAAAATTATTGAACAAGAAAAATACTTTTCAAGACTATATTTCTTGTGCTAAATTTTTGATTGATAAAAAATATACTTCAAAGAAAAAAATTATTGGTATGGGGGGATCAGCTGGAGGACTGTTGATGGGAGCGGTTGTAAATGAAAAACCAGACTTATTTCTAGGCATGATTATGGCTGTTCCATTTGTTGATAGTTTAACAACTAACCTTGATCACTCATTGCCTTTGACGATTGGAGAATTTGATGAGTTTGGAAATGCAAAAGACAACAAAGAACACTTTGAGTATATTTATTCATACGCACCATATAACAATATTAAAAAAATGGATTATCCAAATATTTTAATTACTACAAGCCTCAGTGACAATAGAGTTTTATTTGATGAACCTCTAAAATTTACTGCAAAGTTAAGAGATTACAAAACAGATAATAATCTTTTACTTTTAAAAACTGAAATGAATGCAGGTCACGGTGGTAAGTCTGGTAGAGATGGGATTATTGAAGAGATAGCTTTTGACTATGCCTTCATATGTAAGATTGCCAAAAAAATTTAAATTTATCACCTTGAAAAAATAAAAATAGTTACCATATGGTTATTAAAGGTTGCCTAATGGGACCTTTATAATTCTTGCTAACAAAGGAGGATAATATGACAAGTAAGGATCTATCAATATTCAATTCCTTAAGACCATTTTCAATTGGTTTTGACGATATGTTTGATCAATTTGAAAACATGTTGGGGAATGGAGGAATGAGTATGCAGTCGAATTACCCACCTTACAATATTAGAAAAACAGGTAAAGATAAGTATTCTATTGAAGTTGCTTTAGCTGGTTTTACTAAAAAAGATGTAGAGGTGGAATTTGAAGATAATATGCTGACTGTTAGAACAAAACAGACAGATAAATCAGTAAACAAAGATCAGGACGGAGAGATTTTACACAAAGGAATATCTCAAAGACAATTCGCTAGATCATTTACAATAGCAGATGATGTTAAAGTAAATGGAGCCGAGTTAAAAGATGGTTTGCTGACTATCGCTTGCGAAAGAGTGATACCTGATTATAAGAAAAAAAAACTTATAGAAATTAAATAAGTTTTACCTTGCTTGTGGGGATTTTCCCCACAAGTCAAAAACATCCTTTTGATGAAAATCCCACAACTCTCTCTGACTCATCAACTTCAAAAGTTCTTACACATTTAATTCCTAATTTTTTTGTATTGTATATTAATTTTCCTCCACCGCTGTCTGGTTCTGGTGGTAAATATTGCGTTGGTTCTCCAAATTCTTGAATAACTTTTTCAATTTTTTTGTGAATAAATTTTTCTAGGTATTTTTCCTCTTTTTCAACGATGTTATTTGTTTTGTCTTGGACTGTTTGACATCCATAAACCAAAGGTATCAATAAAATTACAATAAGTATTTTTTTTATCATTTAGATTACTTATTATAATTACTTTACCTAAAAAATAAACTTCAAGTTGAAATTTGTTAATAAAAAACAAGTAATTAAAGTAATCAAAATAAGAATCTGATAATTATTCAATCAATTGGAGGTCTCATGTTAGATAAATATTTTGAATATAAAAAACATAAAACTAGTTTTAAAACAGAAGTTATTGCGGGAGTGACAACTTTCCTAACAATGGCATATATCATGTTTTTAAATCCTTTTATACTCTCAGGAGAATTTGCTGGCCCTGAAAAAGGTTTTTTTGATTTTGGTGCAGTTTTCACCGCAACCATACTTGCGACAGCAGTAGCTTGTTTCATTATGGCTTTTTACGGAAAAACCTGGCCAATAGGTCTTGCTCCTGGAATGGGAATAAATGCATTTGTTGCTTTCGGAGTTGTGGGTGGAATGGGTTACTCTCCACAAGCAGCCCTTGGTGCGGTGCTAGTTGCAGGAGTTCTATTTTTAATAATTTCACTTACTCCGCTGAGAGCGTGGTTAATAAATTCTATACCAAGAAGTTTGAAATTAGGAATTGGTGCAGGGATAGGTTTATTCTTGGCTATTATAGGTCTTGAAATAATGGGTGTGGTTGGAGATCACCCAGTTACATTGGTTACTTTAGGTGATATTAAAAATCCATTAGTACTATTAGGATGTTTAGCTTTTGTAGCAATGGTTGTTTTAGAAAAACTTAAAGTTAAAGGTAATATTATAATTGGAATTATTGCATTTAGTATAATTGCATGGGCAACAGGTCTTGCAAAGTTTAATGGTATAGTTGATACGCCGCCTCCTATGACTTACTTGTTTGACTTTGACCTTAAAGCTGCATTAACTGCAAGTATGTCTACTGTAGTTTTTACTTTGCTGTTTATTGATTTCTTTGACACAGCTGGAACATTAACTTCAGTAGCAAACGTTGCAGGTAAGGTAGACAGCAAAGGTAAAGTTCAAGATATCAATAAGGCAATGTTGTCTGACAGTGTTGGTACAGTTGCTGGAGCTTTAATGGGAACTACTACCGTAACAAGTTATGTCGAGTCTGGAGCTGGAGTAAAAGCAGGTGGAAGAACAGGAATGACATCGTTAGTAATTGGTGTATTATTTTTGTCATGTTTATTTTTTTCTCCTTTAGCGACAAGTTTACCTAAAGAAATTGATGGAGCTGCATTATTATATGTGGCAGTTTTATTCGTGAGAAATATTACGGATATTTCCTGGGATGATATTTCTGAGTCTGCTCCTGCTATAGTTGCGATGATTACCATGCCTTTAACGTATAGTATAAGCAATGGTATTGCGCTTGCTTTTGTAGCGTATGCTTTAATTAAAATTTTTACAGGAAAATTTGGAACTACTTCACCAGCAATATGGATTATTGCTATTTTAAGTGTTTTAAGTTTTGTAGTTGCTTAATTTAAAATTATAAAAAAGGGCTAGATAAAAAATCCTAGCCCTTTTTTTTTAGTTCTTTTTTCAGTTGTTCTATTGAAATCAATTCTCGCAGTTCATAAGGAAAAACAATCCAAGGGTTGTCTTTAAGATTATGAACAATATAATCTGATCTAAATTCAGATTTTTCTTTTTTGTAAAGAACAGCAGATTTAAAAGTAATTTTCTTATTTTCAAAATCTTTATATCTTTTAAGCCAATCTAAAGTCTTTTCAAGTGTCACACCAGTATCAATAAGATCATCAGTTACTAAAATATTTTCCCCATAAATTTTACTTGTTGTGGATAAGTCTCTTGCAAATGTAAGTTCATTTTGAACATCGGATACTTTTCCCTCACCAGCTGATGAATAGCTTTCAACTCCAAGGTAACCACATTTTACTTTAAAAATTCTACTGAGTATGTCCCCTACTCTCAAGCCACCCCGTGCAATGCAGATTATAAAAGATGGTTTAAACCCACTTTCGCTTATTTGAACGGCGAGCTCGTCTATTGATCTATTGTATTCATTCCAGTCAATAATAAGTTTTTTAGACATAAAAAATTTTTCTATTTTTAGATTTATATATCAAGATATATAAGTTAGAAATAATTTTATGCGAATCTTTGATTGTTTTATGTTTTATGATGAAGAGGCCGTATTAGACATAAGACTAAACACTTTAAAAAATTCTGTTGATTGTTTCGTTATCGTCGAAAGTAAATTCTACCACAACGGTAAAAAAAGGGATTTAAAATTTGATATTAACAAGTACCCCAAATTTAAGGATAAGATAACTTATATTGTACAAGATGATGAACCTCCAAACTTAGAAAAAGTTAATAAAGAGGATGATGAAGCTTTAAAATCACATAAATTTATTTTTAATGCTCACAAAAGAGAAAATTTTCAAAGAAATCAAATTCATAAAGGGCTAGATAAAGCAAACGAAGATGATTTGATAATGATATCTGATGTAGATGAAATACCAGATTTAAAAGATCTAAATGTAGCAAAAGTGCAAAATAAAATTGTTATTTTTGAACAAAACATTTTTTACTATAAGTTGAATAGATACCTTGAAGGTTTCAAGTGGTATGGAACAAAAGCTTGCAAAAAGAAAAATCTAAAATCACCTCAATGGATTAGAAACATTAAGAACAAAAAATTTGGATTTTGGAGACTAGATACTATTTTTTCAGAGACAAAATATATTAATAAAATTTTCATTAATGACGGAGGTTGGCATTTTTCAAATTTGAAAAGTCCGGCTGATATTGAGATCAAATTAAAATCTTATTTACACCACAGAGATTTTGAAGTTGAAAATATTGATTTAAAAGAAATATCAAGATTAATGAGAAATAATGAAACTATTTATGACATGTATGCAGATAAAACAGAAAATAAATTTACTGAAAAAAAAAGAAAATTAAGCTTATATCCTAAAGATAAACTACCACAATATGTTCAGATTCATGAAAATAAGTTTAAGGATTGGCTTGATTAAACTAGTACTGAATAGGTTCATCATCTATGGATCTCCACAAATACCATGTTGCAACTGAGCAATACGGTGTAAATTTTTTTCTTAAAATTTCAATGAATTTTTTAGGGGGTAAATATTTTTTTTTATAATTGTTAGAAATAGATCTTAACAACCCGATATCTTGGACTGGCCATATGTCTGGTCTATTTAGTGTGAATAATAATATCATCTCAGCTGACCATCTTCCTATTTGCCTTAACGATGATAAATAAATTATTGCCTCTTCATCAGTCATAAACTTAATTTTTTTTGGATCAAAAGATTTGTTTTCAAATTTAAGTGCTAATTCCTTAATACCTTTTACTTTTTGTCTGCTTAAACCACATCTTTTAAGTTTACCAGGACGTAGTTTATTAATTTTTTTAGGATTAATCTTCCCGTTACAAACTTTTTCAAATTTTTTAAAGACAGAATTAGCAGCTTGTACACTTATTTGTTGGCCAATAATACTTTTACATAAAGAATAAAAAATATCTTTTCTAGTCGTTAATGTTTTATCTTTGTACTGAGATATCAGTTTTTTCATCACAGGGTCTTTTTTGGATAAGTATTTTACAGCACTATTCCAATACTTGGGTCTTTTACTCATGTCGTGCAGGTAAAATTTGTTTATTCAAAATAATTTCTCTTCTAAAAATAATTATAGACGAAATGATAACTAAAAAAGCACCAATCAGAGTTTTTATCGATGGAATTTCATTCCAAATTAAATATCCAAAAATAATCGCAAAAACTAAAGTTAAATACTTAAGTGGTGTCACTAATGAAACTTCAGAATATTTATATGATTGGCTAAGCCATAAATTAGCAAATCCACCAAAAACTCCTACTAATATCAAAAGAAATAGATCTAAAAAGTCAGGCATTTTCCAACCCCAAGGAATTGAAAAAAAACTTGCAAGAGTTATTGCTATTGAAAAAAAAAGTGAGATTAGCCAAACGGGTTCAGTTGTAGATAACTGTCTTATGCTTATAGCAACATAGGACATACCGAGCACAAAGATTACTGGAAAAATATAATAGATATTTAAAGAACTATAACCGGGCTCTGTAATGATTATAATTCCAACGAAGCCCACAAACACTGCTAGCCATCTGTAATACCCGACTTTTTCTCCTAAAAAAAAAATTGAGAAGATAGTAGTGAATATTGGTGCAGCAAATGAAATACTGACCACTGTTGCTAATGGGAGATTTCTTAATGCAGTAAAGATTGATAATAAAGCTATTAGACCAAATAAGCACCTATTAAAATGTAGTAATGGTCTTTCGGTGGTATAAAAGTTCTTTAGTCTGTCTTTAGGTATAATAAAAAAATATATAACAATCCCAAAAAAACCTCTAAAAAATAAAACTTGGCCCAATGGATATTCATCTGACCACTTTACTAATAAATCCATAATGGAAAAGGCACAAACAGACAAAAACATGTACAAAAAGCCTAATTGATTTTTAGAAAGCATAAGTTTAACTTAGTTAAATAATTTAAATAATCAATGGAAATAGCAATTTTAGCTTGTGGATGTTTTTGGGGGCCTGAAAAAAAATTTGGTAGTCTCGATGGAGTTTATAAGACTGAGGTAGGTTACTGTGGCGGTAAAACTGAAAACACAACTTATAAAGAGGTTTGTTCTGGTGAAACAAATCATGCTGAAGTAGTAAAAATAAATTTTGATCCAAAAATAATTTCTTATGAGGAAATTTTAAATTTTTTTTTTAAAATTCATGATCCAACTACTTTAAATTCGCAAGGTCCAGATTTTGGCACCCAATACAGAAGTGAAATTTTTTATTTAAATACAAATCAAAAAGAAATTGCTGAAAAAGTAATTAAATTAAAAAACAATGACTTTTCAGGAAAAATTGTAACTAAGTTATCATTATTGAAAAATTATTGTGTGGCAGAAGAATATCATCAAAAATATTTGGACAAGAAATTTTAGATGAGTTTAGTCACAACAGATTGGGTTCTCGCAAATTTAAATAGTCTTAAAATAATAGACGCTTCTTGGCATATGCCTGCTCAAAAAAGAAATCCCGCTGAGGAATATCTTAATGCTCACATCCCAAATTCTGTTTTTTTTGATTTAGATGAAAACTCTGAAAAAGATACAGACCTTCCACATATGCTTCCAAAACAAGAAGTTTGGGGAAAAATCATGTCCTCCTTAGGAATAAATAATAATGATGATATTCTCATATATGATAACTCTGATTTAAAAAGTTCATGTAGGTTATGGTTTAGTCTTTTATATTTTGGTCATGATGAAAAAAAAATACACATTTTAAATGGTGGATTAAAAAAATGGATTTTTGAAAATAAACCTATTACTAAACTTACGACAGAAATTATTAAAAGTAATTATGTTACAAATGAAAAAGAAAATTTAGTAGTAAGCTTTGATCAAATCAAAAAGAATATTTTAAGTAAGAGTTTTAATGTTATTGATGCAAGAAGCCTTGAAAGATTTGAGGGAAAGGTATCTGAGCCGAGGAAAGGTTTAAGAAATGGACATATTCAAAACTCTTTTTGTTTACCTTTTAATCTATGTATAAATCAAAAAACTGGGGAGTTCAAAAATTTGAGAGAATTAAGAGAACTTTTCAATCAAAATGAAAATATAGAAAAAAGATTAGATCCAGTTTTTACTTGCGGATCTGGTGTTACCGCCGCAGTCCTAGCTTATGCTTATAAAATGGTAAATAACGATTATATTCCAAAAATTTATGATGGTTCTTGGAGTGAATATGGTAAATATCCAGCATGAAAACTTCAAAAAAAATTACCATATTTTTAATAATATTGGCAATTGTCATTGTTTCAGTGATAATAGCAAGGCACTTTGTTGGAAAACATTTTCAAAAAAAGTTTTCTAAATATCCACCACCAGGAGTAATTGTTGAGGTTGTTCAATCATCCAATTTTTTTGACAGTATTGAAACATTTGGAACTGCTCTATCCAAAAAAAATAAAAATTTTAGAGTCAAAAAAAGTGAAATGCTTGATGAAAAAATTCTTATTGGAAAAGTATTTAATGAGGGTGAAGTTTTATTAAGAACAAAAAATGAAGTTATCATCGCACCCTTTAAAGGTGTTTTGGGGAAAAGAGAAATTGCACAAGGTGTTTTGGGAACTGAGTCTTTTATTCTCACTTTAGATGACACCTCATCAATTATTCTAAATATCAAGGTTCCCGAGATTTATCTTAAAATTTTAAAACCAGGTCTTGTTGCTGAAGTAAGATCAGATGCTTTTGATAAAATATTTTATGGTAAGATAGACTCTGTAAGTTCTCGTGTAGATCCAAGCACAAGATCAGTACTCGCAAGTATCACAGTGGACAATAAAAATTTAGAATTAGTCCCAGGGATGCTTTTAGATATTCAAATTATTTATAATGAAACTCAAGAAATAGGAGTTCCTGAAAACTCATTATTGATACAGGGTGATACAGCTTTTGCTTATAAAGTTTTAGAGGATAATACTATTGAGAAAATTGAAGTAAAAATTGGAAAAAGAAATTATGGAAAAGTTTCTATTCTTGATGGTTTATCTGTGGGCGATAAGATAGTAAAAGAGGGAATTTCAAAAGTAAGAGATAAAATCAAAATTAAAATCATTAATTAGAAGATGTTCTTAACAGACTTATCAATCAAACGACCAGTCGTCTCAATGGTGATGAGTATAGTCATGGTTATGTTTGGTATTTTAGTTTTTTTTGAAATACCAACTAATGAATTACCAGATATTGACCGACCAGTAGTATCAGTTCAGACTGATTACAAAGGAGCTTCAGCTCAGGTTATTGACACTCAGATAACACAAAAGATTGAAGATTTTATCGGAGGCACCCCTGGTCTCGTTTCAATCGACTCTATGAGTGAAGATGAAAGGTCAAGAATTGATATGACCTTCAAAGATAATCTTGATATTGATGATGTTGCCAATGATGTGAGAAGTGCAATCTCAAGAGTAGTGGATAATTTACCAAAAGAGGCTAGCGCACCAGAAATTTTTAAACAATCAGCAGGTTTTAGAACAACAATGTGGCTAAGTTTTAGTTCAGATTTTATGAGTGATTTAGAACTTACTGATTTTGCTGATCGATATTTGGTAGATTATTTCTCAACTGTAGAAGGAGTTGGACGTGTTAGATTAGGTGGTGAAAGGGAGCTATCTGTAAGAGTGTGGCTAGATCCTCTTTCGCTAGCTGCTAGAAACTTAACTACTCAAGACGTTGAACAAGTTTTGAATTCTGAAAACTTAGAATTTCCTGCTGGTCGAATAGAGTCGAAAGATGTAGATCTTTCAATTAAACTTGAGAACGCTTACGAAAATTTAGACTCCTATAAAAAACTACCTTTGAAGAGGGCAATCGATGGCTCTGTAACAACTTTGGAAGATGTTTCTAGGATTGAATTTGGTCCAGTCTCTACAAGAACTCTATTTAAAGGAAATGGAAAAAAAGTTGTGGGTATTGGTATTTATCAAAACTCAGATGCAAACACAATCGCGGTAGCTACAGCAGTAAAAAAGAAAATTAAAGAAATACAAAGTTCTATACCTGATGGATCTACATTAGAGGTATCTTTTGATAGATCGAATTATGTCTCAAATGCAATTAAAGAGGTTTACAAAACATTATTTGTGGCACTAATTTTGGTCACTCTAATTATTTATCTTTTTTTAGGTAACATTAGGGCTTTAATAGTACCAATTGTAGCTCTGCCAGTCTCTTTAATATCAACATTTTTAGCAATTTATTTTTTTGATTTTTCAATAAATCTCTTCACTCTTATGGCATTAGTGCTTGCAATAGGAATCGTGGTGGACGATGCAATTGTTATGTTGGAAAATATATACAGAAGAGTTGAGAAAGGTGAGAGTTCTTTGGTTGCTGCATATAAAGGATCAAGACAAGTGTCTTTTGCAATTATAGCAACCACTTTAGTTCTTGTCGCTGTATTCATACCTTTGATTTTTATAGAGGGTTTAGCTGGAGTATTGTATGCTGAAACTGCTGTTACTTTAAGTTTTGCGGTGATTATATCAAGTTTTGTGGCATTATCTTTAAGCCCAATGATTGCAAGTAAAGTTCTAGACGCAAAGTCCAAAAGAAATAAATTTACTCTTAAGTTTGAAAAAAAATTAAATAATTTTAAAGATTTTTACATTTACACACTTAAATATTGGATACTAAAGAAAAAAAGCATAATCACTTTTTTAATATCAATTTTAATTTTATGCATTGGTTTATTCATTTATATTCCTAAACAACTTATACCAAAAGAAGATAGAGGAGCGTTCTTTGTAATAGTGAAGGCTCCTCAAAGTTCAGGATTTGAATTCACTTCCTCTAAAACTCAGGATATAGAAAAATTGTTATTACCAAAAGTAGGGCAAGGTGAATACAGAAGACTTATTTTGAGAGTGCCAGGTTTTGGAAAAAGTAGCAAACAAGTAAATTCAGCTTTTATAATTGTATTATTGGAAGATTGGAAAAAAAGAGACAGAAAAGGTAACAGAATAATGATGGAGTCTTTTAGAGAAATTTCAAAAGTTCCCGGTGTTTTATCGTTCCCAGTTATGCCTCAGGGAATAAGAACTGGGGGTGTAGAGAAACCAGTCCAATTTGTAATATTAGGGAATACCTATGATGAACTTATTGAGTGGAAAGAGATTATTAAAAGAGAAGCAAGAAAAAATAATAATTTAGCAAATATCGAAGACGATTTTGAATTAAATAAACCAATTATAAATGTAAAGATAGATCAAAAGAAAGCATCAGATCTTGGCGTATCTACTTCAGAAATAGGTCGAACAATTGAAACTATTTTTGGCTCAAGAAGTGTCACAAAATTTACAAAGGATGGTAAGGAATATTCAATTATCTTACAGGGAGATATTAAAAATAGAAATGAACCCTCAAGTTTAAATAAAGTTTATGTTAGATCAAAAAACTCTGGTCAATTAATTGCTTTATCAAATTTAGTGACAATTAATGAAAGAGGAACTGCTCCATTTCTATCAAGATATAATAGACAAAAAGCTGTTACCATTTCTGCAAATATTGTAGGGGATTATACCCTTCAGAATGCGTTATCTTTTTTAGAAAAAGTTGTTCAAGAAAATACACCTGATGCCAGAATTGATTTCAAGGGGGAGAGTGAGCAACTAAAAGAAATAAGTTTTCAGATCTATGTAATATTCTTTTTGGCTTTAGTGACAGCATATCTTGTGATGGCTGCTCAGTTTGAGAGTTTTATCCATCCATTCACCATAATGTTAACAGTGCCGTTGGCAATATTTGGTGGAATAATAGGTCTACTGCTCGTCGGTAGCTCAATTAACGTTTATAGTCAGGTTGCTTTAATAATACTAATTGGATTAGCAACAAAAAACGGAATATTAATTGTTGAATTTGCAAATCAGTTAAGAGATGAAGGGAAAAATCAATTAACCGCAATTTTGGAATCGTCAGCACTAAGATTAAGACCAATCTTAATGACTTCTATATCTACCATTATTGGAGTTCTACCATTGGTAATAAGTAGTGGCCCAGGTGAGGCGAGCAGATTATCTGTTGGTATTACTATATTTGCTGGAATGATATTTTCGACCTTTTTTACACTTTATGTAGTTCCAATAATTTATTTGTTATTAGGAAAGAATACAAAAAGTATAAATCATATTGAAAAAGAGTTAGAAAAAGAACTTAATCAATAAACAATAAATTTTTTTCTGTTAAGCTTTTTTTTACATTTTATAAGCTGAGTTTTATATTGATCTGAATACTTTTTTACTTTTTTTGCATAAGAAATTACCTTCTCATTTTTTTTATAATTTTTATAATTTCCCCATCCTTCGTGATATGCAATATATTGTTTGAATGCATCGTTTTTGGGTATCTTTAGAAGTTTTGATGATTTATTTGTATACCAGCCAATAAAATCAACGCTATCCTTAAATCTTGTTCTAAGAGCTAATGGTTTATTCTGTTCCTCCTTATATTGTTTCCATGTTCCTTTTACAGCCTGAGAATATCCAAATGAACTTGAGGGTCTTTTAAAAGGAATTATTTTAAAAAGTTTTTGTCGTTTAGGTTTTGCAAGCCAATGGAAATCTGACTCAAATTTAATAAATGCAAGTTGTATGTGCATTGGTGTTCCCCATTTTTCTTCAGTCTTTTTTGCATGCTTATACCAGAAATATCTTTCAGAAAATATTGAGCAACTACTTGAGGTATTTTTTGGAATAGATGAGCAGCTCAGCAAAAATAAAAAAATTGATAAAGATAAAAAAAATTTAAAACGAATCACCCTTTATTTATAATTTATTTACGTTTTTTTCTCCATTCCCAAGGCATTTCAAAATTTCCTGCCCACAAACCTTTTTTTTCTTTTTTTGCATCGTTTTCATTTATAATATATTTTTTTGAATATTTAGTGTAAGCAACAGCTAAACCATTCCTTACTAGCCAAGAATTAATATCCCGTCTTTTCTTAAAACAAATAGCAACAACTCTATTATATCTATCCATAGATTTCTTTTCACATACCAATTTTTCGTTTTTAATAAACTTTTTTAATAAATTAGTAGTTTTGAGCCCACACTCGTAATCTTTATTAAAAGTGATTATATTAAGACTTAACCAAGGCTTAGAGCATATTTGATTGTTTTCAGGTGCATCGATACCGTAAAGTCTAATTTTATTTCCCTTTATTCTAATTGTGTCACCGTCTATTACTTTTGCATACCCTGTTATTTCCTCTGAATATGAATTAGTTTTTAAAAAAAAAATTATAAAAAAAATTAAATATATAATTTTATTTTCTTTTGGTTTGAAATAAGATTTCATAAACTTTATAAATCAAAAAAGGTATTATTACACCCAACAAGTTACCATTTAGATCACCTATTTGAAAGCTGCGATTTGGTATAACCAAATGGAAAAGTTCAAGGACTATGGATAAACAAACCAAATACGCAAATAATCTTTTTTTTGTTTTAAAAGTGAAAAGACCAAGAATTGAAATCAGGGAAAAAGCGTAAATGTGATTTGAGGATATTTGAAATAAATCTCTTGTGATTTGAGGTTGATTACTAAAATCATTATATAAAAAGAAACCTAATATACTTCCTGGATATAGATATAAAATTATTAAACAAACATTAGATAATTTGAAAATTAATTGAAGATTATTAGTAAAAATTTTCATTAATTTTATTTATTTTATTTATTAATTAATATATCAAATATTTCGATGAAACATCTTATTCTTATAAGGCATGGACAAAGTGAGTGGAACCAACAAAAAAGATTTACTGGTTGGGTCGATGTCGGATTAACAGATAAAGGTAGAGCTGAGGCTAAAAAAGCTGGTGAATTAATAAAAGGGAAAAAAATTAAACTTGATTCTTTTTATAGCTCCTTCCAAAAAAGGGCGAATGATACTCTTAAAATTGTAATGAAAGAATTAAATGAAGATGAAAACTTAATTACTAGAAAATGGCAATTAAATGAAAGACATTATGGAGAGCTTACAGGTTTAAATAAAGGAGACATGAAAAAAAAATATGGAGAGGAGAAAATCCATCAATTTAGAAGATCATGGGATGTCAAACCTGGAGCTTTAGATAGGAAAAGCCCCTACCATCCGCTCAATATAGAAACCTATAAGGATATTCCAGTGTCTGATATTCCAGATACCGAATCTTTAAAAGATACACATAAACGGGTAGTGGATTGTTATAATGAATTGATCTTAAAAGATCTTCAAAATGGTAAAGGTGTATGCATCTCAGCGCATGGAAATTCTTTAAGAGCTCTATGTAAGTATCTTTTTAAAATTAATGAGAGGGAAATTTCTAAAATGGAAATACCAACCGCAAATCCTCTTTTAATAATTTTTGAGGACAAACTTCAAATTTCATCTGCAACATATCTTGATCAAGAAAGAGCCAAAAATTTAGTTGCTTTTTAGAAGTTTATTATAAATATCATAATTAGTGACATGTTTAAAGTTCACTTTACTTTCAAAACCCATCAATTCATTTCTTGATAATAAATCATTCCACACCTCCGACATTGGGAAAGATTTATTATTAAATTTTTTAAATATTTTCTTTTCTAGTATCTGACATCCCGTGTAAATAAAATTTAAGGGCTTAGTTTTGTTAAGCTTGTCCGCTTCAAGATTAAAGTCTCCTATCAAATTTTGATCAAAGCTTTTATCCTTATTTACCACTAATAAAATATTTTTTGAATTTGAGTTAAAAAACTGATTTTCCATTTGTAAGATTTCATCAATATAATTTTCGTTCCATAAAGTATCTGGATTTAAAGTTAAAAAATATTCATTTTTGTTTTCCATGATCATATTTAAAATGCCTCCACCAGTATTGAGAATTTCAGGGACTTCCTCGAATAATTCTATATCAATATCAAAGTTTTTTTTTTCAATAAAATTTTTAAGCTGGTCTCGTTTGTAATGAGCATTTATCAGAATTTTTTTGAGATTTAATTTTTTTACAAGTTTAATAGTCTTTTCTAGTATAGTTTCATTTCCAATTTCAACAAGAGGTTTTGGAATTTCGTTTGTAATTGGAGTTAATCTTTTTCCAAAGCCAGCACCTAATATCACCGCAACCTCAACTTTTTTCATACAATTAAATTTTATATAAATTTATTATTATTTAAAATAAACCTTAACTCATCAAATACTTTACCATTTTTAGTTCTTAATTTAATAAGACTCCATGTATAAGGTATGTATTTAAGATATTTGTTTTTATAATCTCTTTTTTCAAGTCTTGAAAAAATTCCAAGAATCTTAAAATTTCTTAGTACTGATAAAATTAAGAAGTCATTTTCAAATTTTTTAAGATCTCTATTTGAGTATTTTTTTGTAAAATGGTCAAACATTTCTTCTTTTAATTTATTTGATGTTTTAAGTCTGACGTCATCAATTAATGAAGCAAGATCATAAGCTGGATTTCCAATAACTGCATCTTGACTATCTATTAAATGAAATTTTTTTTGTTTAAGCATTATATTTGAAACATGGAAGTCTCTATGCACAAAAACATTATCAGGTAATTTAATTGCCTTTGATAATCTTAAAAAAATGTTCTTAAATTTTTTTTTAAATTGATTTAATTTTTTCTTGCTAAATTTTCGAGGAAGATACCATTCATTAAACAAATAAGCCTCTTTTAAAAGTTTATCTTTTGAATATCTTACCATTTTGTATTTTCTACCTGTAAAATCTTTATTATAAAATTTTTTTATTTTTTGAACTTTAAATAATAAATCTAATACTTTAATAAAAATTTTTTTTTTGTTTTTTCTATTTTTAAGAAGTTTGAGCAAAGTAACATCTCCCAAATCATTTACCTCTATTAAATTTTTTTTGTAATTGTTTTTTAATAATCTAGGAGCACAAATACCCCCTGAATTTAGTATTCTATTTATTGCATCATAGATTAATAAATTTTTTTTTTTATTTTTTTTTGAAAAAATTATTATAGAATCTTTTGATCTATAGAATTTTCTTTCTGAAGCATCCCCTTCTAATTTTATTACTTTTTTGTTATTTAACCTCATTTTTTCCAAAAAATTTAATTTTTAATAATCTTGAATTATAGTTATCAAAATACTTAAAATAAATTTCTATCCTTTTTTTGGGTTTAAAATGTGCTTTTTCTGGCCATTCAATTATTGAAATCACATTATCATCTTCAAAAAGACCAATATTTAGACATTCTTTTTTATTTTTTAACCTATACAAATCAAAATGCTGAATTCTAAATTTTTTAATTTTGTACTCGTAAACTAAATTGAATGTTGGGCTTGGTATTTCTGAAATCTTTGTTTTTTCCTTTTTTTGCAGGTTATTGATCAAATATTTAGCAAATGTAGTTTTCCCAACTCCAATTTCACCGTATAAAAAAATTGTATTAAATTTTTTTACAAATCTAGAAGTTTTCTCAGAAAATCTTTTTAACTCAATTTCTTTTGAAATTTTTATATTGCTACGATTAGTAGCGGTAAGCATCTGGCTTATATGGCCCTTCTTGTTTTACGCTAATATAATCAGCTTGTTCTTTTGATAGTTTTGTTAATTTTGCACCCACTTTATCTAAGTGTAACATGGCTACTTTTTCATCAAGATGTTTTGGTAAAACATAAACCTTTTTTTCATATTTAGATGAATTATTCCAAAGTTCTATTTGAGCAGTGACTTGATTTGTAAAAGATGCGCTCATTACAAAACTTGGGTGCCCTGTTGCACATCCAAGATTAACAAGTCTACCTTCAGCTAAAAGAATAATTCTTTTTTTGCTTGGTAATTCTATTTCGTGCACTTGGGGTTTAATTTCATCCCACTTATAATTTTTTAATGCCTCAACTTGGATTTCATTATCAAAGTGTCCAATATTACATAGTATCGCTCTATCCTTCATATCTCTCATATGATCTGCTGTTATAATATCTTTGTTGCCAGTCGCAGTTACCACTATGTCAGCCTCTTTAATCATTTCATCCATTAAGACTACTTCATAACCTTCCATCGCTGCCTGCAAGGCACATATTGGATCAGTTTCAGTAATCATAACTCTTGCTCCAGATTGCCTCAATGATGCTGCACTGCCTTTGCCTACGTCACCAAATCCTGCAACGATTGCCACTTTGCCTGACATCATCACATCTGTTGCTCTTTTGATTCCATCGACTAAACTTTCCCTACATCCATATAAATTGTCAAATTTTGATTTTGTCACTGAGTCATTAACGTTTATTGCTGGCACTAATAATGTTCCTTCACTCTCCATCTTTTTCAATGCTAAAACACCTGTTGTTGTCTCCTCTGACAACCCCTTAATATCTTTCATTAAATGTTTATAATCTTTATGCATTAGAGCAGTTAAGTCTCCACCATCATCTAAAATCATATTTGGCTTCCAGTCTTTTTTACCCTCGATTGTTTGTTTCACACACCACCAATACTCTTCTTCTGTTTCACCTTTCCAAGCAAACACGGGTATTCCAGCTTTTGCTATCGCTGCAGCCGCATGATCTTGCGTTGAGAAAATATTGCATGATGACCATCTACACTCTGCGCCGAGAGCTACTAATGTCTCAATGAGCACAGCAGTTTGAATTGTCATGTGCAGGCAGCCTAAAATTTTAGCACCTTTTAAAGGAAACTTTCCTTTATATTCTTTTCTTAATGCCATAAGTCCAGGCATTTCTGTTTCGGCAAGAGAAATTTCTTTTCTACCGAACTCAGCTAGCTTGATATCTTTTACTTTATAATCACTCATTTTTGCAAATCTTTTACATTAAAGGATAATTTATTCAATATATCAATTTAATTTTGGAAAAATAATTTCTACTTTTGCTCCCTTTTTATTAACATTATTAGATGCGATTACTTGACCTCCATGAAGATCAACTAGATTTTTAACAATATTCAATCCTAATCCAGAGTGTTCACCAAATTTATCTGGTCTGTTGCTATAAAATCTTTTAAAAATCTTATCTGTATTTTTTTCTTTAAACCCAATTCCTTCATCAATTACACTAAGAGAAATTTTTCCGTCTTTTTTCTGTGATAGTTTGACTACGATATTTTGATTATCTTTGCTAAATGAAATGGAATTTTCAAGGAGGTTTGCTAAGACTTGTTCAATCCTATTTTCAATACCTTTAACATTAAATTTTTCGCCAGAATTTTTAAACTGTAAATCTATATTAATACCCCGTTTTGTATTGTATATAGCGTTAAAGTCATCGACAACTGAGTCAGCGATTTTTTTTAAGTCTAAAATTTTCATGCTTTCCCTTGTGATCGCGACTTCATCTTTAAGCATTTGAGAATAATCAGTTATTAATCTTTCAATTCTCTCTACATCGTGAGTCAAAATTTTTGTTAATTTTTCCTTTTCAGAGTTGCTGTTAGTAACTTCCAATAATTCAGATGCACTTTTAAGTGAAGCTAAAGGATTTCTAATTTCATGAACTAAATCTGTGGAGAAGTTTTCAGCTGTGTTTACTCGTTTTTGTAATTCATTTGTCATTTCATCTAGAGATAATGACAAAGTTCCCAGTTCATCATTTCGTTTTATTAAACTTTTAATATCTATTTTCTTTTTACTCTTTTCTTTTATATTTTCAGTGTAATTAACAAGATTTCTAATTGGTTTTAAAAAATATCTATTCAACACTAATGAAAAAATAAAGATTACAACTGCAATTAATATTGCCGTTCGAATAACAAAAGTTTTTCTTTCATTGATTGCTGTTTTAACATCATTGGCGTTTTGAGATATCAAAATATACCCGACATTTTCATCATCAATCAAAACATTCTTTATAGTTGATAATTTAAATTTATTATAAGTTTCATTTGTAAAAGTAACAGGCTTACCATAATCATCGGATATTGAATATTCCTGAAGTGTTTCTTCAAATTCACTCTTTTTTTCTGAATTAATTAATTCATCTGTAGATTTTTCTTTATCTTGGTTATTTTGTAAATCAAATTCAACTATTTCAATTCTTGATGAAAAGGATCTTGGGTCAAGATCGAGTGTATCTGTGTCTGCTAAAATCTCGAATGACTTATTAAAAAAAATAACCCTATCAAGATTTTGAAATAAAAATCTTGTCGACAATAAAAATTTTTTTACCTCATTTTTTTCAAATTCAATATTTAGTCTATTAAGATTATTAATTGTATTATTTATTACTTCGATTTGGAGAGATGTTTTTTTTTTAATTAAGTTTGGTTGAACATAATTGAGGTAGATTATGGTTAATGTACCAATAAATATAAAAATTAAAAGATTGATGAATAAAAATTTTTTAAGAATAGAGAGATTTTTTATGAGTGAGGTAAACATTAATTAACATTCCACCTATAGCCACTTCCATATCTTGTTTCTATTGCAGAAAAACTCGCATCAATTTTTTTAAATTTTTTTCTAATTCTTTTAACGTGACTATCAATAGTTCTATCTTCGATATCAGTATCCTCTCTATACGCAATATCCATCAATTGCGCTCTTTCTTTAATTATCCCCGGTCTTTTAGCAAGTTCTTGAACGATTAAAAATTCTGTTGTTGTTAATTTATCTGGCAACTGTTTTCCGTCCCATTCACACTCAAGTTGTGAGGGATCTAATTTGAGTTTGCCATGAGTAATAATGTTTTTACTATCGTCTACACTAATATTTTTCTTTCTAAGTTGAACCCTAATTCTCTCAACTAAGACTTTTATTGAAAAACCACCAGATTTTTTTACAAAGTCATCTGCTCCTAACTTTAAACCTAAAAGTTCATCTACTTCCTCATCTTTTGAAGTTAAAAAAATTACTGGTAATGAACTTTTTTTTCTTAATTTTTTTAGTAACTCCTCACCATCCATTTTAGGCATTTTAATATCAACGATTGCTAAGTCTGGAGGTGTTCTTGTCAGTCCTATAAGTGCACTCTCTCCATCTAAATAAGTTTGGACTTTAAAACCTTCTTTTTCTAGGGCAATACTTAAGCTGGTAAGAATATTTCTGTCATCATCTATTAGTGCAATTGTTTGTGTCATAGCCTAATATAAAAATACTAAATTGTCCCAATTTAGACAATACACTAATATTTAATGCAGCATACCCCAATTATCCCCAATATTTACATCTACTAGAATAGGTATAGAGAAAGTGTGATGCTCACTTGATTTAACACTGGTCATTTCTGTTTTAATTAGTTTTTTGATTCTATCTAGTTCGTTATTAGGTATTTCAAATATTAGTTCATCGTGAATTTGCAATAATAATTTTGTTTTAAATTTTGCATCATCATTAAGTTTATTAAAAATTCTTATCATCGCTATTCGCATTAATTCCGATGCTGACCCTTGTATTGGTGCATTAATCGCTGCCCTTTCTTGAAAGTTTCTAATATTAAAATTTTTATCATTGATACCTATAATGTGTGTTTTTCTGCCAAAAATATTGTTAACAAATCCACTTCTTCTACAATGTTTTATTGTGGACGACATGTAGTCTTTTATCTCAGGGAATTTTTTAAAATACGCCTTTAGAAAAATTTCAGCATCAGCTGTTGAAACAGAAATTTGTTTAGCTAGTCCATACTGTGAAATACCATAGATAATACCAAAATTAATCGCCTTTGCTTTTCTCCTCATCTCTTTAGTGACTTTATTAATTTCTACATTAAAAATTTGGCTTGCAGTTAAAGAATGAATATCTTCATTATTATTAAAAGCTTTTTTTAATTCTTTCACATCTGCTAAATCAGAAAGTATTCTCATTTCAATTTGATTATAATCAGCAGATAAAAGTGAATTTCCTTTTTCTGAAATAAAGGCTTTTCTTATTTCTTTTCCATCTTCAGACTTAATTGGAATATTTTGTAAATTTGGATCACTTGATGCTAACCTTCCAGTTGTTGTAGCTGCCAACAAAAAAGATGTATGAACTCTTTTTGAAACAGGATTGATAAATTCTGGAAGTGAGTCTGAATATGTATTTTGAAGCTTTGAAATTTGCCTCCATTCCAAGACTAACTTAGGTAATTCATGTCCTTTAAATGCCAGATCTTCCAAAACACTGGCACTCGTGGCAAAGCTTCCTTTTTTTGTTTTTTTTAATGCTGAAATTTTTAAATCATTGTACATTATTTCACCAAGCTGTTTTGTTGAACCAATTTTAAATTTCTTTTTAGATATTTTGAAAATGTCTTTTTCTAATTCAGCTATTTTTTTTTCAAATTTTTTTGAAAGCTTTATTAAGAAATCTTTGTCTAATTTTATTCCGCTAATTTCCATTTTAGCCAAAATTTCAATCATTGGTTTTTCAAATGACTCGTAAATATTTACTAATTTCTCTACTTTGATATCTTTCAAAAATTTTTTGTATAACCTATAAGTAACATCAGCATCTTCGGCTGCATAGTCTTTTGCTTGATCAATATCTACATCATCAAAGGTTATTTGTTTTTTTCCAGTTCCAACTAAGTCTTTATAAGATATTGTTTGATGATCTAAATGTATTTTTGATAATTCATCCATATTATGTTTATTTTTTCCGGCATCTAGAACGTAGGACATCAACATTGTGTCCTCCAAAAATTTCATTTCTATGCCTCTATGATAAAAAATTATGTAATCAAATTTTATATTTTGACCGATTTTTTTAATGGTTTTATCTTCTAATAATGGCTTTAAAATTTTAAGTATATTTTTTTCATCCAAATTTTTCCCATCAGAATGATTTAAAGGAACATAATAAGCCTCACCTATTTTAAAAGATATAGATATACCAACTAATTTGGCAAGGTGCGGGTTAAGAGAGTTTGTTTCTGTATCAATAGCAAGTTCTCCGACTTCCTCTATTTTGTGTATTAATTTTTTTAATTCGTCCTCGCTCTTTATCAAATTATAGTTTGATTTTGAGAGATTGTCTTTTGTCTTTTGCGCTTGTTCTTTATTTTTATTTTCAAAATCAATTTCTCCATATGTTGAAATCGCTGAACTTAGCAATCTATTAAACTCCATATCTCTTAAAAAATTGAAGAGTTTTTTTTTATCAATTTCCTTTAATAAAAAATCATCTAATTTATTTTTGACAGGTACATCATTTTTTAAGGTTACTAGTTTCTTGCTTATTAAAGCTTTATCTTTGTTTTCGATAATTGTTTCTCGTCTTTTATTTTGTTTTATTGTTTCAGCATTTTTGAGAAGTTCTTCTAAACTTCCAAATTTATTTATTAATTCTGCTGCTGTTTTTACTCCAATACCAGGAACACCTGGAACGTTATCACTTGAATCACCAGCTAAAGATTGAACATCAATAACCTTATCCGAAGTAACTCCAAATTTAGCGATTACATCCTCTTTCTTGATAAATTTATTTTTCATAGGATCATAAATTCTTACTTTTTTGTCATGAAGCTGCATTAAATCTTTATCTGATGAAACAATTGTTACATCAGAACCAAGTTTAGTAATTTGTTTTGAATAAGTTGCAATTAAATCGTCGGCTTCATAGTTAATCATTTCAACAGCAGGAATATTAAAAGCCTCTACAGATTTTCGAATATATTCAAACTGAGGTATTAAATCATCAGGTGCGTCTGATCTGTTCGCTTTATAGTCTTCATAAATATCATTTCTAAAATTTTTTCTAGCAGAGTCAAAAATAACCACGAAATGAGTTGGTTTCTCTTTATTTTCTTTTGATTTTGCATCCTCTAGCAACTTAAAAAGCATATTACAAAATCCCGCAACAGCACCTGTTGGTAACCCATCTGACTTTCTGGATAGAGGAGGAAGAGCATAATATGCTCGAAAAATATACCCAGAGCCATCAATAAGATAAAAATGTTTTTTTTTATTTAATTCGGCCATTTATTAAATTATTATTAATTTACCTTAATGTTATAAGCCTATAAATCTAAATGAGTAAAAAAAACGTACTTTCTGTTAAAAAATTAAATAAAATTTATCGAAAGAATATCCATGCACTTAAAGATTTAAACTTAGAGGTGAAAGAAGGAGAAATTTTAGGACTTCTTGGTCCAAATGGAGCAGGAAAAAGTACTTTTATAAATATTCTTGCAGGTGTCACAGATAAAACCTCGGGTGAAGTAATAGTCTGGGGATTTGATTTAGATAAGAATCCACGCCAAGTTAGAGTTTCGCTAGGAATTGTTCCTCAAGAAATAAACGTTGACCCTTTCTTTACTCCAAAAAAACTATTGGATCTTCAAGCTGGTTTATTTGGAGTTAAAAAAAAAGATAGGATAACAGACACCGTACTTGATCTAGTCGCTTTAAAAGATAAATCAAATAGTTATACAAGAAATTTATCAGGTGGTATGAAAAGAAGACTATTGATAGCAAAAGCTTTAGTTCATAAACCACCTATAATTATACTAGATGAACCAACCGCAGGTGTTGATGTAGATCTGAGAAAAAATTTGTGGGATAATATTAGATCTCTTAGAAAACTTGGAGTAACAATTATTCTGACTACACACTATCTCCAAGAGGCTGAAGAATTGTGCAACAGAGTAGGTATAATTCATAAAGGTAATCTTATAGCATTAGACACAACCGAAAATATGTTAAATAAGATTCAAACAAAAACCCTTAAATTTGAAATTAATAAGAGAATAATTTTAGATGATATTAACAATAAAGATTTTAATATTTTAACCAATACAGATTCAGAATTTAAGATAGAATATAATAAACAAGAATTTAATATCCAAAAAATAATCAAGTTATTAGAAAATCAAGGAATAGTGATTAAAGATATTAAATCTGAAGACCCAAATTTAGAGGACGTTTTTGTGAATTTAACAAATAACTAGATTAAAAGCTTAAATTAATATATCATTAAATTATGGAAACTGTGAAGCTGATTCAAAATAACAAAGTAATTAAAAATGCTATTATTGTTTTTTTAGGAACAATTTTGTTAACGATTTCAGCAAAATTAAAAATACCGTTTTACCCAGTTCCAATGACAATGCAGACCTTCGTCGTAATATTTTTAGGAATGTGTTTTGGTTATAAATTGGGTTTAGCTACAGTTGCACTTTATTTAATTGAAGGTATATTTGGAATACCAGTTTTTTCCAATTCTCCAGAAAAAGGTGTTGGTATGATTTATTTTACAGGTCCAACGATGGGATATCTTTTAGGTTTTATAATAGCGGTTTATGTGGCTGGAAAATTTAATTATAATAAAAACTATCTTTTAAATTTTATTAAGATTTTTTTCTCAGTTTTGCCAATTTATGTATTAGGACTTATTTGGTTAGGAATTTTAATTGGTTGGGATAAACCAATTTTTGATCTAGGGGCAAAACCTTTTTTACTAGCAGAATTATTTAAAATCTTTCTATTAGTTATAATTTCTACAAAAGTCGATTTTTTTAAAAAGTTTATCTAGGCGATCTTTTTGATAAAATTCTCTGAAGAGTTCTACGATGCATTTTTAGTCTTCTGGCTGTTTCAGAAACATTTCTATTACATAATTCAAATACTCTGTGGATATGTTCCCACTTAACTCTATCTGCAGACATAGGGTTATCTGGTGGATCAGCTTTTCTATTTGGATCTGCTAGAAGTGCTTTTTCAACATCGTCAGCATCAGCTGGTTTAGCAAGATAGTCAATTGCACCTTGTTTAATTGCTGCAACAGCTGTTGGAATATTCCCATAGCCTGTTAACATCACAATTCTACTATCTGCATTAGAATTTTGAATTTCTTTTACAACTTCCAATCCGTTACCATCACCAAGCCTTAAGTCCACTACAGCAAAAGCAGGTTTATTTGTTTTAACAACATCAATTCCTTTTTTTACACCTTCAGCTTGTGAAACTTTAAATCCCTTTTTTTCCATAGCTCTGGCTAAGCGCTCTCTGAAAGGATTATCGTCATCCACAATTAATAGAGATTTATCTTCAAATTGGCTTATATTTTTTACGTTTTGGACATTCATAAGATCAATATGGAGTTTATTTTTAAAATTTCAAGAGCTTGGGAAACATTGATTTTTATCAATTATTTTCTTTACACTAGGTGAAGAATCCCTTAAATGCTCAATTTAATAAAATTTGCATAGCTGTTATGCAGATTTTTTTTGTTAAATTTTTTTTTACGGAGCTAAAAAAATGAAAAAATTTAAAACGGTTGATGAACTAATTAATGTAATCAAACCTTCTGATCCAGTTTACTGCATCAGAAAGAACTCTATAAAAAAAGCTACCAAAGTTTTTTTACAAAATTTCCCAGGCAAAATTCTATATGCGGTTAAAACTAATCCACATCCTTTTGTAGTCAAAACTCTTATAGAGTCAGGAATAAAGAATTTTGATGTTGCTTCAATAAAAGAGATAGAGATGATTAAAAAGATCAACAAAAATTTAGAATGTTCTTATATGCATACCGTAAAAAGTAGAGAGAGTATTAGAGACGCATATTTTAAATATAATGTTAAAAGTTTTTCATTAGATACAAAAGAGGAATTAATAAAAATTATTGAGTCTACAAATCAAGCTAAGGATCTTGAGATATATGTAAGGGTGGCTGTTTCCAATGAACATGCCGAGATTGATTTATCAAAAAAATTTGGTGCATTAAGTTCTGAAGCAATCGGGTTATTAAGATTAACTAAACAATATGCAAAAAAAATTGGTTTAAGTTTTCATGTTGGTTCGCAATGTATGCATCCTATTTCTTATGCTAAGGGTATTTCTGAAATTGGAAATATAATCAAAAAAACAAAAATTATTCCAGATGTAATAAATATTGGAGGTGGATTTCCAACTATTTATCCAGATCTAATTCCGCCATCTTTGGAAAGTTATTTTAATGAGATTAAAACAGCTCTTGAAAAATTGAACTTAGATAAAATGCCCGAAATAATTTGTGAGCCAGGAAGAGCGTTGGTCGCAGAGTCAGGATCAACGATAGTAAAAGTGAATTTAAGAAAAAAACAAAAGCTTTACATAAACGATGGAACTTATGGAACTTTATTTGATGGTGGAGTTCCAAATATAGTTTATCCCTCAAAAATAATTACAAATGGAAGAATGATTTCAAAAAAAATGACTGCTTTTGATTTTTATGGACCAACTTGTGACAGCCTTGATTATATGAAAGGACCTTTTATTTTACCTAATAATATTAAAGAGAATGATTATATAGAACTTGGTCAACTAGGTGCGTATGGATTGACTTTCAGAACTCAATTTAATGGCTTTTATTCTAACGAGATTTATGAAGTTGAGGATGAACCAATAATGACTATGTACGACAGAGATAAGAATAAAGGATCTCTAGTCGCATAAATGTCAGAAAAGAAAAATTTAGGCCACAATACAAAAAAAAAATTTCTTAACAAACCTGTTGAGCACATTGACATAACTTCTTTTGACTCTCGAGATATTATATCGTCGATGCAAAAAATGTCTTTTGTCTCCAGAGAAACAGGAAACGCTGCAAGTATTTTTAATGAAATGTTAAAAGATAAAAATTGCACAATTTTTTTAACACTTGCAGGATCAACATCTGCTGCGGGATGCATGAACATCTATAAAGATATGGTTAAATACAATATGGTGGATGCTATCGTTGCTACTGGCGCATCAATTGTTGATATGGATTTTTTTGAGGGTTTGGGTTTTAAACATTATCAAGGTTCACAATTTCAAGATGATAGTGAACTCAGAAAAAATTATATTGATAGGATTTATGATACTTATATTGATGAGGATGAATTGCAAATGTGCGATAAAATTATATGTGAAATAGCTGATAAATTACCCCCAAAGACATACACCTCTAGAGAATTTATATATGAGATGGGAAGATATTTAAAAAATAATTCAAAAAAAAAAGGTTCATTAATAGAAACAGCTTTTGATAATAACGTTCCTATTTTTTGCCCTGCTTTTACTGACTCTAGCGCTGGATTTGGATTAGTTATGCATCAAGAAAAAAGTCCGAATAAACACATCACTATAGACTCAATTAGAGAATTTAGAGAATTGACAGAAATTAAAATTAAATCAAAAAATTCTGGTCTATTTATGATAGGCGGTGGTGTTCCAAAAAATTTCATTCAAGACACAGTTATTTGTGCTGAATTATTAGGTAAAGAAGTGGATATGCACAAATATGCAATTCAAATAACTGTTGCAGACTCAAGAGACGGGGCATGTAGTAGTTCTACTCTTAAAGAAGCTAGTTCTTGGGGAAAAGTAGACATAACAAAAGAACAGATGGTTTTTGCTGAAGCAACGAGTGTACTGCCTTTAATTGCTAGTGATGCTTATCATAAAGGTGAATGGAAAAAGAGAGAGAAAAAAAATTTTTCAAAAATATTTTCTTGATAGAATAGGATCCCGAAGTGAAATATCTTTCAAACAAAATTGGTTTTCTAGGTATCGATAATAAATTTAATTTTAAAGAAAAAGTAATTGTTGTTCCGTTTGGTCTAGAAAAAACTGTAAGCTATGGAGGAGGTACCAAAAATGGACCAAAAGAAATTATTAAAGCCTCCCATCAAGTTGAGCTTTATGATGAAGAATTAAAATGTGAACCTTTCAAGAAAATTGGAATTAAAACTTTAAAACCTTTTAAAATAGAAAAAAATGTTAAAAAAGCCCTCAGCGTTATGTCAAAAATTAATCAAGGCATCTTGGAAAAAAAATTATTCCCTATGACCTTGGGAGGAGAGCATTCAATTACTCCGGGATGCATTGCACCTTTCACTAAAAAATTTAAGAATATTTGTCTTTTGCACTTTGATGCTCATGCAGATTTACGAGATAGTTATAACGGAGATAAATTTTCACATGCATCTGCAATTCGAAGATGTTTAGATTATCCAAACGTTTCTGTTATTTCTTTTGGTATAAGAAATATATCTAAAGAAGAAATTTCATTTTTAAAAAGAAATTCAAAAAGAATAAAAATATTTTGGGCTAAAGATAAAAGTAAATGGGATTTTAATAAATTTAAAAGATTAATAAAAAATAAAAATGTTTACATTACTTTTGATATTGATGGATTAGACTCGGGTATTATGCCGGCAACTGGTACACCTGAGCCTGGTGGTTTGTTTTGGGATGAAACATTGAATATTCTTAAGATCGCTGCGCAAAATTCGAATATTGTTGGTGCAGACTTAAATGAACTTTCGCCTATTAAGGGTTTTAATTCATATAATTTTCTTGCGGCTAAATTGGTCTATAAAATTTTATCTTATAAATTTTTGTATTAACTTTGAACCGGCTTTAGAGTGCCTAATAATAATCTAAAAGGTATTAACATTACTAAAGCAACAAATATTTTTACTGCTAGATCACCTAATGATAAAGTAACCCAAGGAACACCAGTTGCATAAAAAGAAATTGAAAAGAATAAGAACGTATCAACTGTGGATCCGATAAGAGATGAGGTTAATGGAGCAATGAACCATCGTTTTTTTCTTAACTTATCAAACACTTGGACATCCAAAAGTTGAGCAACTAAAAATGCTGATCCTGAACCAATTGCAATTCTAACTGATATTAAATCATCAAAATTAGTTGAGAAAAATAATGTAAAACTAATTCCAATTACAAATCCAAAATATACAATTTTTCTGGCTGCAATTTTACCGTATGATCTATTTGCTAAGTCTGTGATTAAAAAAGCTATGGGATAACTAAAAGCGCCATAAGTTAGCAATTGATCTAAACCGTAATATTTTATTGGAAATTGAACCAGATAGTTTGATGCCAAAACCACCAAACCCATAAAAAAAGAAAGGGTTAGAAAAACTTTACTCATTATGCAGATTTTTGCAGAATACTTTTTTTAACTTTTTTAAGTCTATCTGATAAATATTTTGATTTAACTTCCCTCATGAATTGATCAAAACTCCCTTTTTTATCAATTGATCGCATAGCAGAATTCGAGACATTTAATCTTAATCTTTTATTTAAAATATCACTTTTAAAATTTACTTTTTTTATACCGGGCAAAAATCTTCTTTTAACTTTATTATTTGCATGGCTAACTTTATGACCCTTTAAAGGTCTTTTACCAGTAAGTTCACATTTTTTTGTCATGATAATTAAGGTGGTATAAATGTAGTTTAATTGTCAGTCAAGTCGATATTTTAAATTTTTCCAATAATATCACTTAATTTTTTTATATTATTTGTTTCAAGAATCTTATTTAACTCATCTGAAATCTTGCTAACAATTTTTGGGCCTTGAAAAACCATACCTGTATAAAGCTGAACAAACTTTGCCCCGTGTATAAACTTTTGATAAGCCGTTTCACCAGAGTCCACTCCTCCTACACCAATAATATCTATCTTATTATTTAATATTTTATAAAAATTGTTTATTAATGTATTAGATATTTCATTCAAAGGTTTTCCTGAAAGTCCTCCTTTTTGAAATTTCTTGTGATTTTTCAAACTGTCACGATTACCATCTGTCGTATTAGAGACAATTACGGCTTTAATATCATAATCCAAAATTGTTCTACAGATTTCCTCGACTTTTTTCTCATTAATATCAGGTGATATTTTAATGGCTATCGGAACATCACTTTTCAATTTTTCTCTTTCGTTATGAATACTTTCCAACAAATTTTTGAATTCTTCATTTTTATGAAAATCTCTTAAATTCTCCGTATTTGGTGATGAAATATTTATTGTAATATAATCAGCAATATCATGAAACTTCCTTAAACAATTTAAATAATCTTCAATTTTATTTTCTGAGTTCCAATTAGGTCCAATGTTTACTCCGAGCATCCCTATAGGTTTTTTTTTAATTATTCTTGATCTTGCATCGTCAGCCCCGTTATTATTAAATCCTAGTCGATTTATTAGAGCACAATCTTCCTCTAATCTAAAAACTCGGGGTTTTGGATTACCATACTGACTTAAAGGAGTAACAGTACCAACTTCTACAAAACCAAAACCAAGTTTAAATAAGGGATTGTAAACTTCTGCATTTTTATCAAATCCAGCAGCTATACCAATTGGATTTGGAATTTCTTTTCCAAATAATTTAGTTTTTAGAATTAATTCATTCTTTTTATAATCTTTAACAATTAAATTTGTTTTAAGTGCTTTTATTGCAAGATCATGCGCTAATTCAGGATCTAACTTAAAAATAAAAGGTCTTATTTTAGAAAACATTAGTTAATTTTTTCTTTTATTAATTTAATAGTATTTTTTACACCAAAGAAGCTTATAAAAAAACCTAACCTAGGTCCATTTTCAACTCCGAATACTACTTCGTATATTAATTTGAACCAGTCCCTTAAATTTTCTTTATAACCATTTTCTTTTCCAACAGTATAAATATTTGTTTGAATATCTTCTGGTTCAAGGTTATCTGGAGAATTCTCTAACATCTTAATTAAATTTAGTAACGCTTTTTTCTCCTCATTGTTCGGATTTTTGTATTTTTTATTACTTTTAGCAATGTCGTTAAAATATGTTATTGAGTATTCAATTAATTTATCAAATATTGGATAGTCTTTTTTATTTAGATCTTTTGCGTATCTTTCTACAAATTTCCATAAAACATCTTTTGAATTAGCATTACTTGTTTCAACCAAATTTAATAACATTGAATAGCTCATAATTTTTTTTTCATCAGGAATATTTCCATTATGAACATGCCAAACTGGATTCAATAAAATTTCTTTATTTGACTGATTTTTACTTTTTTCTATACAATCTAAATATTCATCGACCGCTTTCGGCACAATTTCTTTATAAAGTTTTTTTGCTCGTTTTGGATTTTGAAACATAAATAAGGATAGACTTTCTGGAGAAGCGTATTTTAACCATTCCTCAATCGTAACACCATTACCTTTTGACTTTGAAATTTTTTCTCCTTTTTCATCTAGAAATAATTCATAAGCAAAACCAGATGGATTTTTCTTGCCTAGGAGTTTCACAATTTTTGTTGATAGGATTGCACTTTCAATTAAGTCTTTTCCATACATCTCAAAATCAACATCCAAAGCATACCAACGCATTGCCCAATCCACTTTCCATTGAAGTTTGCATTTACCATCAAGAATACTGACGTTAATTTTTTCTCCTTTATTATCGAATGTAATACACGATTTTGATTTATCTATTTCCAAAACTGGAATTTCTAAAACGTGACCAGTTTTTGGACATATTGGTAAAAAAGGACTGTAGGTCTTTTGTCTTTCTTTACCAAGAGTTGGAATTATAATGTTCATTATCTCATCATAATTTTCTAGGATTTTTTTAAGTGGCTCATTAAAGAAACCACTTTTATATAACTTTGTTGAGCTTAAAAAATTATACTTAAAATTAAATTGATCTAAAAACTTTTTTAACATTTCATTATTATGTTCTCCGAAGCTACCAAACTTTTGAAAAGGATCTGGAACAACAGTCAGTGGTTTATGAAGATTTTCAGTCAAAATTTTTTTATTAGGCACATTGTCTGGAACTTTTCTAAGACCATCCATATCATCAGAGAATGTGATAATTTCTTTAGGTAAGTCTGTTAATAAATTTAATGCATTTACTACCATTGATGTACGTGCCACCTCTCCAAAAGTTCCTATATGGGGTAACCCAGATGGACCATAACCAGTTTGAAGAACTATCTTTCCTTTTTTTTCAATAAAAGACTTTCTCTCTTTCAAAATTTTTTTTGCCTCAACGATTGGCCATGAGTTTGATTTTTCAATGTCTTGTTTGTTAATTTCTTTCATCAAAAAACGAATTTATTGTATAATTAGCTTATATTTAAATTCATATAATGTTGAAATTTATTTTCCATAAAATAATGTTCAAATTAAATGTCCAATTATAAAACAGTTTTTTTTACTTTAGGCGTATTGTTGATTGTATTAGGTTTTTCAATGTTAGTTCCTATCACGATACAATTAGTTTATAGTGAGTTTAATTCTACCTTTGTAATATCTTCAATAATTACAATTACTTTTGGTGCTTTGTTTTTTTTAGCGAATATCGATCATAACAGAAACTTAAGCACACAGCAGGCATTTCTCCTCACAGCATTATCATGGATAGGAGTTGCAATATTTGGCTCTATCCCATTTATATTTTCAGACTTAAACCTATCTATAACCGATGCTTTCTTTGAAAGTATGTCTGGAATTACAACTACTGGGGCAACAATTATCAACAATTTATCTGACACTCCTAAGGCAATTTTAAGCTGGAGGGCAATACTCCAATGGTTAGGAGGAATTGGTATTATTGTAATGGCAATTACTTTGATGCCTATAATGAACATCGGAGGTATGCAACTTTTGAAAATTTCAAGTGGAGATAGTTCAGAAAAAATACTTCCAAAATCAAAACAAATTTCTCTAAGATTAGTTCTGATTTATTTTTCTTTAACTTTGATTTGTGCATTTTTCTATAAAGTTTGTGGGATGAGTTTCTTTGATAGCTTAACTCACTCGATGACTACTATTGCTACAGGAGGTTTCTCTAATTACAATCAGTCAATAGGATTTTTTGAAAGTGCAAAAATTGAGTACGTATCTATAGTTTTTATAATTTTAGGTAGTATCCCATTTATATCATATATAAAATTTTTATCTGGTAATAAAAAAATAATATTTAAAGATGAGCAAATAAGATTATTTTTCAAATTAATATTTTTTTCAATTCTTATACTTTTTATTTATTTAGCAATAGTAAATAAAAGTATTTTTGAAATTCAATTAAGAGCGATTATCTTCAATGTAGTTTCAATATTAACAGGAACTGGCTATGTTACTAAAGAATTTGACCAGTGGGGTAATTTCCCTTTAATATTTTTTTTATTACTTATGTTTATTGGTGGCTGCGCAGGATCAACTACTTGTGGTATTAAAGTATTTAGAGTCCATATGCTTTATTTCTTTTTAAAGAATCAATTGCTAAAAATAATATACCCTAGAGCAATTATTAATTTGAAATATAACAATGATATAGTTCAAGATAAATTAATCGCTTCAATTATATCTTTTATTTATCTTTATATTATAATTTTTTTTGTGATATCTGCTTTATTAACACTTACAGGTTTAAACTTTATTACAGCGGTTTCAGGAGCAGCATCTTCAATATCAAATGTTGGTCCCGGTTTGGGAAATGAAATTGGGCCGAATAGTAATTATGCAAGTTTACCATCAGCATCAAAATGGATTTTGTCTGCTGGAATGATTTTGGGTCGATTAGAAATCTTTGCAATTTTAGTAATTTTCTTACCATCATTTTGGAGAAATTAATTGACAAATAATTTTTATTACTTCTTTAAAGAAAAGTCATTAAAAATGCTTTTGTTTGGTTTTTCTTCTGGCTTACCAATATTATTAGTATTTTCGACTTTATCAGTTTGGTTATCTAAAGCTGGCATCGAAAGAAGTACAATTACTTTATTTAGTTGGGCTGGTTTTGCTTACGCGTTTAAATATTTATGGTCACCGATAATAGATAAATTCAGTTTACCAATTTTTAAAAAGTTTGGTCATAGAAGAAGTTGGCTTTTATTAGTTCAGCTTTTAATTATTTTGTCTTTAATACTTACTTCAATTACTGATCCACAAAAAAATCTCTATACAACAGCTATATTTATTGTTTTTTTGGCATTCTTTAGCGCATCTCAAGATATCATCATTGATGCATTTAGGATTGAGTCGGTTTCTCAAAGTAAACAAGGATATCTATCATCCATGTATATTGCAGGGTACAGAATTGGGATGTTAGTAAGTGGAGCTGGAAGTTTATGGTTGGCGTCTTATTTCGGATCAGAAAATTATGATCAAATTGTGTGGCAGAAAGTTTATTGCATAATGGCTTTATTTATGGTGGTCGGTATTTTTGCAAATCTTACTTCGAGTGAGCCAAAAGTAAAAAAAAATGTTTTTAAAAAAACAAATAGTCACTTGATTTTCTTCCTGTCTATATTATTTGCCGTTGTAGTTTTCATATATCTTTACTCAAACATAAGTTTCTCTATTGAAGATAATAATTTTTTAGTTTTTATACTGACTTGTTTAAAGTTGTTTTTTTGTTTTTTAGTCTCAGGCATTTTTTTGGTTTTGATGACAAAACTTAAAATAGTTCAGAAAAAAATGGTATCTGAAAGTTATATTGCCCCAGTGAAAAATTTCATAGAAAAGTATGGAAGATTTGCTTTAGTAATTCTTATGCTTATTTCTCTCTATAGAATTGCTGATGTAGTTATGGGTGTGATGGCAAACATATTTTATTTAGAAAAAGGCTACTCAATAAAAGATATAGCTACTTACTCGAAGTTTTTTGGAGTTTTTGCAACTATCATTGGTGGATTATTAGGAGGTTATTTTGCATCAAAAAAAGGTACGATGACTGCTTTATTCTTGGGCGCCCTAATAGCATCTTTAAGTAACCTATTATTTGCTTGGTTAGCGACAGTTGATGCAAATATCAATTATTTAATAATGGTTATAACCGCGGATAACATTTCCAGTGGGTTTGCTGGAGCAGCTTTTGTAATTTACTTATCTGGATTAACCTCGATAAAATTCACTGCAACTCAATATGCTTTGTTTAGTTCAATCATGTTATTTTTACCCAAGCTTATAGCAGGATATTCTGGTGCATGGGTTGACGTGATGGGTTATAGTAATTATTTCATACTTACTGCTTTGTTGGGAATACCAGTATTATTCTTAATTTATTGGATAGGTATAATTGCACCTGTAAAAGATAAATGATTAATAAATACTCATGTATAAATATATACGAAAATAGAAGGAAAAATTCTAAACTTTCCTCTCAAATTCTCTATGGGGAGAAATTTTCAATTATTAAAAAATACAAAGATTTTTATAAAATAAAAACAGACTACGATAAATATGTGGGTTTTATAAAAAAAAGAAAATTTGAACAATTCACTTTCAAGCCTACTCATAAGGTATCCTCATTAAAAGCAAATGTTTTTTCAAAGCCTATTAAAAGTTCTAGAATTAAGATGAAATTAAGCTTTACATCTTTACTTCAAATCAAATCAAGCAATAAAGAATTTTTTAATTTTGACAACTATTGGATACAAAAATCTGACGTTGTTCCTATAAAGTACAAAGAAAAAATTTTTAAGAGAATTAAAATTTTCAGAAATGTAAAGTATAAATGGGGAGGAAAAAAATTTGATGGAATAGATTGTTCAGGATTGGTGCAACTGTTTTATAAGTTTAACAATCTTTTTTGCCCCCGAGATACTGGACCTCAATTTAGATATTTTAAAAAATTTAAATCAATAAAAAAAAATTCAATTATTTTTTGGAAAGGCCATGTTGCTATATGTTTATCAAAAAAAAAATTGATACATGCTTATGGTCCAAAAAAAAAGGTGATTATTATGGATATTGAAAAAACATTAAGTTTGATAAAAAAAACAGCAAAACTTGAAGTAATTGGAATAAAATGAATAAGCTATCAGATGAAATATTAAAAAAAAAATATAGTGAACTTTATAGTGATTTTATAAAAGGAAATTTCCTAAATGTAATAAAAGGATGCAATAAAGTTCTTGAAAATAGAAAGAATCAATTATTTTTTAATTTATTATGTATCGCCTATCAAAAAATTGGAAAAATTGAAAAATCAATTGATGTTATGAACGAGGCATTAACATATAATCCTAATCATCCAGATTTTCTTAATAATTTGGGATTATGTTTTTATATGTTGCATAAATTTTCAGAAGCAGAAAAATATTTTAAAAAAGGTTTAGAGGTAGACAATAAAAACCTTCATATTCTTAATAATTTAGGGAATTTAAAAAGAGAAACTAACAAAATTGAAGAATCAATAAAGTATTATAAAGAAGTTTTGAGTATTCAACATGATGCAGTAGTAACACTTTTTAGCTTAGTGGGTGTCTACAGGATTTCAAATAAAAACGAAGAGTCAAAAAAGTATTGTAAAAAAATATTGGAATTAAATCAAAAATTGACTGATGCTGATCGTCAATATTCTTTAGTACATAAATATACCAAAGATGACCCCCACTTAAATGAAATGTTAAAAAAAATAAATAATGATGATTTTAATAACTTAGAAAAAATACATCTTTATTATGGAATTCATAAAGCTTACGAAGATACCAAAGATTTTAAAAATGCTTTTAAATTTTTAAAAAAAGGAAATGAACTATTAAAAATAGAAACAAAATATGACATTAAAAATGATGAAAAAAAAATTCAAGTTAATATCGATCTTTATAAAAAGATTAAGAGAATTCAAACCTCCGGAACTCACAGGGACTTAATATTTATTGTAGGTATGCCAAGATCAGGTTCTTCATTAGTTGAACAAATACTCACATCTCATAAAAAAGTCTTTGGTGGGGGTGAAATACCATACATTCAAGAAATTGCTCAAAAAATAATTAATGAAAAAAAAATTGATGCTTCTTTAATAGATAATTATAGGAATGATTATCTTGCTCTAATAGCAGAACTGAATGACTCATCTTCTGTTTTTACTGATAAAGAATTATTAAATTTCAATAGTATAGGTTTAATCTTAAGTTTATTCCCAAATGCCAAAATAATAAACTGTACTAGAGACCCAGTAGATAATTGTTGGTCAATTTATAAAAACTTTTTTCCAATTAAAACTGGGTTTGTTAATAATTTTTTAGATATTGTTAAATTTTATAAACTTTATCAGAAAACAATGAATTTTTGGCAAAAGGAATTTCCTAAGAATATTTACAATTTAGAATATGAAAGTTTAGTGGGAGATCCCAAAAAACACATTAGAAAAATTTTAACTTTTTGTAATTTAGATTGGGATGAAAATGTTATGAGCCACCACAAAAATTCACGAATAATAAAAACATTAAGTTTTGATCAAGCAAAAAAACCGATAAGTAAAGAAGTTTCTAATACAACCAAAAATTATAAGGACATGGTTGGAGATTTGGTGAAGGAACTAAAAATCTAGGCTCTTCCAAAATCTGGTTTGGATGTGTCTTGTTTTAATAAAATAATTTTCTGTCTTACTTTTTTTAATTTTTTTAGTTTTGTTTCCAGACTCTTTTTATCTTGTTTAATCTCACGTTTGAATATTTTCATGTTATTTATGAACAAATCAATAACTTTAAGCATATTAATTTTATTATCAAAAAAAATATCTCTCCACATAATTTCATTTGAAGCTGCAATTCTAGAGAAATCTCTCAATCCTCCAGCACTAAATTTAAGAATGTTGTTTTTATTTGAACTCTTAAAATTGGTTGCTGTCAAAATTAAATTATAGGCTATCAAGTGTGGTAAATGACTTGTAATTGCAAATATCCTGTCGTGTTGATCAGCATCCATTATAACTGATTTAGAACCTAAAAATTTCCAAAATTTCATTATTTTTTTCATCTGACTACTAGATGAATTTTTCTGTTTAATTATTACAGACCACTTATTTATAAATAAATCTTCATCTCCGTTTGAAGGGCCTGACACTTCAGAGCCTGCTATAGGATGACTTGAAATCCAATTAATATCTTTCCTTTTTATTTTATTTATTTTTGTAATTATTCTTTTCTTAGCAGATCCCACATCGGTAACTACTACATTTTTTTTTAAATATTTATTGAATAGTGAAAAGATTTTTTCATATTCACTCAATGGGGCACATATTACAACAAAATCACTTTCAGATATTTTTTTATCCATTTTTTTTATTAATTCGAATTTAAGTTTAAATCTTTTTAAAATTCTTTGGTTTTTTTTCGATTTCTCATAAACAAAGACTTTTTTTGCAATTTTTTTTTTGCAAACTCTTTTTAATATTGATGAACCAATTAAGCCACAGCCTACTATTAATAATTTGTTAATCATTTTTTAAATATTTTTTCTAGAGTTTTAAGAAGAAGAATATTTTCTTTGGTATTTCCGATAGTTAACCTTAATTTATTTTTGAGCTTATATGCCTCCAAACTTCTTAAAAGTATTCCTTTTTTTTCAAGTAATTTTTTTATTCTAATTGCAGAGTATTTGCAATAATCAAAATCTAATAAAAGAAAGTTTGCTGAAACTTTGTTAGTTTTAATTTTATAATTTTCTAAAGTTTTTTTAATTCTTATAGACCATTTTAAGTTATGTTTAATTGATTTCGAAATAAAAGTCTTATCCTTTAAAGCTTCTACAGCCGCCATTTCTGCAATTTTATTTATGTTGAATGGTGGTTTGATTTTTAGAAGTTCCTTTATAATCTCTTTAGAGCCATAACCCCAGCCTATTCTTAATGAAGCTAGACCATAAATTTTTGAAAAAGTTCTAAGAATGAATACATTTTTTTTATTCTTAAACAATTCTAGTCCAGATTTATAGTCTTTATTTACCATGTATTCATAATAAGCATCATCAATCACCAGGAGAATATTTTGTCTAAGTTTTTGTCTTAATTCAAGTAGCTCATTTTTTGTTAAATACGTCCCAGTCGGATTATTAGGATTAGCTAAAAAAACAATTTTTGTTTTATTTGAAACTTTATCAAGAACTGCCTTAACTGAAACTTTAAATTTATTTTCCTTGGAAAAGATTACTTTTGAGCCGATTATATTGCTGTAAATTCTATACATCAAAAAACTGTACTGAGGAACAATAACCTCATCTTTTTTTTGTAAAAATAATTGACACAATAATTGTATGACTTCATCAGATCCTGAACCACAAATAATTTGATCGAAGTTACATTTGAATTTTTTTGAGATTTCTCTTCTTAAAGTTCTTGTTTTGCTATCTGGGTATTTATCTAGCCTTTTAATACTTGAAATTATCTTTCTGGATTTAGGAGATTGACCGAGTGCAGATTCATTTGCAGATAGTTTAATAATATTTTTTTTTCTAAAAATATTTGATTTGCCTGGAACATAACTCTGCACATTTATTTTTCTGTAATTTAATTTTTGCATAATGATATATATAATTAATATACTGGTTATTTAAATAAAATTAACCCTCTGCGGGATATAATTGACATAAATAGTAACATGTTGTAAAAGAATTTTGCGCTGATTTAACTGAATTGCGAGCGCTTTAAAAAAACCGCTAAATAAGTTTTTTTTTCCTCACAATTCACAAAAAAAACTATGAGTGAAAAAGATAAAATAAAAACCTTATTGGTAAAAAAACCATTGAAACTAGATTGTGGTCAGACAATCAGTGATTTTCCTTTGGCTTATGAAACATATGGAAAATTAAATGATAAAAAAGATAATGCTATATTAGTTTTTCATGCACTCACAGGAGACCAGTTTGCTTCAGGAACAAATCCAATTACTAAGAAAGACGGTTGGTGGAACTATGCCCTTGGCCCTGGTAAAGCTATTGATACAGATAAATACTTTGTAATCGCAGCTAATGTTATTGGTGGCTGTATGGGTTCTTTTGGACCAAGTGATATAAATCCGAAAACAAAAAAACCTTACGGAACTAATTTTCCTGTAATTACAATAAATGATATGGTTAACGCTCAATATAACCTTTTAGAATATTTTAAAATTGAAAAATTATTTAGTGTGATCGGTGGATCCATGGGGGGAATGCAAGTCCTTCAGTTTGTATCTAATTTTCCAAATAAGGCTCACACTGCTGTTCCAATAGCATGTACAGCAAGTCATTCTGCTCAAAATATTGCTCTAAATGAACTAGGAAGGCAATCAATAATGGCAGATAATAATTGGCAGGATGGATTTTATGAAGAGCAAAATAAACAGCCTGATAAGGGGCTTGCTGTTGCAAGAATGGCAGCACATATAACTTATTTATCTAAAGCTGGTCTTCAAGAAAAATTTGGTAGGAAACTTCAAGAAAGAGATGATTTAAAATTCAGCTTTGATGCTGACTTTCAAATAGAAAGTTATCTCAGATATCAAGGCTCAGTTTTTGTGGATAGGTTTGATGCAAATAGCTATTTATATATCACAAGAGCTATGGATTATTTTGACTTAACAAAGAAGTTCGGGGGCAATTTATCAAAAGCGTTTGAGAAAAGTGACACAAGATTTTTTATCATATCTTTTACATCAGACTGGCTCTATCCAACATCTGAAAATAGAGAAATAGTGATAGCACTTAATGCTATTGGTAAAGACGTTGGGTTTGTTGAAATTACATCTGATAAAGGACACGACTCTTTTTTACTTAATGTTCCAGACTTCCTCAACACTGTGAGGAATTTTTTAAACAAATCTTATGAGAAAATTTAATGAAAAAAGAATTTTATAATATCGCAAACTTAGTGACAAAAAACTCCAAGATTTTAGATGTAGGGTGTGGGAATGGCGAATTAATGAAATATATAACTGAGAATATCAGTAAAGATATAAGGGGAATTGAATTATCAAAATCAAATGTTCAAAAGTGTGTTGAAAAAGGTTTAACTGTTATTGAAGGTGATGCAGAAAAAGATTTAAGGCAATTTCCAGATAACTCTTTTGATTTTGTAATTCTAAGTCAAACTTTACAAGCTTTCTTAGATCCAGAAAATGTATTGAATGAATTACTAAGGATTGGAAAAAAAGCAATTGTATCAATTCCTAATTTTGGACACTGGAAAGTAAGGCTACATTTACTTTTAAAAGGCACAATGCCGGTTACAGAAAATTTACCTAACGAATGGTATAATACTCCAAACTTGCATATGTGCACAATTAAGGATTTTGAAAATTATTGCAAGCAAAGAAATATTAAGATTAATTTAAAAAATTTAAAATTTCAGAATTTGTTTTCTGAATTAGGAATTTTTATACTAGAGAAATAAAGTGAAAATTGAAATAATAAAATGTCTTACTGACAATTTTTCATATTTGCTAATCAATGAAAAAAACCTGGATACTTGCGTGGTAGATCCTGGTGAGGCAAAACCAGTATTAGAGTATATCAAAAAAAATAATTTAAATTTAAAATACATTCTAAATACTCATCACCATGGCGATCATATTGATGGTAACAATATTCTTAAAAAAGAGTTTAACGCAAAAATTCTAGCCTTTGAGGATGATAAAGATAGAATTCCTATGATTGATATTCCCTTAAAAGATAATCAGATTTGGAAGGATGGCATATTTGAATTTAAAGTAATTCATGTACCTGGGCACACTTCTGGACATATATGCTTTCATTTTTTTAACGAAAAAACAGTTTTTACTGGAGATACATTGTTTTCTTTGGGGTGTGGAAGAATTTTTGAGGGGAGCTATAAAGATATGTTTAATTCATTATCGAGGTTAAAAGTTTTACCACCTGAGACAAACATATACTTTGGACATGAATATACATTAAATAATGCAATTTTTTGTCAAAGATTTGATCAAAACAATTCTGAACTTAATAAAAAGATTCTAAATATTAAAAAAAAATTGAATAGTGGTTTTCCTTCTGTGCCATCTACAATAAAAGATGAATTGAATTGTAACATTTTTTTAAGAGCAAAAAATCAGGAAGAATTTTCAAAATTAAGGGATTTAAAGGATAATTTTTAATCGATATAACTTGACTATAAATACCTTATAACTATATTGCTGCATAATTTAGAAAATACTTTTATGTCATTTGCAGTCATACAAACAGGTGGAAAACAGTACAAAGTCAAAGCTGGAGAAATTTTAAAAATTGAAAAATTTCCAGAAGGTAAGCCAAATAGTAAAATAGAGTTCAAAGAAATTTTAGCTTACGGAGATGACAAAAATATTGAGTTAGGTAACCCTGTTGTTTCTGGTGCAAAAGTTGAGGCTGAATTATTAAAAAATTCAAAAAATAGAACTGTTTTAATATTTAAAAAACGTAGACGTAAAAATTCAAGAAGAAAAAACGGTCACAGACAACAATTTTCATTAATTAGAGTAAACAAAATTATGTCAAAAGATGGAAAGGTCTTGTCTGAGGCAGAGAAAATTACTAAAGTAAGCAAAATAAAAGAAGAAAAAAAAACAACAACTAAAGTTAAATAATGGCAACAAAAAAAGCAGGTGGATCGTCAAGGAACGGAAGAGATAGTGCAGGAAGACGTCTTGGAGTAAAAAAATATGGGGGTCAGTTTGTGGTGCCTGGAAATATTATTGTTAGACAAAGGGGAACAAAAATTTTCCCTGGACAAAATGTTGGTATGGGGAAAGATCATTCAATCTTTTCGGTGATAAAAGGGAAAGTTATTTTCAAAAAATCAAAGTCTGATAGGACTTACGTTTCAGTTAAACCCAATTAATATCCAAACAACTTACCCTGTTGTTTTATGAAATTTTTAGATCAAGTAAAGATATATATTAAAGCTGGCAACGGTGGATCTGGTTCTCCAAGTTTTAGAAGAGAAAAATTTATAGAATTCGGTGGCCCTGACGGAGGCGATGGTGGAAAAGGTGGATCAGTAATACTAGTTTCTGAAAGAAACTTAAATACTTTAATAGATTATAGATATCAACAACATTTCAAAGCTGAAAGAGGTGGTGATGGAAAAGGAAAAAATCAAACTGGAAAAGGTGGTGATAACTTATATTTAAAAGTTCCGATTGGAACGCAAGTTTTCGAAGAGGATAATAAAACTTTAATTTTTGATTTTAAAAAAGAGAAGGAAGAATATACTGCTGCAATAGGTGGAAAAGGCGGTTTTGGAAATACGAGATTTAAATCTTCAACAAACAGGGCGCCACGTAAATTTACCAAAGGACTTAAAGGTGAAGATTTTTGGATATGGTTGCAATTAAAAACTATTGCAGACATAGGAATTATAGGATTACCTAATGCAGGTAAATCAAGTTTACTAGCGTCAATAACAAGCGCAAACCCAAAAATTGCAAATTATAAATTTACAACCCTAAACCCTAATTTGGGTGTTGCGGTATATGATGATAAAGAAATTACTTTAGCAGACATTCCTGGACTTATAGAAGGTGCCCACAAAGGGGTGGGTTTAGGAACAAAATTTTTAAAACATATTGAAAGGTGTAAAACCTTGCTTCATTTAATTGATGTAACAGAAAAAGATTTAATCAGATCATATAAACAAATTAGAGCTGAGTTAGGCAAATATAGTAAATCCCTTTTAAAAAAAAACGAGATAATTGTGCTTAATAAAATTGATCTTATTGATAAGAAAAATTTAGATTCAAAAAAGAAAATTTTAAGCAGCAAAATCAAGAAAAAAATTTATGATTTATCTACCTTAGATAAATCAAAAATTTCAAAGATTAAATCGAAACTATTAGAATATGTATTTTGATAAATTAAACACAATAGTAATTAAAATTGGATCATCATTAATAATTGATGAGAAAAAAAAGATTAGAAGTAAATGGCTAGATAGTTTTGTAAAGGATATCCAGGGTTTCAAAAAAGCAGGTAAAAGAATTATAATTGTAAGTTCAGGAGCGATAGCTTTAGGATGTAAAAAACTTAATCTTGATAAAAAAAATCTTAAAATTGATAAGAGCCAAGCCGTTGCATCAATAGGTCAAATAGAATTAATGAATCTATTGAAAAAAAACTTCTCTAAAAAGAAAATGGACATATCTCAAATATTAATTACTCTTGAGGACACTGAAGTAAGAAGAAGAGCCATAAATGCAAGAAGAACATTAGACAATCTTTTTGATATTGGTTTTATACCGGTGGTAAACGAAAATGATAGTATCGCTACATCAGAAATAAAATATGGTGATAATGACAGACTTGCTTCAAGAGTTGCCCAAATATCTAACGCTGATTGTCTTATTCTACTTTCAGATGTTGGGGGGCTTTATAATAAAAATCCTAAAGTTCATAAAGATGCAAAATTAATTAAAGAGGTGAAAAAAATTGATGAGAATGTATTTAAAATTGCAAATAAAACAACTGGTGAATACGGATCAGGAGGTATGTTAACTAAAATTGAAGCAGCAAAGATATGTGGTTTAGCAGGATGTAAAATGGTGATCTCAAGTGGTTTAATATTAAACCCATTAAAACATATTAATTTATCCAAAGAGTGCACATGGTTTTTGCCAGAAATTTCAAAATTAGATGCAAGAAAGAAGTGGATAGCAAGCTCTGTCTCACCAAAAGGTGAGTTGATGATAGACAATGGAGCTATTATAGCTCTTAAAAAAGGAAAAAGTCTTCTTGCAGCTGGAATTAAAAATATAAAAGGTAACTTTGATAAAGGGGATCATATAAAAATTGTAGATGAGAAAAATTTTGAATTAGGAAGAGGTTTAAGCTCTTTCTCATCTGAAGAGATAAGTAAGATTAAAGGGCAACATTCTGACAAGATTAATAAAATATTAGGGTATAAAACTAAGTCTGAAGTAGTTCATAAAGATGATATGGTGGGATTTAGTAAATGAAAAATTATTTAAATAGAATTGGAATAAACGCAGTTAAGGCAGGATTAAAAATTATTAATAAAGAAAAAAAAAATAAAATTTTAAAAGATTATGTGAGCCTATTAACTGAAAATAATGACAAAATTTTAAAAGAAAATTTAAAGGACCTGAAGATAGCCAGACAAAAAAAACTTGATATTAACTTAATAAATAGATTAGAGCTTAATGATAAAAAGATTGAAGGTATCAGAAAATCTGTATTAGAAATAATTAAACTTAAAGACCCAGTTAATAGAGTGGTTTCTAAATGGAGTCGACCTAACAAATTAAAGGTTAAAAAAGTTACTATTCCTATTGGGGTAATTGGAGTTATTTATGAAAGTAGACCAAACGTAACTTCAGACGTCTCTTCTTTATGTTTTAAATCTGGAAATAGTGTAATATTAAAAGGAGGTTCAGAAGCTTTTAATTCTAATAAAATTATCTCAAACTTATTTAGAAAAGCTCTTAAGAAAAATAAGGTAGATGTAAATTTTGTTCAATTTATTGAAAAAAAAAATAGAAAAGTGGTAGATTTTTTATTGTCTAAAATGGAGTCTTACATTGATGTAATAATTCCAAGAGGCGGTAAAAATCTAGTAAAAAAGGTAAAAAAATATTCAAATATACCCACCATAGGACATCTTGAAGGTTTATGTCATACCTTTGTAGATGAAAACGTAAATCACAAAATGGCAAGTAAAATTATATTAAATGCAAAATTAAGAAACCCTGGAATTTGTGGTGCTACAGAGACATTACTTGTTCATAGAAAACTATCTAGCGAAAAAATCAATTTAATTATTAATGACTTATTAAACAATAATTGCGAAATATATGCTGACGACACTATCAGAAAAATTTCTCCAAAAAAAATTCATAAAGCAACATCAAAAGATTGGTCGACCGAATACTTGTCATTAAAAATTTCTGTAAAAAAAGTCAACAATGTAGAGGATGCCGTCGAACATATTAATAAGTATGGTACCTCACATACTGAGGCAATTATTTCTAATAATAAAAAAAATACAAAATACTTTTTTGAAAATGTGAAAAGTTCAATATTAATTCATAATTCATCGACTCAATTTGCAGATGGAGCTGAACTTGGCTTTGGTGGCGAAGTAGGTATATCAACTAATAAATTACCACCTAGAGGTCCTGTTGGTTTAAATCAACTTGTATCTTATAAATATGAAGTAATAGGAAATGGCCAAATACGATCTTAAAAAAAAAGTTAGACTAGGTATTCTTGGCGGAACTTTTGATCCTGCTCACAAAGGGCATTTAAAAATTTCTAAAGTTGCCAAAAAATTATTCAAATTAGACAAAATTGTATGGGCTATCACTGAAAAAAACCCTTTTAAAAGTAAAAGTTTTTATAGCCTTAAAAAAAGAGTCCAAATTGCAAAGAGTTTAACAAAAAAAACAAAGTATGTGACTGTGGGTTTTTATGAAAAAAAAATTAAATCTAATAAGACAATTAAGCTTATAAAATTTTTTAAAAAGAATCGCAGTAACGAAATATTTTTTATAATGGGAGCTGATAATCTCATAAATTTTCATAAATGGAACAATTGGTCTAAAATTGGAAAGTTAGCAAAAATTTTAGTTTTTGATAGAAGCGGGTACAAAAAAAGATCAAAGGAATCAATGGCTTATAAGAACTTAAAAAAAAGGGGTCTTAAATACATAAGTTTTAATAAGGTAAATATTTCATCTTCTCAAATAAGAAATATTTGATAAGGTAAATAATTAATGGCCGAAAACTTAGACTTAAAAAAAATCATCATCAAAACACTCGATAGTAATAAGGCTTTAGACATAGTATCTATAGATCTTAAAGATAAATCCTCAATAGCTGACTATATGATTGTTGCAAGTGGAACGTCTTCTAGACATATCCAGTCTCTTTCTGAACAAGTTTTGGAAAAGTTTAAAACTAATGGATTAAAAAATTGTAAAATTGAGGGAAAAGATAGTGCTGAGTGGAAACTGGTAGATGGAATAGACATTGTAGTTCACATTTTTAATCCAGAGAAAAGAAAATTTTATGAATTAGAAAAAATTTGGTCTGAGTTAATTCCAAAAGAGAAAGTTATTGTTTAATGAGAATAATTATTTTTGTAATTATAATTTTTCATACATTTACACTTGCATTTTCAAATAATGATAACATTTACGATAAAGTAGATTTATTTGGAGAAGTACTTGATAAAGTCAACAAAGAATATGTTGAAGAGATAGATCAAGCTGAAGCAATGGATGCTGCAATCGATGGAGTCTTAAGATCGCTTGACCCATATTCTGCATATTTATCACCAGAGGATCTTAAACAAATGGAAACTGAAACAAGCGGTAAATTTGGGGGATTAGGAATCGAAGTCGGTATGGAAGCAGGTGTTGTAAAAGTAATATCTCCAATAGATAATTCTCCAGCTGACAAAGCTGGTGTTAAAGCAGGTGATTACATAGTGAAAATAAATGACACGCAGGTACAAGGAAAGACATTGACTGAAGCTGTTGATTTAATGAGAGGACCAGTTGGAAGTAGTATCGAAATTACAGTTAGAAGAGTTGGGAAAAAGAAATCATTAATATTCAATATTACAAGAGAAATTATTCAAATCGCATCAGTGAAATCAAAGACTTATGATAAGAAAATTGGTTACTTAAGATTGACGTCATTTAATGAAAATAGTGGTAGTCAAATCAAAACTGAGATTAAAAAATTTAAAAGAGATAAAAAAATTGAAAGCTACATCCTTGACTTACGAAATAATCCTGGAGGATTATTATCTCAAGCAATTAAAATATCAGATTTTTTTCTTGAGGATGGAGAAATTGTATCGACTAAGGGCCGACAAAAAAGTGAAAATAGAAAATGGTTTGCAAGTAGTGGAGATTTAATAAACGGTAAAACTCTTGTAGTTTTAATTAATAATGGGTCTGCATCAGCATCAGAAATAGTTGCGGGAGCATTAAAGGATCACAAAAGAGCAGTTTTGGTTGGTGAAAGTACATATGGTAAAGGTTCTGTTCAATCAATAATTCCTCTTAAAAATGAGGGAGCAATTAGACTAACAATTTCAAAATATTATTTACCCTCAGGAAAATCAATTTCAGAGGTTGGTGTAGCTCCAGATATATCAATTGAAGAAGAAGAGAGTGATTTTCGAATTGATACAGAAACCGATAATCAATTAAATTTTGCTCGTAAACTTTTAGCAGGATAGATGCTCGAAAAGTTTAAAAAGTTGCCACTTAGAAAAGGAGTGGGCATTGTTTTACTTAATCAAAATAACGAAGTCTTTGTAGCAAAAAGAATAGATAATCCAAACAATTATTGGCAAATGCCTCAGGGTGGAATTGATGAAAATGAGGATTATCTTGATGCAGCTACAAGAGAGTTAGAAGAAGAAACAAGTATAACAAATGTTAAATTGATTAAAGAGTTGGACGGTTTTCAAACTTATCTGCTTCCTCAAAATCTTTTAGGAATTATATGGAAAGGAAAATACAAAGGTCAAATACAAAAGTGGTTTTGTATGAGATTTCTAGGTAGTGATAACGAAATAAATATAAAAACCAAAAAGCCTGAGTTCTTAGAGTGGAAATGGATAAACCTTGAAGATATTACCAAAAATGTGGTTGATTTCAAATTAGACGTTTATAATGAAGTCAAAAAAAAAGTGCTGGATATTTTAAAATAATCTAATTGAGTCTATTCAAAACATCAATTTTTTGATTTGCTAAAAATCTTTTTTGGTCGTCTAAATTTTCATCTTTTAAAGCTTCATTGGCCTCATTAATCATTGAGCTTAAATCGTCTTTTTTTATTTCTTTTATGTCGATAATTCTGCTGGTAAGAATTGATAAAGAATTTTCACTAAATTCTATAATTCCATCTTCAACATATAATTCTTTTACTTCATTGCCTGTAAAAACCTTAACTATTCCAGGTTTTAAAAATGAAATTATAGATATGTGATCTTTCAAAATGCCCATATCACCTTCAAATGCAGGTACCACTACTTCAGATACATTATCTAAAGAAAGGAATAATTTTTCTGGATTAACAATTTCCAAGTTAAACGAATCTGACATTATGCAGCGGCTTCTTTCTCCATTTTTTTAGCTTTCTCAATGGCCTCTTCGATAGTACCAACCATATAAAATGCTGCCTCAGGAAGATGATCATATTCACCTTTACAAATTGCATCAAACCCTTTTATAGTTGAGTCTAGATCTACTAATTTTCCAGGTGATCCAGTAAAAACCTCTGCAACAAAGAATGGTTGAGATAAAAATCTTTGTATTTTTCTAGCTCTGGCTACAATTAATTTGTCCTCTTCGGATAGTTCATCCATTCCGAGAATTGCAATGATATCTTGTAAAGATTTGTAGGTCTGAAGCACTTTTTGTACTTCTCTAGCTACTCTATAATGTTCATCACCAACAATCCTTGGATCTAGTATTCTTGAAGTAGAGTCTAAAGGATCAACTGCAGGATAAATACCTATTTCTGCTATCTGTCTCGATAATACTGTTGTTGCATCTAAGTGAGCAAAAGATGTTGCTGGTGCAGGGTCAGTTAGGTCATCTGCAGGCACATAAATCGCTTGTACTGAAGTAATTGAGCCCTTGTTTGTCGTCGTAATTCTCTCTTGTAAATTGCCCATATCGGTAGCAAGAGTTGGTTGATATCCAACAGCTGAAGGTATCCTACCTAATAATGCAGAAACTTCTGAACCAGCTTGCGTAAATCTAAAAATATTATCAACGAAAAATAATACATCTTGGCCTTCTTGATCTCTAAAATATTCAGCAACAGTCAATCCAGTTAACGCGACCCTTGCTCTTGCTCCTGGAGGCTCGTTCATTTGACCATAGACTAATGCAGCTTTTGAACCTTTGCCTTCTGGTTTAATTACTCCTGAGTCAATCATCTCATGATAAAGGTCATTTCCTTCTCTAGTTCTTTCCCCTACACCTGCAAAAACAGAAAAGCCACCATGTGCTTTAGCAACGTTATTTATCAATTCCATAATTAAAACAGTCTTTCCAACACCTGCACCACCAAATAATCCAATTTTTCCGCCCTTTGCATATGGCGCTAAAAGATCAATTACTTTAATACCTGTAACTAATATTTCAGTCTCTGTAGATTGATCATTAAATTCTGGGGCCGCTCTATGAATTGGCCAATTTTCTTTACTCTTAACATCACCTTTTTCGTCAATAGGCTCGCCAATGACATTTATAATTCTTCCTAAAGTTTCTGGTCCAACTGGTACTTTAATTGGTGCGCCTGTATCTGTTACTTCATCTCCCCTTTTAAGACCCTCTGTAGAGTCCATAGCAATGGTTCTCACACTAGACTCTCCCAAATGTTGGGCTACTTCTAAAACTAACCTGTTCCCAGCATTTTTACATTCTAGTGCAGTTAAAATCTCGGGTAATTCTCCTTCAAAACTTACATCGACAACTGCTCCGATGATTTGAGTTATTTTTCCTTTTCTCATATTATAAACTTTCTGCTCCTGATATTATTTCAATTAATTCTTTTGTAATAGCTGCTTGTCGACTTCTATTATATTCAATTGTGAGTTTCTCAACCATTTCCCCAGCATTTCTTGTCGCATTATCCATTGCGCTCATTCTTGATCCTTGTTCGCTAGCCGAATTCTCCAACATTGCTTTAAAAATTTGTGTTGAAATATTCTTTGGTAACAAGTTATTTAATATTTCGTCCTCTTCGGGCTCAAACTCATAATTCATAACATCATTTTTATCGTCTGATTTCTCTGATTTTAATGGGATAATTTGTTGTTCTTGAGGTATTTGGGTAATAACATTTTTGAATTTGTTAAAGAAGATTGTGCAAACATCGAATTCTCCTTTCTCAAATTTCTCAATTATCATTTTTCCTACTTTATCAGCGTCAAAGTAATTTACATTTTTAGATTCTTTGAAAGAAATATTCTCAATTATATGCTCTTTATAAGCTCTTTTAAGTTGGTCAAATCCTTTTGATCCAACAGTTACTATCTTAAGCTCCTTACCACTATCCAATATTTTTTTGAAATAGGATTTTGCTTTTTTGGTGATGTTTGAATTAAAACCTCCACATAAACCTCTGTCAGAGGTCATTACCACACAGAGATGCACATTATCTTTGCCTGAGCCAGCTAAAAGCTTTGGTGCATTTTCCTTATCATTTATATTCTTTGACAAATTTAAGATTATATTATGCATCTTATCAGAGTAAGGCCTTCCTTTTTCAGCACTTTCCTGAGCTTTTCTAAGCTTTGCAGCTGCAACCATTTTCATTGCTTTTGTAATTTTTTGTGTAGATTTTACACTTGTTATTCTTTTTTTTAAATCGTCTAAACTAGCCATAATTATTTATCGAAATTTTTCTTTAAATCCAAAATAATACTCGTTAATTTTTTCTCATTATCTTCTTCAAGTTTTCCTGATGAAATTATTGAATTTATCAAATCTGGTTGTTCAGATTTACATTTCTCAATTATATCTTTCTCAAATTTTGATATATCTTTTTGTTGAATATCGTCTAAGTGACCTTTTACACCACAAAAGACAGAAATAACTTGCTCAGCTACTGTCATTGGAGAATATTGTTTTTGTTTCAATAATTCAGTTAATTTTGCTCCTCTGTTTAAAAGCTTTTGAGTTGACGCATCTAAGTCAGATCCAAACTGTGCAAAAGCTGCCATCTCTCTATATTGAGCAAGTTCAAGTTTCATAGATCCAGAAACTTTTTTCATAGCTTTTGTTTGAGCAGAAGATCCTACCCTTGAAACTGATAAGCCAACATTAATTGCAGGTCTTATTCCTTGATTGAATAGTTCTGTCTCTAAAAATATTTGTCCATCAGTAATTGAGATTACGTTAGTAGGTATGTAAGCTGATACGTCTCCTGCTTGAGTTTCGATGATTGGCAACGCAGTTAATGATCCTCCGCCATGTTCGTCACCTAATTTTGCTGCTCTTTCAAGTAATCGACTATGTAAATAAAAAACATCTCCTGGATATGCCTCTCTTCCTGGAGGACGTCTTAAAAGAAGTGACATTTGTCTGTAGGCTACTGCTTGTTTTGAAAGATCGTCATAAATAATTAAAGCATGCATTCCATTGTCTCTAAAATATTCACCCATAGCACATCCAGTGTATGGAGCTAAAAATTGTAATGGAGCTGCATCTGAAGCTGTTGCCGCAACAATTGTTGTATATTCCATAGCTCCAGCCTCTTCTAAAGTTTTCTCTATCTGTCTAACAGTCGATCGTTTTTGACCTATTGCAACATAAATACAATAAAGTTTTTGTTTTTCATCACCTGACTCGTTTATCTTTTTTTGATTAATTATCGCATCAATAGCAACAGCAGTTTTTCCTGTTTGGCGATCTCCAATAATTAATTCCCTTTGACCTCTACCTATCGGAACCAAACTATCAATTGATTTTAAACCTGTTTGCATTGGTTCGCTGACAGATTTTCTTGGAATAATTCCTGGTGCTTTCACCTCGACTCTACTTCGTTTAATACTTTTGTCTAAAGCTCCTTTGCCGTCTATTGGGTTTCCTAATCCATCAACAACTCTTCCAAGTAATTCTTTACCAACTGGTGTGTCAACAATCGCTCCAGTTCTTTTGACTGTATCACCTTCTTTAACTGCTCTATCATCACCAAAAATAACTACTCCAACGTTATCACTTTCTAAGTTCAACGCCATACCTTTAGAACCGTCAGCAAATTCTACCATCTCACCAGCTTGAACATTGTCGAGTCCGTAAATTCTTGCTATTCCGTCTCCTACAGATAAAACTTGACCAATTTCTGTAACTTCAGATTTATCTCCGAATTTTTTGATTTGTTCTTTTAATATTTTTGTTACTTCTGATGGGTTAATATCCATTATACTTCCTTCATTGAGTTTTTCATTTTCATTAATTTATTCTTTAAAGAATTATCAATCATAATACTTCCAATTTTTATTTTTACTCCAGCAAGCAATGACTCATCAACCTTATAACTTAAGTTAATTTTTGAATTAAAGTCTTTAGTCATTTCCTCTTTAATTTTTTCTATCTCAGAGTTATCTAATTTTTTTGAAGATACAAGCTCAGCTCTAACTTCTCCTCTTTGAATTGAACAATAGGTGATAAAATCGTTTAAGATATTTTTTAAAAAAAATATTCTTCTTTTATGAATAAGAAATTTTATGAACTTAACAAATAAGCTGTTCAATTTTACTTTTTTAAAAATTGCGCTAAAAATCTCAAGCTGTTTATCTTGTTTGAATGTAGGGTCTTTTATAAAAGTTGAGAAATCCTGAGAATCTTTAATTACGCTGTATAAGGAGTTTGCCTGAGCTTCGATTTCATCTAACACACTATTCTCTTTTGCAAGCTCAAACAAAGACTGAGAATAACTGTTTGTTGCTTTAGTTTGGGAATTAGACAAGTTAGATCCTTTGTATTTGCTGATAAATTTCCAGATTAATTAACATATAGGCAAGTAACGATCAAGTATGAGCTTTAAAAAAAGCCACAAAAATAACAGTTAATTGAAATTTATTGGATCAACATCAACTGAAAGTTTTATTCCTTTTGGGATATCAAATCTTTTAAGAGCCATTTTTAAGTTTTTCTGAGCTGAAATATTCTTTGCAGATCTTAATAAAATCCTATTCCTGTAATTTCCTCTTACTTTATAGATCGGAGCATTTACTGGTCCAAGAATCTTAACTTTAAGGTTTTTTTTTAAAAATTCTGACAATTCAAATGATGCCTGGTCGGATTTTTTGCTATTTTGAGCACTAACTATTATTGATATAAATCTCTCAAAAGGAGGCAATAAATTTTTTTCCCTCAGAATTAATTCTTTATCCAAAAAAATATAAGGATCAGGATTTACGATTTGTGATATGTAATCTGAGTTTAAATTCATTGTTTGGAAATAAACTTTTGAAGGCTTTCCTTCTCGACCGGCTCTACCTGATAATTGGTGGTAAAGCTGTACAGTTTTTTCAGCACTTCTTAAATCGTAACCTCGAGAGGAATAGTCAATATCCAATACAATAATACAGTTCAGATTAGGAAAATGAAAACCTTTTGAAATCAGTTGAGTACCAATTAAAATATTAATTTTATTATCTATTATCTCTTGGATTTTAGAAGATGAGTTTTTTTTATTCATGGTGTCACTTGAGAAAATTAAAGTGTTTTTGTCAGGAAAAATCTTTTTTATTTCCTCGAGTATTTTTTCAACACCTGGACCACTAAAGCTAAAATCACATTGGAGGTCTTTTGAGGAACAGTCTCGCTTCATCTCTGCGGAATAACCGCAATAATGGCACAAAACTTTATTTCTTATCTTATGATAAACTAGATTGATTGAGCAAAAAGGACAGTCAAAAGTTTTCAAACAGTTTTTACATAATACAAATGGCGAGTAACCTCTTCTATTTACAAAAAATAAAACCTGATTATTCCTAGATAAATTATCTTTTACTTTTTCAATCAATTCCTCTGAAATAAATGTTCCTTTTTTTTCACTATTTTTTATTTTTATAATTTCATAATCTGGCAACTTTGCATCTCTAAATCGCTCAGTTAACCTTGATGAATGAAACTTTTTTCCTTTAATATTTTTATAAGTTTCTATAGATGGAACAGCAGATATCAAGTTGATAGGTATATTTTCAAATGATGCTCTGGATATTGCCATATCTCTAGCATGATAGTTTACACCCTCATCTTGTTTGTAAGATTGGTCGTGTTCTTCATCTATGGTAATAAGACCTAATTTTTTAAAAGGTAAAAATAAAGCCGACCTTGCTCCTATGACAACTTTTATTTTTCCTGATTTCAAACCACTCCAAATTATTTTTTTATTTTTTTTTGTAATTGATGAATGCCAAACAGCTGGCTTAAAACCAAAAAAAGAAATGAAATTTTTTTCAAATTCTTTTGTAAGGCCAATTTCAGGAAGTAAAATTAAAGATTGATAACCTTCATTTAATTTTTTTTTTATTGCATTAAAGTAAACTATTGTTTTTCCTGAACCTGTAGTTCCTTGTAATACATGAACTCTAAAATTTTCATCCCCCTTTTCTATTTCAGATAAACTTTTTTTTTGTTGAGTGTTAAGCCTGTAGTCTTTAATTGGGTATTTTTCATTAAACTGATCGTAAGTGTCTGTTTTATAATCTTCTTCTATAGAATTGTTTACTAGATGAAGTTTTAACGCCATACCTTTGGGGACAATATTATAATCAGAAAACCAATTTAAAAATTTTATTGTTTTACTTTCTAAAGGATCTTTTGTAAATTTCTTTATAATTTCTTTAATCTTAAATTTTTTTTTAGGTCCTTCCTCAAAATTATCCCAGATAATACCTATCATTTTTTTTTTACCAAAAGGTACTTCTACATAATCGCCAATTTTAAGTTTTTCTTTTGAGGTGTATGTAAATGGGTGATCAAAAATGTTCGGTAATAGTACTGGTACTTTCATTTTGTAATGAAAAAAATTTTAAGAATGAATTTGTCTTTTTTCAACAGATAAAGCTGCCTCTTTTATTGCCTCAGAAAATGTTGGATGGGCATGGCACGTTCGTGCGATATCCTCAGAGCTTGCTCCAAATTCCATTGCGACTGCCATTTCTGCGATCATTTCTCCTACATGAGGCCCTATCATATGTACTCCTAAAACTTTATCAGTATCTTTATCGGCTAAGATTTTTACGAATCCTTCAGGCTCATCAATTGCTTTAGCTCTTGAGTTGGCCATAAAAGGAAACTTTCCAATTTTATAAGACTTATTCTTTTCTTTAAGTTGCTCTTCCGTTAAACCTATACTTGCAACCTCAGGAGTAGTGTAAATTACTCCCGGAATTAAATCGTAGTTTACATGACCAGATTGACCTGCAATTATTTCTGCGACTGCGATCCCTTCTTCTTCAGCTTTGTGAGCTAACATTGGACCATCAATTACATCCCCAATAGCGTAAATATTTTTTGCTGAAGTTTGAAATTTTTTATCAATTTTAATCCTTCCTTTTTCATCTGATTTTACTCCTGCAGAACTCAAATTTAAATTAGATGTAAACGGTTTTCTTCCAATTGATATCAGGGCTACGTCACAATTAAATTCTTTGCTGTCTCCATTCTTATCTGACGTTGAAATTTGTACCCCATTGCTAGTTTTTTTAATGCTAGTTACTTTTCTATTTAAGTGAAACTTTATATTTTGTTTCTTCAATATTTTCATAAACTCTTCTGAAATCTCTCTATCCATCCCAGGTGTTATATGATCTAAAAATTCGATTACATTTACTTCAGCCCCTAAACGAGACCAGACAGAACCCATTTCTAAACCTATATAACCCCCACCAACGACAACTAGACTTTTTGGAACTTCTTTTAAAGATAGGGCACCTGTCGAAGAGACGATTGTTTTTTCATCAAATTCTACATTGGGCATGGGCATTGCCTCAGATCCAGTCGCAATAATAATGTTTTTTGCCTCAATTTCTTTTTTTTTACCATCTTCACCTTTTACTGATATTTTTTTGTCAGAAACAAAACTGCCGAAACCTTTTAAGTAAGTTACTTTGTTTTTTTTGAATAAAAATTCAACACCCTTGGTCAAAATTGAAACTGCTTTTTCCTTATTTTTCATCATCTTATCTAAATTAAGTTTTACGTCTCCTGTTTCAATTCCAAGTTTAGAAAAATTTTTAGCCTTTTTAAAATTCTCAGACAAATTTAATAAGCTTTTTGAAGGAATACATCCAATGTTTAAACAAGTTCCACCCAGAGCACCTCTAGCTTCTATACAAGCAGTTTTTTGACCTAACTGAGCTAACCTTATAGCACAAACATATCCACCAGGTCCGCCACCGATCACTACTGAGTCAAATTTTTCTGTCATAAACTATAAATTTAAAAATAATCTTCTTGGATCTTCTAAGTTATCTTTTGTATTTTTTAAAAAAGAAACCGCTTCTTTTCCATCAATTATTCTATGATCATACGATAAAGCTATATACATTATTGGTCTTATTTTAATTTCACCATTTACCACATGCGGCCTTTCTACAATATTATGCATTCCTAAAACTCCGGATTGAGGTAAATTTAAAATAGGTGTTGATAACATTGACCCATAGACACCGCCGTTACTGATAGTAAATGTTCCGCCTTGAAGATCGTCAATTGTAATCTTTCCATCTCTTGCTTTATCAGACAATTCTTTAATTTTCTTTTCTATTTCTGCAAAAGACATTTCATCTGCATTTTTTAAGACCGGAACCACAAGACCTTTTTCGGTGCCTACTGCAAAACTTATATTATAATAGTTCTTATAAATTATGTTCTCTCCCTCGATTTCAGCATTAATTGCTGGAAAGAGTTTTAGACTTTCAATGCAAGCTTTTACAAAAAATGACATGAATCCTAGTTTAATCCCAAACCTATCTTGAAAATCATTTTGATTTTCTTTTCTCATCTCAATTATACCACTCATATCAACTTCATTAAAAGTTGTAAGCATTGCAGCATTATCTTGGGCTTGTTTAAGTCTTTTAGCAATTGTTAGCCTTAGCCTTGTCATCTTTATTTTTTCTTCTTGGCCAAATTTTATCTTTCGCTCAGAAGGAGCCGGCTTTACATTCATTAAGCTTAATAGATCACCTTTAGAAATTCTTCCACCTTTGCCAGTTCCTTGAATTTTTTTTAGATCAATTTTATTATCTGCAGCAATCTTTCTTACAGCTGGGGAAATTGATAAATCTATTGTTTTTTTTGATTTCTCTTTTTTTGATGATACTTCTTCAGTAAGAACTAATGGTTCTTCCTTTTTTGTATCATCTTGGGGCTCTGAAATTTCTTCCTCTTTATCAAATAGTTTTGTTTCAACTTCTTTTGATTCTGCTTCTTTTTTTAAACTAACAACATTATCCTCGTTTTTAATTGGTTCATCTTTTTTTGGTTCATCTTCACTAACCTCTTTTTGAGAACTTCCACCAATTATTGATCCAAGAACAGCACCCACTTCAACAGTTGATCCATTTTGTGCATTTATTTCGCTTAGCACTCCATCTGATGGAGATGGAACTTCTAAATTTACTTTATCAGTTTCAAGTTCTACGACAGGTTCGTCAGCCTCAACACTATCACCTTTATTTTTTAACCATTTGGCTACTGTTGCTTCTGTTATGCTTTCGCCTAAAACTGGGACTACAATTTTGTCTGACATTATTCTAAAATCTTATCTATAATTTCTTTTTGTTGTTTGGCATGTCTTTTCGCATATCCTGTAGCTGGTGAAGCTGAAGGATTTCTACCAATAAACTTTAATTTCTTTTTAACCTCTAAATTATCTAAAGTCCATTGAATATAATCCCTTACAGAAAACCAAGCGCCCATATTTTTTGGTTCTTCTTGGCACCAAATAAATTTAGCGTATTCAGCATATGGTTTAATAACTTTTGTCAAAGACCTTATAGGAAACGGATAAAGTTGCTCTATTCTTATTAAAACAACATCATCGACTTTTGCTTTCTCTCTGGCATCTAAAAGATCAAAATATATTTTTCCAGAACAAATAACTACTTTACGTATTTTTTTTGGTTTTTTGAGTTCAATTAATTTATTTTTTTTATTTAAAGCATGATCTTCTAAAACTCTGTGAAATGAGTTGTTCTTTCCAAAATCCTCAATGTTAGAAACACAATATTTATTTCTCAATAAAGATTTTGGTGTCATAATCACAAGAGGCTTTCTGAATTCTCGATGAATTTGTCTTCTAAGCGCATGGAAATAATTGGCAGGTGTTGTGCAGTTTAATACCTGTAAATTTTCTTGTGCACAAAGTTGTAAAAATCTCTCAAGTCTTGCGGATGAGTGTTCAGGTCCTTGACCTTCATAACCATGAGGAAGTAAAAGAACTAGGCCTGAAGCTCTAAACCACTTTCTTTCTCCAGATGCTATAAATTGATCAATTACAACTTGAGCTCCGTTTGCAAAATCACCGAATTGAGCTTCCCATACTGTCAAAGTTTCTGGTTCTACTAGACTGTAACCATATTCAAATCCAAGTACTGCAAGCTCAGACAAGAAACTATCTACTACCTCAAATTTTTTCTGTTTAGAAGATACATGGTCTAATGGTACATACCTTGAATTGTCTTCTTGATTTCTCAACACCGAATGTCTTTGACTAAAAGTACCACGGCCACTATCTTGACCCACTAATCTTACAGGATATCCTTCCTGAAGTAATGTAGCAAATGCAAGTGTTTCTGCATTAGCCCAATCTATATTTTTCTCTTCTTGAACAGATTTATTTCTATTTATAAATATTTTCTGAATGGTTTTATGAATATTAAGCTCTGGACCAAGAAAGTTAATTTTCTCAGAAAGTTTCTTTAATTTAGGTATATCAACCCCAGTTTGTCCTCTTTTATCTTTACCTTTTTTTGGCTGATATCTAGACCAGGTTCCCTCGAACCAATTTAATTTTGGCTTATAGTCATTTGCATTTTTGAATTGGTCATCTAAAAGATTTTTAAAATCATTTATCTTATTTTTAAATTTTTCCTCAGATAAACTATTTTCCTCAATAAGTTTTTTTCCATAAATGTTTAAAGTTGATGGGTGAGACCTTATTTTCTTATACATTAAAGGTTGAGTAAATGATGGTTCATCTCCCTCATTATGACCAAATCTTCTGTAACAAATCATATCAATAACTACGTCTTTGTTAAATTTTTGTCTAAACTCAATAGCAATTTTCGCACAATGAACAACCGCCTCAGGATCATCACCATTGCAATGTAGAATAGGTGCCTCAACAATTTTTCCTAAATCAGATGGATATGGACTTGATCTTGCAAATCTTGGGCTTGTTGTAAATCCAATTTGGTTATTAACAATTATATGGATCGTTCCACCTGTATTATGACCTTTTAGTCCTGACATAGCAAAACACTCTGCAACAACACCTTGGCCAGCAAATGCAGCATCTCCATGAATTAGTAAAGGTATTACTTTTTTTCTCTCTTTATCATTATGAAAATATTGTTTTGCTCTTGTTTGACCAAGAACAACAGGGTTAACTGCCTCCAAATGAGATGGGTTATCTGTAAGGCTTACATGAACTGAATTGCCATCAAAAGTTCTATCTGAAGAGGCACCTAAATGATATTTTACATCGCCAGTAGAATCTTCGCTGGATGATACGAATTCACCTGCAAATTCGTTAAAAATTCTTTTATAAGATTTTTGGAGAACATTCGCTAAAACATTTAATCTTCCCCTGTGAGACATTCCAATTTTAATTTCTTTAACCCCTAGTTGACCCCCTCTTTTAATTATTTGCTCTAAAGCAGGTATTAAGGACTCTGCGCCGTCTAGACCAAATCTCTTTGTGCCAACATATTTTTTCGCTAAAAATTTTTCAAAACCCTCCGCCTGAATAATCTTATTTAAAATCGCGTCCTTACCTTTTTCAGTAAAATTAATTTGATTTTCGTCTTTTTCCATTCTTTCCCTAAACCAAACTTTCTCAGTCGGGTTCGTAATATGCATATATTCTGCACCTATTGAAGAGCAATATACCTTTCTTAATTTTGCGATAATTTCATTTACTGATGCGTAGCCGACATCCATATACGAATTAAGATATATTTTTCTATCAAAATCTTCTGATTTAAATCCATGGTCATTTGGATGTAATTCATAAAGATAATCTCGTTTCATTAATCCAAGGGGATCAAGGTTTGCTATAAGATGGCCTCTTATTCTGTATGCTCTAATCAACGCAATTGCTTTGATTGAATCAACTTTTTCTTTTTCTGAACCACTAAGGTTTTCCTCTAATTTTCTATTCCTTTTTGGATCAATCGATATTTTTTTTGGACCCCATGTAGGGCCTGTTATCTCTTTCGTAACTGAGTTTAAATCTTCATTCAAATCACTAAAATATTTTTTCCAACTATCTGGTAATTCAGGGTCATTTTCTATAAATCTAACATACATTTCTTCTATGAATTGGCTGTTAGATTTATTAAGAAAAGACTGTTGCTTAAATTCTAAATTTTTCGAAGAGCTCATTTAAGATTATTATAGTATTAACATTAAAATATTAAAGACCCAATTTATTTTTTAATGTAATTCCCATTTCCGCAGGAGATTTTGCAATGATAATACCTGCATCTGTCATTGTATCGATCTTATCTGAAGCTCCACCTTTTCCACCAGAAATTATTGCTCCCGCGTGTCCCATTCTTCGTCCAGGGGGTGCTGTTATACCGGCAATAAATCCTACCATAGGCTTTTTGATTTTATGATTTTTAACAAATTCTGCTGCTTCTTCTTCTGCAGTTCCTCCAATTTCACCGATCATTAAAATAGACTCTGTTTCTGGGTCGTTTAAAAATAAGTCTAAACAATCAATAAAATTAGTTCCATTAATTGGATCGCCACCTATCCCGATACACGTCGACTGTCCCAATCCATTTTCAGTTGTTTGTGCAACAGCTTCATAAGTTAAAGTCCCTGATCTTGAGACTATCCCAACAGATCCCTTCTTATGAATGTTGCCTGGCATAATACCAATCTTACATTCACCTGGCGTAATAATTCCTGGACAATTTGGTCCAATTAATCTTGATGCTGAATTTAATAATTTTTCTTTAACTTTTAACATATCCAAGATTGGAATTCCCTCAGTTATGCAAACTATCAATTCAATTTTAGCTTCAATTGCTTCTATTATTGCCGCAGCAGCAAATTTTGCGGGCACATAAATCATTGTTGCGTTCGCATTAGTCTGTTCTTTTGCTTCTTTAACAGAATTAAAAACAGGTTTATTTAAGTGTGTTTGTCCACCCTTGCCTGGAGTTACGCCCCCAACAAGATTTGTTCCATATTTAATTGATTGTTCAGAGTGGAAGGTTCCATGAGAACCTGTAAACCCTTGGCATATAAGTTTAGTATTTTTATTAATTAAAACTGACATTTTATTTCACTTGTTTTACAATTTTTTTTGCTGCATCTCCTAAATCACTTGCAGAGATTATCTTTAATCCAGATTCGTCTAATATCTTTTTACCCTCCTCAGAATTTGTTCCGGCGAGTCTTACTACAAGTGGTATATCTATTTTAGTTTCTTTTGCGGCCTCAACAATACCTTGTGCAAGGACATCACATCTCATTATACCGCCAAAAATATTTATCAATATTCCTTTAACATTTTTGTCAGATAAAATTATTTTAAATGCTGCTGAAACTTTTTCTTTAGATGCGCCACCCCCTACATCTAAAAAATTTGCTGGTTCTTGACCATGTAATTTAATTATATCCATTGTAGCCATTGCCAATCCTGCTCCGTTTACCATACATCCAATAGTTCCATCTAATTTTATATAAGCTAAATCATGTTTACTTGCCTCTATTTCTGTAGGATCCTCTTCATTCAAATCTCTTAATTCTAATAATTCTGGATGTTTAAAAATTGCGTTATCATCGAAACTGATTTTTGCATCAAGACAAACAATATTATTTTCTTTTGTAAGTATAAGTGGATTGATTTCAATTAAGCTAGCATCAGTTGAAATGAATGTTTTATAAATTGACTTTATAATCTTGATACATTTTAGGTTGGCGTCATCATCTAAATTAAAATTTTGAACTATTTTTTTACAATCCTCATCTTTGATATCCCCCGAAAAATTAATTTTGATAGTGCTGATTTTGCTTGGATCTTTTTTTGCAACCTCCTCTATGTCCATCCCGCCCTGATCACTTGAGATAAAAGCTATTTTGGAACTTGCTCTGTCAATAAGACAGGATAAATAAAATTCTTTTTTAATATTTGACGGCTCTTCAAGATAAAGTCTTTTAACTTCCTTGCCATTAGGTCCTGTCTGATGAGTAACTAATTTTTTTCCTAATAAATCTTTTGCAGCTTTTTCGAGGTCAACTAAATTATCTAATATTTTAACTCCACCGGCCTTACCTCTCCCACCAGCGTGGATTTGTGCTTTAAGAACATATTTTTTAAGATTGAGTTTTTTTGCTTTTTCTAAAACTTCTTGTACAGTAAAACAAGCTTCTCCGTTAGGAACTATGGCGCCAAATTTTTTTAAAAGTTGTTTAGCCTGGTGTTCGTGAATATTCATTACTTTTTCAAGCTAGGGTCAATTTTTAGTGCTGCCTCCCAAAGCTTATTCACAGCATTGACAGAATTAACAAATTCTGTTTTTTCTTTTTCATCAAGTTCAATTTCAACTATTTTTTCTACTCCATTTTTTCCTATAACGACTGGAACACCTGCGTAAATTCCTTTAAAGCCATATTGACCCTCTAAGTGCGCGGCGCAAGGTAGTTGCAGTTTCTTATCACCCAAGAATGCTTCAGCCATTTGTACTCCTGAAGCAGCTGGCGCATAATATGCGGAGCCTTTTTCTAAAAATTTTACAATTTCAGCTCCACCGTCTCTTGTTCGTTGATTAATGCTTTCGAGTTTTTCTTTTGAAATAACACCTGAATTGACAAGATCTAATAAAGGTTTTCCAGATACTTTAGTGAATCTTGGCATAGGTACCATCGTATCTCCATGGCCCCCCATGACCATTGCATCTATCTCTTTTACTGGAACCTTTAGCTCTTCTGATAAAAAAAGTTTAAATCTCGAGCTATCTAATATTCCCGCCATACCAACGACCTTTTTGGCTTCAAGCTGAGAATATTTTTGGAAAGCCATTACCATAACATCGAGAGGATTTGTAATACAAATTATAAAAGCTTCTGGAGAATTTTTTTTAATTCCTTCTGCAACTTGTTTAATTATTTTAAGATTGATACCTAGTAAATCGTCTCTACTCATACCAGGTTTTCTAGGGACCCCAGCTGTTATAATTATGACATCAGAGTTTTTAATATCTTCGTATTTATCCGTCCCTGAAAATTTTACATTGAAACCATCAACTGAGGATGATTGTGCAATATCAAGAGCTTTTCCTTTAGCAATACCACTAGCTACATCAAAAAGAACTACTTCATTCACTAATTCTTTAACCCCTATCAAGTGAGCTAAAGTTCCACCAATTTGTCCTGCTCCAATCAAACTTATTTTTTTCATATTTTCCTTTATGTTATTTCATTGTTGGCATTACGAACTCAGGATCTGAACCAATCCCTGACGGCCAACGTGATGTGATAGTTTTTAGTTTAGTGTAAAACTTTACACCTTCAGGTCCATGCATATGTAAGTCCCCAAACAAAGATCTTTTCCATCCTCCAAAACTGTGAAATGCAACAGGGACAGGAATAGGTATATTTATGCCTACCATCCCAACTTTAATTTTATTTGCAAAAGTTCTTCCTACATCTCCATCTCTGGTATAAACGCTTGTCCCATTACCGAATTCATGATCGTTAATCAATTTAATCGCGTCATTAAAATCTTTAACTCTTACGACAGAAAGCACTGGACCAAAAATTTCCTCATTATAAATTCTCATATTTTTTGTGACATTATCAAACAAGCAACCACCAATGAAAAAACCATTCTCATATCCTTGAAGTTTAATGTCTCGACCATCCACAACTAATTTTGCGCCTTCTTTTACTCCTAAATCAACATAACCTTTTACTTTTTCCAAATGCTCTTTTGTAACTAAAGGTCCCATCTCAGAATTTTTATCTAGGCCCGGACCAACCTTTAAAGCTTCAACTTTTTTTGATAATTTTTCTACAAGTTTGTCACCAATCCCTCCTACTGCTACTGCAACAGATTGAGCCATACATCTTTCTCCTGCAGAACCATAAGCTGCTCCCATAAGACCGTTGACAGCTTGATCCATATCGCAATCTGGCATTACTACACAATGATTTTTTGCTCCACCCAATGCTTGCACCCTTTTTTCATTTTTCGCAGCATTTTCATAAATATATTTTGCTATTGGTGTTGAACCTACAAAACTTACAGCTTTTACATCTTTATTTGTTAATATTGAATCAACTACCTCTTTATCACCATTTACTACATTTAAAACCCCATCGGGTAAACCAGCTTCTGAAAAAAGTTGAGCGAGACGAATAGAGCATGAAGGATCTTTTTCAGATGGTTTTAAAATAAAAGTATTTCCGCAGGCAATTGCCATTGGAAACATCCACATTGGAACCATTGCAGGGAAGTTAAAAGGTGTGATTCCTGCGCAAACACCTAGAGGCTGTCTCATAGACCAGCTATCTATATTTGTTCCAACATTCTCAGTAAATTCTCCTTTAAGCATTTGAGGAATACCACATGCAAACTCAACTATTTCAAGACCTCTTGTAAGAGAACCTTTTGCATCCTCATAAACTTTTCCATGTTCTGAAACAATTAGTTTGGTCAATTCATCATAATTTTTTTCAATTAATTCTTTGTATTTAAAAATTATTCTAGCTCTTTGAAGAGGAGTAACTTGAGACCATTTTTCGAAAGCTGTTTTTGCGTTTTCTACTGCATGGTCCAAATCAGATTTTGTTCCAAGTATTACTTCTGACTCTTGAGCACCTGTTGCAGGGTTGAAAACCTTCCCTTTTCTCGACGACGATCCTTTATAGATCTTACCGTTTATATAATGTTGAATTAAATTCATCGGCGAAATTATTTAATTAAGTAATTAGCTAGTTGCAAGCATTTTCTTAATTGAGGCTATTGCTTTTGCTGGATTTAAACCTTTGGGGCAAGCATTAGTACAATTCATAATAGTATGACACCTATATAGCTTAAGTTCATCTGCAACTTTTTTTAATCTCTCTTTTCTGTCTTCATCTCTTGAATCAATTATCCATCTGTAAGCTTGTAAAAGAACGGCAGGGCCTAAATATTTATCGCCATTCCACCAATAACTTGGACAAGATGTTGAGCAGCATGCACACATTATACACTCGTAAAGCCCATCAAGTTTAGCTCTATCTTCTTTGGATTGAATATTCTCTTTTTCAGTTTTTGAGGTTGTTTTTAACCACGGTTCCACAGACTCATATTGTTTATATAAAGTGCTGAGGTCCCCAATTAAATCTTTTAAAACTTTTAAATGTGGTAATGGATAGATATTTATATCTCCTTTAATTTCAGCGTGTGGCTTCGTACAAGCTAACCCGTTTTTTCCATCCATATTCATAGCGCATGATCCACATACTCCATGTGCACATGATCTTCTGTAAGCAATTGATGGATCTATTTCATTTTTAATTTTGTTCAACAAATCTAAAACTTTTGAAGGACAATTATCCATATCTACTTCATAAGTATCGATCCTTGGATTTTTTCCTGTAGATGGATCCCATCTATATATGTTCACTTTACGAATATTTTTGGAACCGGTTTTATCCTTAAAATACTTGCCTTTTTCAACTTTAGAATTTTGTGGCAAGTTTATCTGAACCATTAATAAACTCTTTCTTGTGGGGGAAAGTACTGTACATCATTTGATAGTGTAGATCTGTGGACAGGTCTATAGTCAATCTTAGTTTTTTTGCCATCACACCAAGATAATGTATGCTGCATAAATTTTTCATCATTTCGCTTTGGAAAATCTTCTCTAGCATGAGCTCCTCTACTTTCTTTTCTGTGATAAGCAGAGTCCATTGTAGTTATCGCTTGTCTAATCAAATTATCGAATTCTAATGTTTCTACAAGATCAGTATTAAAAATTAGAGACTTATCTTTTACAGAAAGGTCATCCATACCCTCAAAAGGTTTTCTAATTTCATTTACGCCCTCTTTTAAAGTTTTTTCAGTTCTGAAAACAGCACACTTAGACTGCATTGTTTTTTGCATTGCTAATCTTAAATCTGCAGTATTATTTGTGCCAGATGCATTTCTAAGTCTATCAAATCTTTCTAAACATTTATCAGTCTCAGACTGTGAAATTTCCTCATGGGGTGTACCTGGTTTTACCAACTCTGCTGCGCGCTTAGCTGCAGCTCTTCCAAAAACAACTAGATCAATTAAAGAGTTTGATCCGAGCCTGTTAGCTCCATGAACAGACACACAAGCTGCTTCACCAATTGCCATTAATCCTGGAACAGTTTTTTCTGATCCATTTAAAGTTAAAACTTCAGCTTTATAATTTGTAGGGATACCTCCCATATTATAATGGACAGTTGGAACTACTGGTATAGGTTCTTTTGTTACGTCTACATTCGCAAATAATCTTGAGGACTCTGATATACCTGGTAGTCTTTCTTCTATAACTTTTGGATCTAAATGGTTTAAATGTAAGTGCACGTGATCTTTTTCATTTCCAACCCCTCTACCTTCATTAATTTCAACCGCAATTGATCTACTTACAACATCTCTTGAGGCAAGATCTTTAGCTTTTGGAGCATATCTTTCCATAAATCTTTCGCCTTTGGAATTTACTAAATAACCACCTTCGCCCCTCACACCTTCTGAAATTAAAGTTCCATGACCATAAATTCCTGTTGGATGAAATTGGACGAACTCCATATCCTGTAAAGGTAAGCCTGCTCTAAGCACCATAGCATTTCCATCTCCAGTGCATGTATGAGCTGAAGTTGCTGAGTAATAAACTTTTCCATAACCGCCCGTTGCAATTATTGTTATGTGAGATCTAAATCTATGAATAGTTCCATCATTCAAATTCCAAGCAATTAATCCTTTGCACTGACCATCTTTCATTAAAAGATCTAATGCAAAATATTCAATGAAAAATTCTGTGTTATGTTTTAAAGCCTGACCATATAAGGTATGCAAAATAGCGTGGCCAGTTCTATCTGCAGCAGCGCAAGTTCTTTGAACAGGCTCGTTACCATAATTCTTTGTCATTCCTCCGAAAGGACGCTGATATATTTTTCCATCTTCAGTCCTGCTGAAAGGAACACCATATTTTTCTAATTCTAAAACTGCTCTTGGAGCTTCTTTACACAAATACTCGATACAATCTTGATCACCTAACCAATCTGAACCTTTGACTGTATCGTACATATGCCATCTCCAATCATCTTCACCCATATTACCTAGAGCTGCTGAGATGCCACCTTGTGCTGCAGAAGTGTGACTTCTTGTTGGGAAAACTTTAGAGACGCATGCAGTTTTTAATCCTGCTTCGCTTAATCCAACCGCTGCTCTTAAACCAGAACCTCCTGCACCTAAAACAACTACATCGTATTCATGGTCAATAATTTTGTAAGATTTCATAATTTATAAGTTAGATATAAGTATTATTGTAAATAATGGAATAATCAAAGATGACAAAAAAACACCAATATTTAGAAGCTTTTTAGTGCTCTCTACATGAATATAGTCCTCAAAAACTTCACTTATGCTCAAAGCTGAATAAAAAAAAATTGAGACAAGAAATAAAGAAAAAAATAATTTTGATGGTTGAGAAGATAAAAATGCTAAGACTTCATTATAACTTGAATCATGAAGTGAAACAAAATTTAATAAAAACCAAAACATTAAAGGCACCATTATTAAAGATGATACTTTTAAAAAAAGCCATTTTTTTGTTGCTTTGATCATATTGGTAGTAAACCCCTTGAAGAATAGATTAATATTGTTAATAGAAAAGAACCAAAAATAACTAAAAGCCCAGTTACTTTTGTTGTTTTCAATTCAAAACCCAAACCAATATCCCAAAACCAATGTCTTATTTCACTTAAAATTTGAAACACATAAGACCATATAAATCCAATAATAAAAAATTTTCCAAATATTGAATTTAAAAATAGTTTAAAAATTTCATAGGCACCCTCACCAAAAAATAAACTACTTGCCCAAATACAAATAAAAATTGAGAGAAAATAATTTACAATACCTGTTATTCGGTGTGAAATAGATACAAGAGATGATACGTGCCAATTGTATATCTGTATATGAGGGGATAATGGATTATTTTCTTTCATAATTATCTTTTAATATATGCCTCAGCGATTTCAACGGCATTTAAAGCTGCGCCCCTTAATAAATTATCAGAAACAATCCACATATTTAAAGAATTTTTTTTACTATTATCTTTTCTAATTCTTGAAATAAATGTTTCATTTTTACCCTCTGCATCTATTGGTGTGATGTACCCACCATCAGAATTCTCATCAACCACTTTACAGCCCTCTGACGTGTTTAATAGTTCTTTTACTTTTTTTATTGTAAAATCATTTTCAAATTCAATATTTACCGACTCTGCATGGGAAACGAGCACAGGAATTCTGACACATGTTGCGGTAATATCAATTTTTGTATCCAAAATTTTATTAGTTTCTCTAATCATTTTTAGTTCTTCTTTAGTGTAACCATCGTCAGAAAAACTATCTATATGAGGTATTGCATTAAATGCGATTTGTTTTGTGAAATTTTTAACTTCAAAATTTTTGTTATTCAATATCGATTTTGTTTGATCAATCAATTCATCCATAGGTTTTTTTCCAGCTCCGGAAGTTGATTGATAAGTGGAAATCACTATTCTTTTAATTTTGAAAGCATCATTCAGTGATTTCAAAACAATGACAAGCTGCGCAGTTGAACAGTTGGGATTAGCTATTATATTTTTTTTAACGTTTTTTAAATGGTCTTTATTTACCTGAGGAACTATCAAAGGAACGTCAGGATCCATTCTAAAAAAACTTGAATTATCAATTACAACTGAATGTTTTGCTGCTAAAGGAACATATTTTTCAGAAATTGTTTTTCCTGCTGAAAAAAAAGAAATATTCACTTTAGAAAAATCAAATTTTTCCAAATTTTCAACTTTAATTTTTTTATCGCCAAAATTAAGTGTGGTTCCGGCACTATTAGATGATGCTACAAAATATAGATTATCAATTGAAATTTTTTTATTATGTAAAACTTCAATAATCTTTCTACCCACATTTCCTGTGGCACCTACTATTGCAATATTCATGATGATTAACTTATACTAGATGAAGGGTAAATCGCAAACTGTTCCTAAATATATTTTATCTTTAATTTCGATTTTAAATTGGTTTTTGCTATCCCAATAAGGTTTATTAATCATTGCAATACCAATAATCTTTTTAAAATTTGGAGAATAAGCGGCTGATCTTATATATCCAACAATATTATTCTTTTCATCGAACAATTCTTTTTCTTTGCTCATATTGATTTCATTATGATCAATTTTAACTCCCATTAATTTTCTAGAAACTCCATCTTTTTTAATTTTTTGTAATTTTTCCTTCCCTAGAAATTTTACATCAGTATCTAAATTTATATACTTATCGAAATTTGCTTCAAATGGGTTATCTCCATTATCAAAATCATTTCCATACGATAAAAGCGCTGACTCAATTCTTTCAATTAGATTTGGGCAACCAGCTCTGACATTCAATTCCTTGCCATGTTCAAATAAGCCATCATATAATTTTTGACCAGCAATATCATTCTCAACATATACCTCAAATCCCCCTTGTTTCGACCAACCTGATCTTGCTACAAAATATTTATTTTGTTTAAATTCAAAGTATTTAAAATTGAAAAATTTTAGTTGTCTGATTTCATCACCAAACAACTTGGCCATTAAGTCGTCTGATAGAGGACCTTGAATAGCAAGTATGTTTACATTTGGCTCATGAATTTTGACATCAAAATTATGTCCTGCAGCCAAGCCTTTCGCAAAAAAAATAACATCAGAGTCTGCAATTGAAAGCCACCATCTATCATTTTCAAGTTTATTTATTATTGGATCATTTACCAAAAGTCCTTCTTGGTCAATTAATGGAGCGTAGTAGCATTTTCCAATTTTAGATTTAGATAAATCTCTACATGTCATTAATTGAACAAGTTCTGCTGAGTCTTTGCCTGATATTTCTACCTGCCTTTCCGCAGCAACATCCCAAACTTGAACATACTTTTTTAAATGATTGTAGTCATCTTCAATTGATTTGAAAGATACTGGTAATAGCATATGATTATAAACTGTATATCCGCTAACACCGTGGGCTTCTATTCTTTCTGTGTAAGGTGTGCTTCTAAGTCTACGTGATCTTATAATTGGAAAATTTTTCATTTTTTTAAAAATTCAGCTACCTTTTCTCTCATTTCAAAAGCTTTTTCAAACATAATCATATGTCCGCACTCGTTAATTATTTGGGTCTCTGAATTTTTAATTAAATTTGCGAATTTTTTTCCATTTTCTAAGGGGGCCATTTTATCCAGAGCTCCAAAAATTAATAAAGTTGGACAATCAATTGCAGCTGAAGCTTCTTTGCCATTTTTATAATTATTACAAGCTTTTAAGTCTGTGGCTAAAATTTCTTTCACCTCTCTAGAGGAATTAATAATTTTCTCGACTGGATTGCCTCCTATAAATTTCCTCGAACCTTCGTAACCCCATTTCATCATTAAGTGTACAGCTTTTTTATCCCCAGAATCTGCTAGATCAATTAAATCTTGGTTAACAGGCATTCTATAGGAGCCCGCTAAAAAAACTAATTTGTGAGTATTTTTTTTAAAACGCGAACCATACTCTAGTGCCTCTAAACATCCTTGTGAATGACCTACTATTGAAACCTGTTCGGTTTTTAAAAAAAGTCTTACACTTTCAATCCAATCTGCAATTTTTTCGATTGAATCGATGCAGGGCCCGTCCGAATTTCCATGACCAGGTAAATCCAAAGACAAAATATTTAGATCTTTGTTAGATAGAAATTGTTCTGTAAGAGACCACACTATGTGAGACAATCCGCTTCCATGTAAGAGAAATACAGTTTTCTTTGTAGGATCAAATTCTTTACCTGCAGTAGATGCAAATACTTGCTTCTTATCTATTTCAAAAATCAACTTAGTTCCTTGGCCTTTTTTCTTAACTCAAATTTCTGAATTTTTCCTGTTGAAGTTTTTGGTAGTTCGCAAAATGCAATTTTTTTTGGAATTTTAAAACCTGCCAGTGTTTCTCTGCAAAAATCAATAAGTTCTTTCTCTGTTGCCTCTTGATCCTTTACTTTTTCAATAAATGCACAAGGTACTTCACCCCATTTTTCATCCGGTTTAGCAACCACTGCTGCTATTGAAACACTAGGGTGTTTAGCCAAAGTATTTTCTATTTCAATAGACGAGATATTTTCACCACCAGAAATAATTATATCTTTTGATCTATCCTTGATCTTTATGTAACCGTCTGGATGCACTACGGCTAAATCTCCAGAATGAAACCATCCATGAGCCATTGCTTTATCAGTTGCCTCTTTATCTTTAAAATAACCTTTCATGACGATATTTCCTTTAATCATTATTTCACCAATAGTTTTGCCATCCTTTGGCACGGGTTTCATGGTTTCTGGATCTATTACTTTTGTATCTTCTGTGTTTGGATATCTAACACCTTGTCTGGCTTTGATTTCATTTTTTTTGTCTTCATCAAATGAATTCCATTCATCATTCCACGCACATTGCAGGATATGACCATACGTTTCAGTTAATCCATAAACATGCATCACTTCAAAACCTAAATTTTCCATTTTTTTAAAAATTATACTTGGGGGTGGAGCGCCTGCGGTCAAAACGAAAACTTTTTTCTTCAGCTTTTTTCTTTCAGATTCTGAAGCACCTGTAATCATATTAAGAACTATTGGTGCACCACCAAAGTGACTGATGTCATGTTTTTCAATTAATTCAAAAATTTTTTTAATGTCTATAGCTCTTAAACATATAGTTTTTCCATTTAACATTGGGATTGTCCAAGGGTATCCCCATCCGTTACAGTGAAACATTGGAACAACTGTTAAGAAATTTAACCTGTTAGGCATATTCCATGCAACTGCACTTCCGGTTGACATAAGATAAGAGCCTCGATGGTGATATACTACGCCTTTTGGATTGCCTGTGGTACCTGAAGTATAACTCAACGAAATTGCTTGCCATTCATCTATTGGTTTTTTCCAAACATAATTTTCATCTCCTGTATTCAAAAAATCTTCGTATTCTTTATCACCAATTTTTTTAAGCAAAGACTGATCTGCGTTATCGTCTTGAATATCAATGATCAAAGGCTTAGATTTTACATTTTCTAAAGCCTTATTTACTACTGAATGAAGTTGTCTATCAACTATAAGAACTTTTGCCTCAGCGTGGTCCAAAATATAAGAGACTGTTTTTGCATCTAATCTTGTGTTGATGGTATTTAAAACTGCTCCAGTCATTGGAACAGAATAGTGAGCCTCAAATATTTCAGGAGTATTAAACGCCATCACTGAAACAGTATCACCCTCCTTAATTCCAATCTTTTCTAATGCACTAGCAAACTTGATACAGCGATTGTAAATTTGTGACCAGGTATAAGAACGATTTTCGTATACTAACGCTTCATAATCTGGATATATATCTTTTGCTCTTTCAAGAAAACTTAAAGGAGTTAAAGGTACAAAATTAGCATTATTTTTATCTAAATTTTGATTATATTTGTTCATTAATTAAATTTAGCATTCATGGTTGTGTGGCTGCCACTTGTTCCAACAACATAATGAGACTGTGCTCTTGGTAAAATTTTTTCAAAATAATACTTTCCTGTATTAATTTTATCATCATAAAATTCTTTATTTGAATTTTGTTTTTCAAAACTTATTTTTAAAGTTTTAATCCAAGCAAAAGCTAATGCTGTGTAACCCAATACTTTTAAATAATCATTACATGCTGCACTTGCATCATCCTTATTTGAATTGATTTTTTCTCTCATCCACTTTGTAAAAGATATCAAGATTTCTTTATATTTTTCAAAAATGTTCAAAAAACTTTCTAAATTTTTTTCGTTTTTATAATTTTTAATTTCATTATCCATTGATTTAATAAAGTTTTCAAATATGCCTTCTGAAGAAATTTTTCGGTACACAAGGTCAATTGCCTGAACAGAATTTGTACCTTCGTATATTGGTGTTATTCTGTTATCTCTAAATAATTGTTCGATCCCTTGATCTTTTGTATAACCGTAGCCACCAAATACCTGAATTGCATCATTAGTAATTTCTACACCATTATCTGTAAAAAATGATTTAATAACTGGAGTGAGCAATGCGACCATATTTGATGCATCACCTCTTACATCTTTATCATCATGAGATAAACTTACATCAATTTGCTGTGACAACCAAAAGGCAAACGACCTTTGGCCCTCAATAATTGATTTCATATTCATTAGACTTCGTCTTATGTCTGCGTGTTTGATAATTAAATCTGTTTCTCCATTTTTACTGTTGTTTGCTTTTCCTTGCTTTCTCTCTTTTGAATATGCAACAGCGTTTTGGTAAGCAGTTTCAGCAATTCCTAAACCTTGAACACCAACTACAATTCTTTCTAAATTCATCATTGTGAACATGGAGTTCAAACCTTTGTTTTCAGGTCCAATCATAATACCTTTCGAATTTTCAAAATTTAGAACACAAGTTGGCGAACCTTTAATTCCCATTTTGCTCTCAATTGAGTTTGTGCTAACACCGTTTCTAGAACCTACAACTCCATCGTCACTGACCTCAAATTTTGGTACAAGAAATAAACTTATTCCCTTTGTTCCTTTTGGTGCATCTGTTGTTCTTGCTAAAACTAAATGAATTATATTTTCTGTTAAATCATGGTCCCCAGATGTAATAAAAATTTTTTGTCCAGTTATTTCATAGGTTCCATCGTCTTTTGGAACTGCTTTTGTTTTTAATAAGCCTAAATCAGTTCCACACTGTGGTTCTGTTAAGCACATTGTTCCACTCCATTTTCCCTCTACTATTTTTGGAAGAAATTTATCTTTTATGTTTTGCTCAGCATGAGTAAGTATACAATTATAAGCACCAATACTAAGTTCACTATATAATTTAAATGCTAAACTAGACGATGACAGCATTTCCTCAAAAAAAGTGCTTACAGTTTTTGGGATACCTTGACCACCATATTTTGGGTCACAAGAAAGGGAAGTCCAGCCATCTTCAATAAATTTTTTATAAACTTCTTTATAGCCTGGGGGTGTTCTCACAACACCGTTTTCATATACACAAGGATTTTCATCTCCTGCTTTAGCTAATGGTAAAATAAGCTCTTGGTTTATTTTTGCTGCTTCCTCTAAAATTCCTTTAACAAGTTCCGAATTAATTTCTTTATATTTTTCGATTTCTTTATATCTTTGATTATCTTTAAGGTTATCAAAGAGGAACATCATTTCTTCGACTGGTGCGGTATAAATAGTCATATTTTTTAATTATCTAGGGTAAGTTAATTTATTTATTTTTGCAAACACGCAATAATCGCATCTCCCATCTCTGAAGTAGAAACTTCTTTTTTTCCTTGAGAAATAATATCTTTTGTCCTTAATCCATCATCCAATACCTTTTGAACAGCATCATCTAAGGCTTTAGATTCTTTATCTAAATTTAATGAATATTTTAATGCCATTGAAAAACTTAGTATAGTTGCAATAGGATTTGCAATTCCTTTACCAGTTATATCAGGAGCTGAACCATGCACAGGTTCATACATTGATCTCATATTTCCATCTTTGTCTTTAGCTCCTAATGAAGCAGATGGTAATAGACCTAAAGAACCTGTCAGCATTGCAGCTTCGTCTGATAGGATATCTCCAAATAAATTATCAGTTACGATTACATCAAATTGCTTTGGATTTCTTAATAATTGCATAGCACAATTATCTGCTAACATATGAGTTAGTTCTACATCTTTATATTCTTTGTCATGTAAAATTTGAACTTCTTCTTTCCAAAGCTGACCTGCTTCCATCACATTGGATTTTTCACACGATGTAACTTTATTACCTCTTTTTTTTGCTAAATCAAAAGCAACTCGCGCAACTCTTTCAATTTCTTTTGTAGTGTAAGTATGGGTATTAATTCCTTTTCGCTCACCATTATCTATCGGTTTGATCCCTCTTGGCTCCCCAAAATATATTCCACCTGTTAATTCTCTTACTATCATAATATCTAAACCTGAAACAATTTCTGGTTTTAAACTTGAAGCGTCCACTAATTGCTTAAAGCAAATGGCAGGTCTTAAATTAGCAAAAAGTTTTAATTCTTTTCTAAGTTTAAGAAGTGCCCTTTCAGGTTTTTTTGAGAATTCAAGCTTGTCCCATTTAGGTCCTCCTACAGCGCCAAGTATTACTGCTTCACTCTCTAAAGCTTTATAAAACACTTCGTCTGTTATGGGTGTCTTGTATTTATCATATGCTGCTCCACCAACAAGATCTTCGTCAATTTCAAAATCTAGGGATTTGTTTTTGTTAAACCACTGAATAATCTTTTTAACTTCCGCGATAACCTCTGGACCTATTCCATCTCCTGGTAAAAGAAGAATTTTTCTTTTTTTAACTTTAATCATTAAAAATCCAAGGTCTTGCTGACTGAACCTTTTTTTCAAATTCGTTAATATGTGATGATTTTTCTAATGATAAAGCGATATCATCAAGACCTTCTATCAAGCATTTCTTTTTAAAGGGATCTATTTTGAATTTTAATTCATTATTTCCAAAAAGAATTTTTTCTTCCTTTAAATCAATTTCAATTTCTTCTTTTCTTTTTGAGTATTCAGCTAACTCTTTTATTTTTTCTTCATGTAGAATTATCGGCAAAATACCATTTTTAAAACAGTTATTATAGAAAATGTCTGCATAGCTTGAGCTTATAACACATGTTATTCCAAAGTCTAAAAGTGCCCACGGGGCATGTTCTCTTGATGATCCGCAGCCAAAATTATTTCCAGCTATCAAAATTTTTGAATTATTGTACGGGGATTTGTTTAATATGAAATTATCGATATTTTTTCCATCATCATCGTACCTCATTTCATGAAATAAGTTTTTTCCTAATCCTGTTCTTTTAATAGTTTTTAAAAACTGTTTAGGAATGATCATATCCGTGTCGATATTTACAATCGGTAAATAAGCTGGAATGCTTTTAAGTGAGGTGAATTTTTTCATTAGTTTTGATATTTTCTAACATCATCTAGATTTCCAGCAATAGCTGCAGCAGCTGCCATACCTGGGCTTACTAAGTGGGTTCTTCCTCCTCTTCCCTGTCTTCCTTCAAAGTTTCTATTCGAAGTGGATGCACATCTTTCTTGAGGTTTTAATTTATCGGCATTCATTGCTAAACACATTGAACATCCAGGTTCTCTCCATTCAAAACCGGACTCTATAAATATTTTATCTAGACCTTCTTGCTCAGCTTGTTCTTTAACTAAACCAGAACCAGGGACGACCATTCCATGTACATGAGAAGCCTTTTTCTTATTTTTTAATATTTGTGCAGCCTCTCTTAAGTCCTCGATTCTTCCATTCGTACAACTTCCTATAAAAACTTTATCAATTTTAATGTCTTGTACTTTCACATCAGGTTTAAGACCCATATAATTAAGAGATCTATTTATCGAATTCTTTTTATCAATATTTTTTTCATTTTCTGGATTAGGGATTTTTCCATTAATTGAAACTACGTCCTCAGGTGAAGTTCCCCATGTAACCATAGGCGCTATTTCATCGCCTTTTAAATTAATTTCTTTATCAAATTTTGCATCGCTATCACTTTTTAATTTACTCCAATAATCAATTGCTTTTTCCCAGTTTTCTTTTTTTGGAGACATTGGTCTATCTTTTAGATAATTAAAAATCTTTTCATCAGGTTGGATTAATCCTGCTCTAGCTCCACCTTCTATAGACATATTACAAATGGTCATTCTCTGTTCGACAGAAAGATTTGATATGACTGAACCAGCATATTCTAACACACATCCTGTTCCTCCAGCAGTCCCTATTTTGCCAATGATTTGAAGAATTACATCTTTAGATGTTACTCCTAAAGGAAGTTTTCCATTAACATTAATTCTAAAATTTTTTGCTTTTTTCTGAACAAGAGTTTGTGTTGCTAAAACGTGCTCAACCTCTGAGGTTCCTATTCCAAACGCTAAAGCCCCAAAAGCACCATGAGTTGCCGTGTGACTGTCTCCACAAACAATAACTGTTCCTGGTTGAGTAAATCCTTGCTCGGGTCCTACTATATGAACTATTCCTTGTCTTTTATCATTCATTCCAAAAAGTTTGATGTCAAAGTCTTTGCAATTTTTTTCAAGTGTTTCTACTTGAATTCTAGAGTCGTTGTCATCAATTCCTTTAGATCTGTCAGTTGTAGGTATGTTGTGATCAACAACAGCAAGAGTTAAGTTTGGATGTCTTACATTCCTTTTACTATTTCTAAGTCCTTCAAAAGCTTGTGGGCTAGTCACCTCATGTATCAAATGTCTATCCACAAATAGCAAAGATGTTCCATCATCCTGTTGGTGGACTAAGTGATCACTCCAGATTTTATCGTATAAAGTCTTTGGCATTTAAAAAAAGATTATTTTTTTAATTCAGTAGAAATCTTACTATCTTCTTTTTTCTCTTCAAGTTTTTTGGGTGTCTCAGCGACTTTTGTCTCGGCTTTTTCCTCAGTATTCTTTTGTTCAGTTGCTGGTAACACATTTTCTTCTGTAACCTGCTCAGGTTTGGCCTCAACATCAATTCCAATTTTCTTTTTTATCTTTTCTGCAATTCTTGCTGATTTACCGGTTCTTTCTCTTAGATAGTATAATTTTGCACGTCTTACTTTACCAGATCTTATAACTTTGATTGTATCAACTATTGGACTATAAAGAGCAAAAGTTCTTTCAACACCTTCTCCGAAAGAAATTTTTCTAACTGTAAAAGATGAATTTAAGTCCCTATTTTTTTTTGCTATGCAAACACCTTCAAAATACTGAATTCTATCTCTTTTTCCTTCAGTAATTTTTACACCAACTTTTATGATATCTCCTGGAAAAAACTCTGGAAGTTTTTTTTCAGCTGAAATTTTTTTAACGTTAGCTTTATTTATGTCTTCTATATTTTTCATGTTTAAATTTTGCAATTTTAATCCTTTTTATATTTTTGCCATAAATCTGGTCTTCGGTGCCGTGTTATAGCCTCAGATTGGGATAAACGCCAGCTTTTAATTTTATTATGATCTCCGGATAAAAGTATGTCAGGAACACTTAATTTCTCCCATATTTGAGGTTTGGTATATTGTGGATACTCCAAAAGCCCATTTTCAAAACTTTCATCTTTTGTAGAATTTAAATTTCCTAATACTCCAGGCACTAATCTTAAAATCGTATCTAAAACAACGAAAGAAGCCATCTCTCCTCCGGAAAGGATAAAGTCACCTATACTTATCTCCTCTACATTTCTTGAGTCTAAAACTCGTTGATCGACTCCCTCAAAGTGCCCACATAAAATATTTACTTTGTTTTTTTTAACAATATCCTTTGCAATATCTTGATTAAAAATTTTACCCTTAGGTGTAAGATAATAAACTGTTTCTTTTTCATCCAAATTTGCGTCCAAAGATTTTGCTACTACGTCTGGTCTCATTAACATACCTACGCCACCACCATATGGAGTATCGTCAACAGTTTTATGTTTATCATCTGCATAATCCCTAATATTAATAAGTTTTAAATCCCAAAGTTTTTTTTCAAAAGCTTTTTTGCAAATACCTATATCAAAGGGTCCTGGAAAATATTCAGGATACAAAGTAAAAATTTTCGCCTGAAACATAGTTATTTTTTCTTCTCCTCCTTAGGGGTCTCTGCTTTCTTTTCTTCTTTTGGTGCTTCAGTTTTTTTCTCTTCCTTAGGGGCCTCTGCTTTCTTTTCCTCTTTTGGAGCTTCAGAAGCGTCTTTCTTCCTGTCTTTTTTTGGAATAGCTTTATTTGGATTATTTCCTGGTTTAGGCATTTCCATTAAATTATTTTCTCCAAGTAATCGAGCAACTCTAGTTGTCGGCTTTGCTCCTTGGCTTAGCCAATATTTTATTCTTTCTGACTGAAGTCCAACTCTTTCTTTTTTTTCTTTTGGCATAAGGGGATTAAAAAAACCTAATTTTTCTATAAATCTCCCATCTCTTGGGAATCTACTGTCTGCAACCACAATTTTATAAACTGGTCTCTTTTTTGTTCCTCCCATTGATAATCTTAACTTTAACATTTATTTCTCCTTTTTATTTAAGTTGATTGAATAGCTCAGGTGGAATTCCTTTTTCCATTAAGCCTTTTGTGTTTCCTTTTGACATCTTTTTCATCATGTCAGACATCATTTTAAATTGTTTTAACAATTTATTGATAGTGGCAATGTCTGTTCCAGAGCCATTAGCAATTCTTTTTTTTCTAGAGCCATCGATAATCTTTGGATTTTCTCTCTCTTTTTTAGTCATTGAAAGTATTACCGCTTCATTTTGTGTAATTATTTTTTCATCAACACCGGCTTGATCCATTTGAGATTTTATTTTTGAAACTCCTGGTAAAAAAGACATAACACCCTCTAGTCCTCCCATTTTTTTCATTTGTCTTAATTGCGCAAGATAGTCTTCTAAAGAAAACTGACCTTTCCTTAAACTCTCCTCAGTTTCTTTAAGTTTTTCTTCATCAATTTCGTCAGCTGCTTTTTCAACAAGAGATACGATATCCCCCATTCCTAAAATTCTGTTAGCAATTCTATCAGGATGAAAACTTTCAAAATTTTCTATTTTTTCTCCAATACCTAAAAATTTAATTGGAACATTAGCAATATGTTTCATGCTTAATGCAGCTCCACCTCTACCATCACCGTCAGCTCGAGTTAATATTATTCCAGTAACCTTTACTGTGTTAGAAAATTCTTTAGCAACACTCGCTGCTACTTGTCCAGTTAATGAGTCTGCAACAAGTATAGTCTCTGTTGGTTTAATTACTTCTTCAATTTGTTTTATCTCAGACATCATCTGTAGATCTATTTGAGTTCTTCCAGCGGTGTCAAAAATAATTATATCAGAACCATTTAAATTAGCTGCAGATAGGGCTCTTCTGCAAATGTCAGCTGGAATTTGATCTTTTATCACTGGCAAGGTTTGGATATTATTTTGATCACCCAAAATTTTTAGTTGTTCCTGAGCAGCTGGTCTATAAATATCTAAACTTACCATCATAATTTTTTTCTTATTATTTTTTTCTAAAAATTTTGAGAGTTTTGCAGTTGTGGTTGTTTTTCCTGAACCTTGTAAACCAACCATCATTATTGTTACCGGTGGATTGGACTTTAAATTAATTTCTTGATTGCTATCCCCTAAAAATGAAACAAGCTCATCGTGAACAATTTTAACAACCATTTGTCCTGGAGCTGTGGATCTTATTATTTCTTTTCCTAATAATTTTGGTTTAACTTTTGTTACAAAGTCTTTTACTACCTCAAGCGATACATCTGCTTCTAGTAAAGCTTGTCTAATAAGCTTAAGACCCTCATCAACCTGTTTTTCATTAAGGGATGGCGCCTTTTTAAATGTATCGAGTATTCCCTCGAATTTATTTGTCAAATTTTCAAACATAATTTCTTCCAGCAGCAATCGCACCAGTGGGCGAACCCTCGCTGACTGGTGTCGATCTCTTTGTTTCCAAAGACACCGCAAAATGCTGTTTTTGCGGAAGTTGTGAGAAACTATAATAGAGGTTCAAAAAGTCAATAAATAAGTTAAGTATTATTATATGGATTTTAAAGCTTATAAAATGGATGGACTTGGAAATGACTTCGTCATAATTGATCAACGTCAAAAAAAATTTGATCTAAACAATTCTCAAATAAAAAAAATTTGTGACAGAGGTAATATTGGTTGTGATCAACTAATTCTTATAAATAAAAGTGATAAATTTGATGCATTTCTTACCTTTAAAAATTCAGATGGCTCGGACTCCGCAGCATGCGGAAATGGAACTAGATGTGTAGCAAGCTTGTTATCAAAAGAAAGTTCAAAAAACTTTATTACTGTTGAAACTTCTTCAGGAAAATTAGAGTCGAGAATATTAAAAAATAATTTGATACAAACAAATATTGGAAAACCAAAAACTAATTGGGATCAAATACCTCTAAGTGAGAAAATTGATACAAAAAAAATAAAAGTTATGGTTGGTGATATTGAGTTTTTAGGAACAGCAATTAATGTTGGAAATCCTCACATTATTTTTTTTATAAACGAATTAGAAAAGATCGAAATTAAAAAAGTTGGACCGATCTTAGAAAATCATGAATTATTTCCTGAAAAAGTTAATGTTACCTTTGCAAAAGAGCAAAGTAAAAATCATTTTAAAGTATTGCACTGGGAAAGAGGAGCTGGTCTTACAAAAGCATGTGGAACTGCAGCATGTGCAACTGCTGTAGCTGGTGAAATTAATGGTATTTCAAAATTTCCAACTGAAATAGAATTTAAATTAGGAAAAATTAAAATCAATAAAGATGAACAAGGAAACGTTATTATGGAAGGTTCAGTCTCAGAAATTGAGCATATTAATATAAATATATGATTAATATTTTTCAAAAATTTAAGGATGGCTTAAAAAAAACTACATCAAATTTTTCAAAAGGTATAAAAGATATTGTTGTTAACAAAGAAATTGACGATAAAACTTTAGAGGAAATTGAGGAATTTTTAATTCAATCAGACGTTGGGGTTGAGGCTTCATCAGAGATTAGACAGCAAATAGCTAATAGCAGAATTGATCCAAGTAAAAATAAACTGGATGAGATTAACAAAATTCTTAAAGAATATATTCTCTCATTAATGAAACCTTTAGAAAATAAAAAATTTTTTCATCAATCCAACGAGAATAGAACAATTTTAGTTTCAGGTGTCAATGGAGTAGGAAAAACAACCACAATTGGGAAAATGTCTAAAATATTTCAAAATAATAATAATAAAACAGTACTAGCCGCTTGTGACACATTTAGAGCTGCAGCAATAGATCAATTAGAAAACTGGTCAAAAAAAGTTGGAAGTGAAATAATAAAATCAGAGGCAGGAAGTGATCCTGCGTCTGTAGCTTTTAAGGCAATGGAATATTCAAAAAAAAATAAAATTCATACAGTTTTGATAGATACAGCTGGTAGATTGCAGAACAAGAAAAACTTGATGGATGAGTATAAAAAAATTGCAAATGTAGTTAAAAAAGTTGATAGCAATGCGCCTCATGATGTTGTTCTAATCTTAGATGCAACCTCAGGACAAAATGTAATAAATCAAGTAACAGAATTTAATAATATTATCCCTTTAACTGGTCTTGTTATGACAAAGCTTGATGGAACTGCAAAAGGGGGAATACTGATTGCTGCTGCAAAAAAATTTAAACTTCCGATAATTGCAATTGGTCTTGGGGAAAAAGAGGACGATTTACAATCTTTTGATGCTGAAACATTTGCAGAAAATTTTTTAAATATAGAAAAATCAATTTAATTTGTTGATAAAACTTTTTAGATTTCCTAAAAGTTCTTGATCAAAATCCATCATGTGATCATCGCCTGACTTAAAATAACTAAATTTCGGTTCTGAAAAACTTTCAAACATTCTTTTTCCCATACTAAATGGAACAATGTTATCTTTATCTCCGTGCATAACGAGTTTAGGAAAAGCTATTTTGCTAATTTTATTTATGGAGTCATATCTATCTTTCAAAAGTAAGTTCACTGGTAAATAAGGATAATAAATTTTTGAAAGTTCTACCATTGAGGTAAAAGGGGACTCTAAGATTATTCCTGCAAATGGAAATTTTGAACCAAGGTCCACTGCAACAGCTGTTCCCAGAGATTCTCCGTAAAGAATGATGTTGCTATCATCAATGTTGTTTGAATTTAACCACCTTTTCGCTGCCATTGAATCATTATACAAACCTTCTTCTGTTGGTTTTCCCTCATTTCCACTGAAACCTCTGTAAGCAATAATTAAATAGTTTAACTCTAGTTCAGCTATCTCGTTTAATTTGTAAATTCTATTTTGTAGATTTCCTGCATTCCCATGAAAAAATAGTAATGTCTTATATTTCCTGTCTTTAAAATGGTACCAACCAATTAATCTATTATCTGACTTAACGAACACCTTTTCAATCTTATGTGTCAGTTTGTTCTCATCTAAATAGTTATTTTCGTTAGGATGATATAATAATTTTCTCTGCGACAGAAAAATTACCAAACAAATAATCACATAAATAGTAATTAAACTAATTAAAGTACTGAAGATGATCATAATTTTTTTATCAAACATTCTAAGCCTTTTTTCTTACCAGATAAACTCCAAGGAAAACAAGAAATGTTCCATATAAATGGAAAAGTTCTAAGGTCTCACCAAAAAATAATATACCGTAAAATGCTCCATAAACTGTAAATAAATACAAAGTAAATCCTGTCGTTGTAGCACCAAGATATTTTTGAGTGTAAGTGTACAATATAAAAGCTATTATTCCTGGTGAAATTGCTGCAAATATAACCCATAAGAAAAATTTCAAATTAAATGTAGTTACGTTGATAAAATTTTGTTCAAATATATAAAATGGCAACAAGCTTAATGCTCCAAAAAAAGAGATAGCTGTAAACCTTTCAAAAACATTTAGGGAAGATTTCCAATTAAAAAGAAATATAGAATATAATGCCCAGCCTATTGAGGCTCCTAACATCCATAAATCTCCCTTTGTAAATTTTAAAGATATCAAAGTAGAATATTCACCTCTTACAATAATAATTAAAACTCCTAGAAGGCACGATAAAAGACCAATGAATTTGAAAAAATTCATTTTTTCCTTAAAAAAAAAATAAGAAATTAAAATTATAAAAATAGGTGAGGAAGTATAAATAATTCCCATGTTTATTATTGTGGTTGTCTGACCGGCTATAAATGGAAAAGCTCCACAAACTCCACATCCCATTAATCCTAAAAAGAAAAGTTCTTTATATTCTTTTAATAAAATTTTTTTTTTGTATAAAATTCCGTAATTGAACAGCATCAATAAAAGAAATACTGATAACCATCTCCAAAAAGCAAGGGAGATAGGAGGAACAAATTCTACACCCCCTCTTGCAACAACAAGATTGCTCGCCATAAAAATAGGTTGAATAAAAAGAAGTGTGTAAGGTAAAAAATCCTTTTTTTTCACTTAGTTACTTAGACTTGTCAAAAAAAGCTTCGTAAATCATCATGACAATTGCACAGCCCATTAATATGTAAACAGGCAAAACATCAAAAAAACCAATCATCATTGATCTTGTTAATGTAGTAGCTAGTCCTATTAAAAAGAAGATCGCAAAAGACAACCCAACTAATGTAGTAATTTTATTCATTAAATTTTTTACTTTCTTTTTCTAACCAATTAGCAACACCTAAAAATCTTTGATCATCATATTTGTCACCAATTAACTGAAGTCCTAATGGTAAGTTATTTTCCCCCTGAAGTAAAGGAAGAGAAATTGCAGGTGTGTGCATATAAGACCAAACTCTATTGAAATCAGCACTTCCAGTGCTTTTCAAACCTTTATCGGCCACACCCGTGCTACAAGGACTTAATACTCCATGATAGTCCTCAAAAACTTCTTTGTATGATTCATAACTTCTGCTCATAAAGTCCACTGCATCAAGATATTCTTTTGCAGAATGTTTCATTCCTCGAGAAATTGCTGTTTGCATTTCTTTTGAAAGTTTATTTTTAGATTTCTTGTAATAAACTTGAAAATTATTTGCTAAATCAGTTTCATGAATAATCCGATGATATTTATCGATATCTTTAAAATAAGAGGGTGTATCAAATACCTCAATATTTTTTTTAAAAGATTTTATAAAAAATTCAAAGGACTCTCTTGATTTTTTATCGATTTTTTTCCAACTTTCAGTTTTATAAAAAATAAATTTTGGATCAAACATTGGTCCTTTCTTACATTCCTCTAACATAAATTCAGATGAATAATGAATGGTCGCTTTATCGTATGAGTCTTTTTTAATTAAAACTTTAGCTAATAACGCAACATCTTCGACGGTTTTTCCAAATACTCCAACATGATCCAAATGATAAGATGTTCTTAAAACCCCATTTCGCGAAATTAAACCATAACTTGGTTTATAACCAACTACTCCACAGTAAGATGCAGGTCTTATAACCGAACCTCCAGTTTGTGATCCAATTGAAAGTGGAGCCATGTGAGATGCTATAACAGCAGCAGAACCACTTGAGGATCCACCTGGTGTTCTAGAATAATCATGAGGGTTTCTAGTTTCTGGGGGAGCAAGAAATGCTAGTTCCGATGTATTTGTTTTACCCATTATAAGGGCTCCAGCAGATTTTAATAAGTCTACTATTTCAGCGTTTTGAGACTCAGTTTTACCTTTTCTTAAAACAGTTCCACATTCAGTTGGCATATCGTAGGTTCCAATTATATCTTTAAGTGCTACTGGAATACCATGAAGAGGACCAACTGACTTTCCAGATCGTCTATGTTCATCCGCCTCTTCAGCTTTTTCTAAAAGAAGTTTTTTGTCAAAATGTGCCCATGCCTTTACGTCTTTTTCGAATTTATTTATTTGCTCAATATATGATTTACACAAATCAACTGAGTTTAAATCTGAATTTCTAATTTTTTCCGCAATTTCGGAAACTGATAATGAGAAGATATTGGACATTAAATTTACTCTGCAAATAACACATCAGGTAGCCATAAAGCTATACCAGGAAATATGTACATCAAAACCATTGCAAGAATTACTATCGCTAAGAAAGGCATTATACCTGTGAATATTTGCATTAGCTCTACATTTCTACTCTGAACACCTTTTAAGTAGTAAGCAGACATTGCCATGGGTGGTGTTAAAAAAGAAGTTTGTAAATTTAAAGCAATTAACATTGCAAAGAAATAAGGGTTTACTCCAAAAAACTCGACAAGGGGTAAGAATATTGGAACAAAGATAATTAAAATTTCTGTCCACTCAAGTGGCCATCCTAACAAAAAGATTATTATTTGTGTGATTACTAAAAATTGCCATGGTTGAATATCCATTGACTTAAAGAAAGTTTCAAAAACTTCATGTCCCCCAAGGTATGAAAATACGGAAGCAAAGGTCCATGAACCTACAAACAACCACATTATCATTGCACTTGTTTTTGCAGTAAGAAAAACCGACTCTTTAAAGTTTTTCCATTTTAAAGATTTATAAAAATATGAAAGTACTAAAGCCCCAAAAGCACCAACTGCTGCAGCCTCGGCTGGAGTGGCAAGTCCTGCCAAAATTGTACCAAGTACTAAAATTATTAAAGAAAATAATGGAACAAAAGATACTAAAACCTCTTTTAAAATTTCCGCTCTAGGAGGTATTTCCTCAGCGGCAGGTCTTGGTGCTAAAGATGGATTGAAATATGCTCTTATGATTACATAAAGAATGTACAATCCAGCTAACATTAAGCCTGGAAATATTGCAGCTGCAAAAAGTCTTAAAGGTGACAACTGAGCTATAACAGCGTAAACAATTAACATAATGCTCGGTGGAATTAGTATTCCTAAACAACCTCCTGAACAAATTACACCAGACGCGAATTTTTTGTCATACCCAGCTCTTATCATAGCTGGCCAAGCTAGAAGTCCCATTAAAGTTACAACAGCACCAATAATACCTGTTGCTGTCGAAAATAAAGCACAAGTTACAAGTGCTGCTACTGCCATTGATGCTGGTAGTCGATGTGATGCTAATCTTATAGCAAAAAATAATTTTGCTACAATTCCTGCTCTTTCAACAAGATAACCCATAAAAAGAAACAAGGGGACTGCAGTTAAAACGGTGTTATCCATTATCGTATAAGTATTTTGAACTAATAAAGAAAATATCCGATTATCGAGTAAATGATCCATCCTACTTGGATCAAAGTAAGCATAATAACCAAATCCAACTCCCATCGCTAACAAAGTGAATGCAATTGGAAAACCTAATAAGACAGTAAATAGAAATAAGCTCATCATTAAAATTGCTATCTCAGGATTTGTAAGTTCAAATAACATCTGCTTGATCGTCCTTTTGTGAAGTCCTCATTAATACTTTTTCTGTTTCCTCAGCGTCTGCTGATAATCTTTCTGGCCAGTGACCTGTTTTAATACATATAAATGCTCTAAACACTTCGCTAACACCCTGAATTGCTAATAACAATCCAGACAAAGGTATTATAGATTTTGCCATATAAATTTGTATTTGTGCCGGACTATTCCAGCTAGTTTCTTTTATTTTCCAAGCGAGCGCTGCGTATTCGTATCCATAAAATACTAAAGCTAAAATACCTGGAAAGAAAAAAATAAAATATAAAACTAAATCAATCCAACCTTGAACTCTTGTTGGAAATAATCTGTAAATAACATCTCCTCTAACGTGCGCTTCAGTTGATAAACAATAAGCGCCTGCCATCATGAAAATTGCTCCATACATTTGCAAACTAAAATCAAAATTCCATAAAGTTGGGCTGTTAAAAGCATAGGCCATTATTACTTCATAACACGTTCCACCCATTAAAATTACTATGCACCACGAAAAAGCTTTACCCATTGATGCACTTAAAGTGTCTGCAAATTTTATGAAAGATTTCATAGTACTACTTTATGTTAAATTCTACCTATTAATCAAACAAAAAAAAGGGGGCCAAAAGGCCCCCTTAATTTAATTAAGATAAATCTTTAGATTTTAACTTTTCCTAAAGGTCCGAACTCATTTTCATAAGCTAATCTGTAATTAGGCTGATTCATCAGCAAGTACTTCATTACTCTCTTAGCGTATGCTTTTTGAGAATCGACGATTTTCTTAAAGAAAGCATCTTTCTTATTGAAATCACCAATAACTTTATCCCAACCTTTTAATTGTTGAGCTAAAATTTCATCAGACGTTTGGTAAACGTTTACTTTATGTTGGTTCATTAGTTTAGATAAATCTGCTGAATATCTTACTAATGCTTTAAAGTAGTTATCTGTGTTCGCAGCATAAGCAGCATTTTTCAATATTGCTTGGTTTGCTGGAGACAGACCGTTAAACGTTTTATTGTTAATTGGTATTTCAAACATCTCTTGTGATTGGTGGAAGCTTCCTAAGTGATAATGCTTAGAAACATCTTGCATACCAAACTGAGAGTCTGAAGTTGGGTTGTTAAACTCAGCTGCTTCAATCAAACCAGTCTTCATAGCTGGTTGGATTTCACCACCTGGTAACTGTCTTACGACCATTCCCATTGCAGTAAGAACGTTAGTAGCAAGACCAACTGTTCTGTACTTCATACCTTTAACATCAGATACTTTTGTTACGTTCTTTTTAAACCAACCGAAAGGTTGAGCTGGCATAGGCATATGGAAAACACCTGTGTAGTCGAAACCAACTTTTCTTAAAGTTTCTTCATACAGTTTTCTTCCTCCACCGTACTCCATCCATCCCATTACTTCTTGAGATGACATTCCGTATGATGGTCCAGTTCCGAATAAAGATGCGGCTGGATTTTTACCATACCAATAAGCAGTTACCCAGTGTCCCATATCAACAGCACCTGAGCTTACAGCTTGACCGATCTCACTAGTTTTAACAACTGCTCCAACTGGTTGAAGATCGATTTTTAAAGAACCGCCAGACATGTCGCTAACCATTTTGCAATAGTCTCCTGCCATTTCAAAAAAGATGTTAGCACCACTTGGCCAAGCAGCTTGCATTTTTAGAGTTTGTGGAGCTCCGAATGCAATATTTGGCATTGCTACTGCTGCTGTTGCTGCTGCACCAGTTGCTGCCGCTGCCTTAAAGAACTTACGTCTTGAAGGAATTTTTCCCTTCAACGATTTTTTTTCTTTAATCATTGTTTTCTCCTCTTATTAAGTTAATTAACTTGCAACTATTTAAGCACAATAATGAAAAAGAGTCCTAGTGTTAATTCGCGCTCAGGTAATTTATTTACAACTATGAGTGGTATTATTTTATTAATTTACTTTATTTTTACACGAACCTGTTTGGAAAAATTCGCTGATATTATCTATCGCTAAATTAGCCATCGCTGTTCTTGTTTCAAAAGTAGCGCTACCTAGGTGAGGTAGAACAAAAGCTCTGCTGTGTTTTAAATACCCAGGATTTAATTTTGGCTCATTTTTATAAACATCTAATCCAACTGCACTTACTTTTTTAGTGTCTAATGCTTCAATTAATGCATCATCATCGACTATATCACCTCTTGCAACATTCGTGACAATCGCTCCATTAGGTAACAAAGAAATAGTTTTTTTATTGATCAAATTAATTGTCTCCTTTGAGGCTGGGCAACAGACAGACAACACATCAGATACTGACATTAAACCTTCTAAAGTTTCATGATAAATTGCTCCATTCTCTCTACCAGAATCTAGTTTTGATCGATTGTGATAGTGAATTACCATTCCTAAAGATTTTGCTATTCTAGCTATTTTTTGTCCAATTCTTCCCATTCCAAGTATACCTAATCTAGTTCCTGTTAACTGTTTTCCTATTAAGTAATCTGCTGACCATTTCCAATCTCCTTTTTTAGATGCCTCTATCCCCTCTGGAACTCTTCTGCACGCTCCTAAGATTAACAGAATACCTATTTCAGCGGTAGCATCAGTTAAAACTTCTGGTGTGTTAGTGACAATCATTTTTTTTTCACTAGCTGCATTTAAATCTATATTTCCAAAACCAACAGCAAAATTTGATAAAATTTTAACACTATCAGGTAAAGATTTAATTGTCTTTTCATCTAGCTTGTCTGTAAGTGCGGATAATATACCATCGCACCCTTCGCTCATTTTAATTAGTTTTTCCTGAGAGTATAATTCATCGCTAGGGTTTAGTTTTACTTCGAAAAGTTTTTTTAACTTTTCTTCATTTGATTTGAGTAATTTTCTTGTTACTAATATTTTTTTCATAAGAGATTTAGTTTAAATCGAAAATTTTACCAGGATTCATTATATTGTTAGGATCCATTGTTCTTTTAATCAATTTCATTGTTGGGAGATTATCCGCATGTTCTTTTTTAAGATACTCTTTTTTATGCAATCCGACACCATGCTCACCAGTAATTGTTCCCTCCAGCTCTAATGTTTTCTCAATTAAAATGTCACTGAATTTTCTTATCTTTTCATAAGTTTCTTTTTTTTCAGGATTATAAGGAAGTAAAACATGAAAATTCCCGTCCCCTAAGTGACCTACCATTGGAGCTCTAAGTCCAAACTTTTTGACCTCTTCTTCTGCAAATTTTACACATTCAGTGATTTTTGAAATTGGTAGACACACATCTGTTGAATATACTCTTCCATTATCTATTAAAGCTTTAACAGAGTAATATACATCCCATCTCGCTTTCCATAATTTGTTTCTTTCCTCTAAACTTTTTGCCCACTTGAATGAACTACCATTATTGTTTTTTGACAATTCTTCTACAGTTTTAATAGACTCTTTATTTGATACCTCTGAACCATGAAATTCAAAAAATAATGTTGGGAGAGCTTTAACATCTTCCAACTTTGAGTAGTTTATACTTATTTCCATTTGATCCTTATTTAGCATTTCAATTCGAGCAATTTGGATACCATATTGAATAACTTCTTGTGCAGTTTTAACGGCATCTTCCAAAGATGAAAAATGACAAACAGCACTCATTATACTTTCTGGAATAGGAGACAGTCTTAATTGAATTTCGGTAATTACTCCTAATGTACCCTCCGACCCTACAAACAAATTTGTTAAATTGTAACCAGCAGATGTTTTTTTTGTTCTTCCTCCTGTGTTCATTATTTCTCCATTAGGAAGGACTATTGTTAAACCCGTTATTACAGTTTTCATAGTTCCATATTTTACTGCCATCGTTCCAGAAGCAGATGTTGAAGCCATACCTCCAATTGCAGCATTAGCACCAGGGTCGATTGGAAAAAAAACTCCGTCCTCTCTTAAATAATCATTTAATTGTTCTCTTGTTACGCATGCTTGAACTCTACAGTCAAAATCTTGGGTGTTCACGCTTAAGATCTTGTTCATCTTTTCAAGTGAAATTGTGATTCCTTTATCATTGCCAACTACGTTTCCTTCAAGAGATGTACCAGTACCGAAAGGTACGACTGGTACTTTGTGTTCATTGCAAAGCTTAAGTATTTTAGATACTTCTTCATTTGTTTCTGGGAAGACAACTGCTTCAGATAAGACTGGATCGTAAGTATCTTCTCCTCTAGAGTAATTAAAACGTGTAGACTCTGATTGGGAAAACCTGCCATTCAAAATTTTTTTTAATTCTTGTTGAAGAATGGTGTTCATAAGAGTTGATAATATCTAATATTCTTTGGAAATACTATTAAAACTATTTCAGCATTTTTTTGATATTATCTAATGCCTGGGAAATATTATCTCTAGAAGCTGCAAAACTAAAACGTACATAATCCTTGCAAGTCTGTCCGAACGCTGTTCCCGGTACAATAGCAACGCCTGCTTCATGCATAGCTTTTTCACAAAACTCAGCACCTGACATCCCAGTCCCTTTTACATTTGGAAAAGCATAAAATGCACCTCCTGGCAAACTACATTCTACGCCTGGTAAATCATTTAAACCTTTATGAATTAAATCTCTTCTTGCAGTAAATTTTTCCATCATTTGATGAATAGAGTCATCTGAACCATCTAAAGCTGCAATGCCAGCGTATTGCGCTGCAGCGTTTACACAAGAAACACTATTGATTAATAATTTGTTAACATGCTCTATTAAATTTTGAGGCCAAAAACTCCATCCTAGTCTCCATCCTGTCATAGAATAAGCTTTACTCCAGCCCTCTAACACAATTAATCTTTCTCTAAGTTTAGGATAATTAAAAAAAGTAGGCATTTCTTTTCCATCAAAAATTTGTCTACTATAAATTTCGTCACTTAGTATAGTCACATGCGGATGTTTTTCTAATCCTTTGGCTAGCTTATCAATTTCTGATTTCTCTACAAAACTTCCTGTTGGGTTGTTCGGGTTTATTAGAATTAATAATCTTGTTTTTTCAGTTATAAGCGACAAAATTTTATCAGCACTGAATTTAAGATCTTTATCTTCAGTCAAATCATAAGGTACTGGTGTTGAGCCCGTATAATTAATCATAGACTCATAGATTGGAAAAGCTGGTGTAGGGTGAATAATTTCAACTCCAGGCTCACCAAAACATTGGATTGCATAATGCATGGTTGGTTTACCGCCTGGCATAATAATAATTCTTTCTGGATCAACTTCTTGATTATAAAGTTTTTTAATTTTTCTTGTCACGGCTTGTCTACATTCTAAAATTCCATTCGAAAGAACGTACCCATGGTGTCCATCATCAAGTGCTTTTTTTGCAGCATCTACAACATGTTTTGGTGTTTTAAAATCGGGCTGACCTAATCCAAGATGGATCATGGGCTTACCTTGAGCTTCTAATTTTTTTGCCTTAGCCAAAACTGAAAAAGCTGTTTCTGTTCCAAGTCTATCTAAACTTTTTGCTAGTTTCATGTTTACGTCTCCTTATTATTTTATTTGTTCCTGAATCTTAAATTTCCCCTATGGAGGTCACTTATTTTTGTACACCCCATTAATTTCATATCTCTTTGTAACTCAGCTTTGTATTGTCCTAAAGCTCTTTCAACACCAGATTGGCCAGCAGCTGCTAATGCATACAAATATAATCTTCCACCAGCGCATGCTTTCGCGCCTAGTGATAATGCTTTGAGCATATGTGTGCCTCTATGAATTCCTCCTTCACAAATTACATCAAGTTTGTCACCTACTGCATCTACAATTTCTGCAAGCTGATCGAAAGGAGATCTTGATCCATCAAGTTGTCTGCCGCCATGATTTGAAACCATAATTCCTGTACATCCAATATCAACAGCTTTTTTTGCATCTTCTACACTCATGATACCTTTTAATGCAAAATGACCTCCCCATTGAGAACAAAGTTTTTCAGCATCTTTCCAATTCATAGATTGGTCCAGCATAGTGGAAAAGTAATTTCCGATTGAAGAATTAGTGCTTGTGCCTTCCTTAACAAAATCTTGAAGATGAGGTAATTCAAACTTACCTTTTGTTAAGTAATTTATTCCCCACATTGGTTTAGTAGCAAAACTAAATAAACTTGATAAAGTTAATTTAGGAGGAGATGTAAAACCTGTTCTTAAATCTCTTTCTCGATTTCCTCCAGTTATAGTATCAACAGTCAAAGCCATTACATCAAATTTTGCAGCTTTTGCTCTTTCTAAACACGAAGTGTTTAATCCTCTATCTTTATGAAAATAAAATTGAAACATTTTAGGAGTATCAATCATTGAAGATATTTCCTCTACACTAACTGTAGCTAAAGCTGAAACTCCAAACATTGTATTAAATTTTTGTGCTGCCTTTCCTACCGCTCTTTCTCCATCGTAGTGAAAAAGTCTTTGAAGAGCTGTAGGTGAAAGATAAAATGGTAAATCTAATTTTTTTCCAAAGATAGTGGTTGATAGATCTACATTCTCAACACCTCTTAATACATTTGGAACTAAATCTACATCATCAAACGCACTCGTATTTCTTGCGTAAGTAATTTCGTCATCTGCTGCTCCATCTATATAATGAAAAATCGGTGAAGGAAGTTTTTTCTTAGCAAGTTTTCTAAAATCACGAAAATTATGACAATTTGAAAGTTTCATAAGATTATATTAGAAACTTTTCATGAAATTAAACATGTAACTATCTGCCCCAGGATTCACATCGTCTAAACCACCATTAGATAAATGACTTTGTGAATAGCCCAGTTTAGTGCCTGGACGAAGATCTACGGATAGTTGAAGTTCGGATTTAAATTCTAAGGGCGAACCTAAATCTTTTCCATCACCCATTGAGTATAAACCAGGTGAGAAACTTGGAGTTAAATTTAATTTACCAATTTTATATTCAGCTTGAACCCCGGTATAAAGATATGTTGCTGAATCTGCTGTCATCATGAACCCAGTTATTGGACTTAACTTTCCTAAAAAGGTATCCCTGAACAGGTCTTCATTCGAATGTTGTATCCCAAATAGTTCTGAACTTTTTTTAGAGCTGGTGTTGATATCAAATACTCCTGAAAAGAAATTAAACTGATGGCTATCAGAAGGTTTCGGCTCATCAGCATTAATGTTTTTTGACAATCCAAAAAGTATTAAAAAAACCACTAAAATTTTAATTATACTCTTATTCATATTTTTCTAAAAATTTTTTTCGCTATTATGACACCTCCAATTAAAAATAACAATAAGGGCAAAGACCACAATAAAAGGGTATTTCTGGATATACCAGGGTCATATACTATCCACTGACCATATTTTTTAGTGAGAGATGAAAATACTTCATCATTGGTTTTTCCATTCTCTAATTCACCTTTAATATATTTTTTCATACTTTCAGCAAAATCTGAGTTAGACTCGTGAATAGTTTGACCCTGACAAATTAAACAACGTAAATTTTTAGTAATATTTATAGTTTGCTCCTCATAAAAAGAAGATGATATGGCAGTATTATTAAAGCTAAAATAAGTTAAAATAAAAATTATTAAGATTTTAATTTTTAGTAATCTTTTTAATTTCATAAACATCCTCATCATTTAATGGACCAATATATTTTTTCAATACTTTATTATCGTTATTAATTAAAAATGTTTCTGGAACTCCGTATGCACCAAAATTAATTGATATCGTTCCTTGTTTATCAACAAAGATTTCTTCAAATGGATTTCCGTATAATTTTAAAAAGTTTAAGGCATTTTTCTTTTTGTCTTTATAATTTATTCCAATCATCATAATCGTAGTATCATTTTTTAATTCTAGGAGTTTATCGCTTTCATCCCTACAAGGTTCACACCATGAGGACCAAATATTAATTAAATAAAAATTTTTTCCAGAAAGAAATTTTTCAAAATTTATCGTTTTTTCCTCAACTAATGTTTGCACTCTGAAATCAGTAAAAATATTATTGTCACCCATTTTCGGAGAATAAATTTTTTCTTTTTCTAGGGAGGATTTAAAAACAAAAAAAGAAATAACTAAAAATATTAATATGATTAAACTAAATATTGAATTCTTTATTTTTCTTAAAAATTGCAAATAACCCCCCTAGCATAATTATTAAAGTTGAAATCCAAATCCAAATCATAAAAGGCTTCTGTTGATACCTTACATTAAAAAAATTTTGATCTTTAATCATATTAATTGTTATAAATCTATCTTTAAACAATGTAGTTTTTATAGACGCTTCACTTGTCGCCATTTCTGGTTCATTATAAATTCTTATTTCTGGTCGTAGATTGATAATTTTATTTTTCTCATCAAGTACCTCAAAAAAACCGATAATTGATTCATAATTTTTTTCTTTTTCTACTGCGATTTTTTTAAAAATTATCTTTTCATTTTTCAGAACAAAACTTTCCCCAACTTGGATATTTTTGATTGTCTCATTTGACGAAAAACTATTTAACAATATAGATATCAACAAGAGTGAAAATCCTGAGTGTGATAGTATTTGAGCAAAATTTTTTGTTCTCTGTCTTAATTGATCTAAACTTTTAAGAAGTAAATAAAAAAATCCAACAAATAATAAAAGAAGAAATACATTTTTTTTACCAATAAAATAAATCGTTATGAAAGAAAAAATTAGTGTAAAAAAAATAATCAAGAAATTTTTAAGTCCAATTTTAAAATTTGTTTTAATCCATCTCATACTTGGACCAATAGACATAAAAAGAACAAAAGGAATAAGGAAAGGTAAAATAAGCTTATTATAAAACGGTGGTCCTACTGAAATTTGCTCATCCATTATTACGTCAAGAAATATTGGATAAATGGTACCTATTAAGACAACGCTCAAAAAATATAATATGAACCAGTTATTTATTAAAACTGCAGTTTCCTTACTTAAAGGAAAAATTTCACTTTTTTGGATAAAGTTTTTTTTTTCATAAATTGTAAATATTACAAACGATAATAAAACTAAAACTAATAAAAATGTTAATATATAAATTCCCCTAGACGGGTCATTTGCGAAAGTGTGAACGGAATTTAAAATCCCAGATCTCACTAAGAATGTTCCAACCATACTTAATGCAAAAGTTATAATGCATAAAACAATTGTCCATTTTTTAAAAAGCTCTCTTTTTTCCAAAGTCACAATACAGTGAAGCAGTGCAGTTAAACTTAACCACGGCATTAGTGATACATTTTCCACTGGATCCCAAAACCAAAACCCACCCCATCCAAGTTCATAGTATGCCCAAATCGAACCTAATAGAATTCCACCTGTTAAAAAAATCCAAGAAAATAAAATCCAAAATTTTATATTTTTAGCCCAACTTTTATTTACATAGTTTGAAATCATTGAAGCTAGTGCAGCTGAAAAAATTATCGATGTTCCAACATAACCTAAATATAAAATTGGAGGATGAATACCTAATGCTGGATCTTGTAAAATAGGGTTGAGCCCAAGTCCTTCTGTTTGAACTGGAAAAATTTCATTAAAGGGATTTGATGTTTTTAAAACAAAAACAAAAAAACCAATTATAATTATTTGATGGAATAATATAGTTAATCGCCTGTAATTACTTGGTTCATTTCTAGATTTAAAAATAAATCCTAATAACACACCAGTCAGAACCAATAACCATAAAAGTAAACTACCTTCATGGTTTCCCCAGGTTCCGGTAATTTTATAAAACAGGGGCTTTGTGGTATGAGAGTTGCTATAGACTGTCTCGTTGCTAAAATCAGAAATTATAAAAGAATAAATTAACGAAATAAAAGAGATAAAAACAAAAAAAAATTGAAAACCAATTAGTCCTGTAGTTTTACTCGAAATAACTGTATCGTTTCTTTTTATTTGAACTGAAGAATTAAAAAAAATAAAAATTGATGTCAACAATCCAAAAATTAGTGAATAATATCCTAATTGTGAAATAATCAATTTATTCTCCTAAAGATTTTTTGACTTCTGGTGGCATATAATTTTCGTCATGCTTAGCCAAAATTTTATCCGCTACAAGAAATTTTTTATCATTAAGAAATCCTTCTGCAACAACTCCTTTTTCTTCTTCAAATAAGTTTGGAACTGTGCCAGAAAAAGTTACATAAAGCTCATTTTTAAAATCAGTAATTATGAAGTTAATTTTATTATTATTCATTATTACTGAATCTTTTTTTACCATGCCTCCGACTCTAATTTTTTTGCTTGAAATTTCTGTCGATAGATTAATTTCACTTGGAGATTTAAAATATACGACATTATCTTTCAAAACTTTTAAAACTGAAAAGGTTGTAAGTACTATTAATGTTAAAAATACGAAAATGAATAAAAATCTAAACTTAACTTTTTTGCTGTACATTAGTTTAAATTAGATTTTTTGTGCAGCGTTACTTGAAACTAATACCTGGTTAGTTCTTTGTTTGTATGCCTCTGTGTATTTAATTTTTTCTAAATGATTAAATTTTAATTCAAATTTTTTGTTTTCTTTTATTAATTGTCGATTGATTATTATATATAGTGCAAAGAAGTTGATTAGCGTAAATGCAAACGCCGACCATACAAACAATCCGTAACCGTTCATTAAAAATAAGTTTATCACAATCTATCTAATCCTTTAGTCTTAATCTTTATCAATTCTATATTATATTTCATTAAAAAAATTAATACTGAGAATAGAGCAAATGCCGCAGTCATGAGCAATAATGGTGTCAACATCGAGGAATGAATTGTAGTTTCAGAAAGAATTTTGACTGAAGACGGTTGATGAAGACTCGCCCACCAATCTACAGAAAATTTAATTATAGGCACATTCACAAAACCAGCAATGGCCACTAAACTAGAAATTTTTGCAGCTTTATCATTTTCAAATAATCTCCACGATGCGATATAAAGGATGTAAAACAAAAATAATACCAACATTGAAGTAATTCTAGGATCCCAAGCCCACCATGTTCCCCATGTTGGTTTACCCCAAATAGATCCAGTCACTAAAGCAATGAGGTTAAAAACCAAACCTGATGGTGCAAAACTTTTCGCAATGATTGCAAAATTTTTATTTTTAAAAATGAAAATACCTAATGATAGGAAAGCTATGAATGAAAATATTCCCAAAGAAATCCACGCTGCCGGAACATGAACATACATAATTCTCACTGCATCACTTTGAATATAATCTTCTGGTGATAACAATAAAGATTCCAAAAGACCTAAAGTTAGAAAAATAACAAAAAGTGTGAATACAATAATTCTCGTCAATTTCGAAAGTGAAATCATTTTTAGTATTTCAAAAATTTTGTTCAACATTTGTGTAATTGTAAGGATTTTATTATAAAGAAATTAACTGATCAAGAACGTTGAGGGAGATAATGTTGGGAAATATTTAACATCCTTGATCAGTAATCATAATATAGACCAAAGGTATGTCTAAGATTTGAGAGAATTGTGTTTAAATGATGACCCTGCGAATTAATTTGACTGTTTGAAGTATGAAGAGCCTTTTTTTCCAGAAAATATCTCATTAATCAATGGATGCTTAATTGGTTCTTTTGAATCATCTTTAAGAAGATTTTGTTCAGAAACATATGCTTCGTATGTTACATCCTCATTTTCTGCTAACAGGTGATAAAATGGTTGGTCCTTTCTAGGTCTTACATTTTTGGGTATGGACTCGTACCATTCTTCAGAATTATTAAACTCAAAGTCTACATCGTAAATAACACCTCTAAAATCAAAGTGCTTGTGCTTTACAACGTCACCAATTGAAAATTTTGCTTTTTGAACACTCACAGTAAATAATATGGGTATTTGAGATAAAAAATCAATAAAAAAATTATTAAAAGTTTGTAAATCTGATAATATTAAGTTGTGAATAAGTCGCTAATAAAATTTTTAACTGACTTTGGTCCATTAGTAATTTTCTTTTACTTTTACTATAATTCTGGGAAAGATCTTCAGATAGCTATACCACCACTTATAATTGCGACAATAATTTCTATTTTGATTGTTTGGTTTTTTGAAAAAAAAATTCCTATGGTGCCTCTTACAGGGGGTATTCTTATTACCCTTTTTGGAGGATTAACTATCTACTTCAACAACCCAATTTTTATTTACATGAAACCAACAATAATTAATATTTTATTTGGTTTATCACTTTTTTTTGGAAAATATTTCACCAAAGAGCCTCTTTTAAAATTAATTTTGGGAAAATCATTACCTTTAAATGACGAGGGATGGAATATTCTAAATTTTAGATGGATATGGTTTTTTTTCGCATTAGCCATTTTGAATGAATTTGTATGGCGGACACAAACTGAGGAATTTTGGGTAAATTTTAAAGTTTGGGGTATGCTACCAATTACTTTTATCTTTACGGCTTTTCAAATTCCATTAATTAAGAAATATTCACAAAATGAATAGAAATTTAAAATTAGTTATTAATAACTCAGTTAAAAAATACGAAGAGAAATTTTTTTTTGAAAAAAAAGAGCTTAAGATTATTTTAAATTTATATGCAAAAATGGTCTCAAACGGTTCTTGGAAAGATTATGGTCTTAATATTTCAAACAAACAAGTGAGTTTTAGTGTTTTTAAAAATGCTGCTGAAAACGCAATCTATAATATTTGTAAAAATTTCAAACCAAATAGCAAAAACTTAAAGTATTGTATTACTGATAGTAGGGGCCGTATATTAAAAAACTCAGACGACCTTGAAAATTTAATTAATAAAATAAATTGGAAAAAACTTTAATTATCTTCTTTGACCAAAAAGTCTTAGAAGCATAATGAATAGATTTATAAAGTCTAAGTAAAGTGTTAATGCACCCATTATTGCTTTTTTACCAGATATTTCGACTGTATCTGATGCTGAATACATATTTTTAATTTTTTGTGTGTCATATGCAGTTAGACCAACAAAAATTAAAACACCTAAGATTGAAATTACAAAATACATCATTGCAGATTTTAGAAAAATATTTACCAGTGAAGCAATTATAATTCCTATCAAGCCCATCATTAAAAATGAACCAAACTTAGTTAAGTCTCTTTTAGTTGTGTAACCGTAAATACTCATAGCTCCAAAAGTTGCTGATGTAATAAAAAATACTCTCGCAACACTTACTCCTGTGTAAACTAAAAGTATCCATGATAATGATAATCCCATTAAAGAAGCAAATATCCAGAAAACCGTTTGTGCTTTAGCTGCTGACATTTTGTTAATACCAAAACTCATATAAAAAACTATTGCTAAAGGTGCTAACATTATTACCCATTTTAAACCTGAAAAGAAAATTGCATTACCGAAACTTGTAAATGAAGCAATCGTTCCTGCAGAATCTGTAACTACAGACATTTTAAATGAAATTAATGAAATGATTCCAGTTAAAAGAACTCCAGTCGCCATGTAGTTATACACTTTCAACATGTAAGCTCTTAAACCAGCATCCCAAACTGCAGTTTTTGCAGATGTTGCTTGGAAAATATTTTGTCTGTTAAAATCCATAATTCGAATATATTAATTTTACAAAATTTTTCAATGGTCTAAAGGTACCAAAATATTATATTTTTATGAATTATAAGAAACTAGGCAGTACAGACGTCGATGTGAGTACAATTTGTCTCGGAACCATGACTTGGGGAGAGCAAAACTCAAAGGCAGATGGTTTTGAGCAAATGGATTATGCAATTGATAATGGGGTGAATTTTTGGGACACAGCGGAAATCTATGCAATACCCATGAGAGAAGAAACTTATGGTGAGACTGAAAACATCATAGGTGAATGGTTCAAAAAAACAAAAAAGAGAGACAAAGTCATTTTAGCCACAAAGGTTTCTGGTCCTACTAGTAAAGAATACATTAGAGGTGGTGGATGCAGCTATGATAAAAAAAGTATGTCAGAGGCATTAGAGAAAAGTTTAAAAAGAATGCAAACTGATTATATCGATTTATATCAATTACATTGGCCAGAAAGGAATACTAATTTTTTTGGTAAACAAGGATACGAACACGACTCAAATGAAAAAAATTGGATTGCTTTTGAAGAGATTTTAGAAAATTTAAAAAAATTTGTGGATGCAGGTAAAATTCGATATGTAGGTCTTTCAAATGAAACTGCATGGGGTTTGGCAAAATGTCTTGAGCTCTCAAAATTAAAAAATTTACCCAAGATGATGGCTGTTCAAAATCCTTACAACTTACTTAATAGGACTTATGAAGTTGGTCTTGCCGAAATCTCGGTCAGAGAACAAAGTGGTTTGTTGGCTTATTCTCCATTAGCTTTTGGTTACCTCACGGGAAAATATAGAAATAATAATATGCCAAAAGGTTCAAGAATAGATCTTTTTAAAGATTTCACTCGCTACAATAATGAAAATAGCATTAAAGCTATCGAGGAATACTATAAAATTTCTCAGAAATTTAATTTGGATTTCGCCCAAATGTCTATAAAATTTTGTGAAATACAGCCTTTTGTTACAAGTGTAATAATTGGTGCTACGACTATGCAACAGTTGAAAACAAATGTAGAAAGTGTAAATGTAAAATTAAATAATGAAATTATTAATGAAATTAACGAAGTTCAAAAAATATATCCAAATCCATGTCCTTAATAAATAAAGTCGCAGTATTATTATTTTGTCTTTTAATTTTCACTGAAGCCTCAGCTCAAGAGATTAAAAAGGTTGGCAAATTTAAAGACTGGGAAACAATAGTAGTTACTGATGGAGCAAAGAAACTATGTTTTGCGCAATCGAAACCAGTTTTACAATCACCAAAAAAAAATCCAAGAGAGGCAAGATTATTTATTAGTTTCAGACCAGCTGATAAAATCAAAGATGAAGTAAGTATTACGTCTGGTTACCAATACAACACTCAAAATTCAATTACAGCTAAATCTGGAAAAAATAAAATTAAGTTTGATGTTAAAAAAGAAAATTTTGCTTGGATAGGTGACACAGGTTTAGAAAGAAAAATGGTTAATGTAATGAAAAAGGGATCAAGAATTATGATTACGGGATATAATCAATCTGGATCTCAAACTATTGACCACTATTCTTTAATGGGTTTCACGAAGGCTTACAATACTGCAAAAAAAAGTTGCGCTTAATATCTTAAATGAAAAAAAACAAAAAAATTGTTTTAGCCTACTCAGGCGGGCTTGATACATCAATTATTTTAAAATGGTTACAAGAAAATTATGATAGCGAAGTTATTGCCTACACTGCAGACATTGGTCAAGAAATGGACCGAAAGAAAATTGTTAAAAATGCAAAAAAACTTGGTGTTAAAAAAATAATTATTAACAACTTAAAAAATACGTTTGTAAAAGAATATGTTTTTCCAATGATTAGAGGTCATGCAATTTATGAAGGCGTTTACCTTCTTGGAACGTCAATTGCGAGACCATTAATTGCAAAAGATCAAATTAAGGTCGCAAAAAAATTTAAAGCGTTCGCTGTTTCGCATGGGTCAACTGGAAAAGGTAATGACCAAGTTAGATTTGAACTTGGATATCATTACTTTGGTCCCAAAATAAAAGTGATAGCTCCTTGGAGAATTTGGAAATTAAAATCAAGGACTGATTTAGTTAATTATGCCAAAAAACATAACATTCCTGTTCCAAAAGATAAAAAGGGCGCACCACCTTTTTCAGTAGACGACAATTTATTTCACACATCTACTGAAGGTAAAGTTTTAGAAAATCCAGAAAATTCAGCCCCTGAATTTATTTTTCAAAGAACAACATCACCTGAAAAGGCTCCTAATAAACCCACTTATGTTTCCATTGGTTTCAAAAACAGTGATCCAGTAAGTATTAATGGAAAAAAATTAAGTCCAGAAAAACTTTTAGAAAAATTAAATCAGATCGGTGGGAAGAATGGAGTTGGAAGAGTTGATTTAGTTGAAAATAGATTTATTGGGATTAAATCAAGAGGTGTTTATGAAACACCAGGTGGGACATTACTTTTGATCGCTCATAGAGCAATAGAGTCTGTGACACTAGATAAAGATACTATGCATAAAAAAGATTCTATTATGCCAAGGTATGCAGAATTAATTTATAATGGTTACTGGTTCTCAAAAGAAAGATTTAGATTACAAAAAATAGTAGATCTAAAAAAAAACAAGGTAAATGGAAGTGTTAAGCTAAAACTTTACAAAGGGAATGTTATAATTCAATCGAGAATGACAAAAAGCAGTGCTTACTCAATGAAAAAAGTTTCTTTTGAAGAAAATAAAACTTTTAACAAATCCAATGTTGAAAGATTTATAAATTTCCATAAAAAAAAATTAAAGTAAAAATATGCAGTTTGAAGCATCTAAAGCGAATGCTATTGATAAATTAAATAATTTTGTAGAAAAAAATCTTTCAGATTATTCAAGATTGAGAAACTTCGATTTTGGGCCTGATAAAAGAGATAACGTTTCGTGCTTATCACCTTACGTTACTCATGGGGTTCTAAACGAAATTGAAATTATTAAAAAATCACTTGCGAAGTTTTCCTTTTCAAAAAATGAAAAGTTTATTCAGGAAGTTCTTTGGAGAACTTACTGGAAAGGTTGGCTTGAATTAAGACCGAACGTATGGACTGATTATTTAGTAAGCTTAAGTAGTATAAGAGAAAAATTTGTAGATAATAAAGAATACTTAAATGCGATGGAGGGAAATACAAATATCGAATGCTTTAATGAATGGGTAAAAGAGTTAAAGGAAAATAATTATCTTCATAATCATACTAGAATGTGGTTTGCAAGTATCTGGATATTCACATTGGATTTACCTTGGCAACTAGGCGCAGAATTTTTTATGCAACATCTTTATGATGGTGATGCTGCATCTAACACCCTTGGATGGAGATGGGTTGCTGGAGTACAAACTCAGGGAAAACATTATCTAGCAAGTGAATGGAATATAAAAAAATTTACTAATAATAGATTTAACAATATTAAATTAAATGAAAATGCTCCTCCAAAAGTTTCTGAAAAGACACACTCAATTGTAAAACAAAATTTTTCTAATCCTCAAACTATTGATCAAAAAAATTTATTAATTTTTGAAAATAACTTATCTTTTGAAACAACTGAGTTTAAAGATTTTAAATTTAAAAAGATTTATTTGATATCAAACAAAAATGAAAACAGGTCAATTAAATTAAGTGAAAAGGTAATTAAGTTTAAGTCTCTTTTAATCAAAGACCAAGAACAAAGAATAAAAAATCAATCAATTGATTGTGTGATTATAGATATAAATGAGGTTAAAAATATTGGTGAAGATATTATTGGTTTATATCCCACAGTTGGTGAAAACTTGGATTATTTAAATTCGAATAATCTAAAACTAAACTTTTTATATAGAAAGCTTGATCAATTCTCTTGGCAATATTGTAATAAAGGTTTTTTTAATTTTAAGAATTATATTCCGAAAATTATTACAATGTTCACTTAGACGAACATCTTTTTGAGCAATATTTAACTTTATCCCAATTTAATCTCCATTTTTTTCTCCATTTAAATGGCCTTTGACAAACTGGGCAAATTTTAGTTGGAAGGTTTTGTTTCTTCATTAAGTTGATGTTTATTTTTCAAAAAGAGAAAGTAAGCAACAAATTCATAAAAATAATGAAAAATTATAAATAAAGGTTTGAAACTAAATATTTTAGCTAAAAACTTATATTTTGGAATTTTAGACCAAATAATCACAAACGCTTTTGCCCCACCTATAACTTTTCCATTGTCAATGACATGCAATCTTCTTAGGAGTTCCTCTTGTGATTTTGAGGTTAAATCTATTGCCTCCTGATTATTTGTAATATCAACCCACTCTAAGTCTTCATTAGAATTTCTCTTATAATGATCAATTTCCATTTTACAAATGCTACACGAATTATTAAAAAAAACTTTTATTTTCATTCTTAATACTCTCCAGTAAGTATTTTATTTACTACTTTTACTGGAATTCTATAACCAGGAAATGAAGCAACATCACCTAACATAACTGTTTTCGGATTCCAACCAAAACAAAAAATTATAAAAAAAATTACAAACACTTTTCCTTTAAGTTTATATAAAAAATTTTGTTGTAGTAGGGTTAAATTTAAGTTTATCTTTTTATTTTTCAACAAACTAAACACTATCAATGCTGAGATCACATAAGAAATATTTACCCACCTGCCCCAGTCATAACCCATAGCGAATAATAAAATTACTGGAGAAATAGCTATACAAAAAGGTATTAAAAGATTTTTGAAATTTCGTAAAAAAGGTAATTTTTTATTTTTTAAAGTTGAACTTTTTAGCAACAGAGAGATTGGATAAAACCCAATTAAAATTATCAGCGAATATCTTAAAATTACTTCAAATGAATATTTGCCTGCATTACCTTGGAATTGTTGAATTATAGTTGATTTAGATTTTAATAATCCACAAGACATGTAACATGTCTCACCAAATTCATTTTTTAAAACTGAAGCCATTATTTTCCATTCACTATCACTTAAAGGATTTGTTGCTATGTAAAGAGCTAATAAAATACTTGGGATCATAAATGATATTTTTTTAATAAAATCTAAATTAAACTTTTCAATTTTATGCTCGATCATCAAATATAAAAAAATAAGTGGAAAAAAAAATATTATTGGTTCCCACACTAAAACTGAGAAAAAAGAAAATAGAAATAAAGAAAAACTTTTGAATTTATGATATTCGGGTATTAAAAGATAAATTAGAAAAAAAGTAAAAACAATGATTTCCTTTCTTGCAAGGACTTCTATTTCAGCTATGGGATATAAAATAAATATCGGGGTAAATATAGATAGATAAATTATTTTATTAGTTTTTATATCTTTAAGTAGATACCACAATAAAAGAAAATAAACTGTACAAAAAAAAGACTGGGATAAAAATATTGTCCATCTTAACTCAGAGTCAAAAAGTCTAGATAGCAGGACCATTCCCTGTCCTATGAAGCCTCTTCTTGTAAAGCCGCCTTCATAATTAATTAACCATTCAGAAACAGTTGAGTCATTTCCAACCTGGTGTTTAAAATATAAAAAAAAATATGAAAAAAATAATAATATTATTAAGTAAAATAAAATATATTGATTGTTAATTTTTCTTCTCATTGAGGTAATATTTTATTAAAGCATATATAAGTTTTTTTCCATAAATTTTAGATTTTCTATTCATGTTGTTTCTTTTTAAACAGGATATATGATCAGATTGTTTAAGTCGAAAATCCTTTTTTCTTAATAAGTTTTTTTTAAAAGAAACAAATTTTTTGTAATCTAACCCAAAATATTTAAAAGCATAATTAAGCATTTTTTTTGCTGCATATGGTTTTCCATTAGATAAAATGAAATCTTGTGGTTTTTTTTTAACAAAAAAGGTTAAATATCTAACTTGTTCATCACACCAATTCCACTCTCTTGAAATATCTAAATTTCCAAAGGCAGTTTTTGTTTTAAACTTATAAGCATTAATTGCAGCTATACAAATTTTAGGAATTAGAAAATCTCTTTTCCTTAGAAAGGACTCAGTATTAAAGATAATTGCATTATATGCTTTAATTTTTTTTTTTTCTCTGAAATATTTTGTTTCATAAAAGGACATTAGTTTAGCTTTGCCATAGGGACTTATAGGGTTTTTTTTTGATCTTAAGTTAATTTTTTTTTTTGTCTCAGAAAATATTTCGCTAGAAGTGGCATTTACAAACTTGCAGTCTACGTTATTCTTTTGGATAATTTCTAAAAAATTTTTGCAACCAAAAAAGTTACTATTCAATGTCATTCTTTTGTTCTCGTAAGATACTTTTGGAGAACTTTGACCCGCAAAGTAAAATATGAGTTTAGGACTGTATTTAAAAATAAGTTTTTGAATTTCTTTTTTTTTTTGAACGTTTAATTTTACCAAAATTAAATTTTTATTTGTAAAAGGTATCTTTTTTTTCGCTAGTTTTACATTTCTTGTAGTTATAATTATTTTATATCCTTTTTTTAATAAAAACTGCGATAGATAAACACCAAATTGACCAGAACCACCGGCAATAATTGAAATTTTATCTTTCATAGATATAAATTATTAAATGAGTAACAATAAAAGAATATTAGTATTTACAGCAACTTACAATGAAATAGAGAATGTTAGAGAACTAATAAATGGCATACAAAAATATCTACCAAATACTACAATTTTAATTATCGATGATAATTCACCAGACAAAACTCAGGAAGTTATCAAAGAATTAAAAAAAAAAAACGAAAGTCTATTTCTGATAGAACGAGAGAAGAAACTGGGATTGGATTCAGCTCACAAAACTGCTTTTAGTTACGCAATTGAAAATAATTTTGATTACTTAATAACTATGGATGCAGATTTGTCACACGATCCTAAAGATTTGCCTGAATTTATAAAATACTTGAAAGACTATCCTTTTGTAATAGGTTCGCGATATACAAGTGGAGGAAGGTGTTTGATGAAGGGTTTTAGATTAATAATGAGCAAATTTGGGAATCAAATAATCAAAACAGTATCAGGTATAAAATCTAACGAATTCACAACCTCCTATAGGGGTTTTGATATAAAAAATTTGAAAAATTTTAATCTAATGAATGTAAAAACTAAAGGGTATAGTTTTTTTATGGGCACGTTATTTGAGTTAGAAAAAAACAATATTGAGATAAAAGAAATACCAATTACATTTTATGACAGAAAAAAAGGTGTTTCAAAAATCCCTAAAATTGAAATATTTAGAACTTTGAAAAATTTATTTTTTTTAACTTTTTATAAAAAATTTAAATAGTATTCTGTTTTATAAATTTATCAGCTTCATTTAAAATAATCTTTTTTCTTGAAGAATTCATTTTATCAAAAATTCTTACCATCATGGATAATCTTGGATTTCTCATAAAGAAGGTTCTATTTTTGTTTATGAACCTCCAATAAAGACCGTCCATAATATTGCACCAATCCCCCTTTTTAAAATCCATCATTTTTAAAAAATAACTTGAGCCGCAAATATATGGTTTAGTGGCAAATATTCCTCCATCGCTAAATAATCCCATGCCATAAACATTCGGTGACATCACCCAATCTGATGAATCAACAAACATTTCCATAAACCACTTATAAACGTAAACTGGTTTGATCTCACAAAGATTCATTATATTTGATAAAATCATTAGTCTTTCTATATGGTGAGACCACCCATGATTAATAGCGTTTTTAATTGCATGATCTAAAGGTGGTAAACCTGTGTTTGCTTCATACCAAGAAGCTTTCATTTTTCGAGTGTGCTTAAAAAAATTTCCAGTTTCTAATTTTGTATCGAAATTTTGATATATTCCTCTCATAAACTCACGCCAACCAATTACCTGTCTTATGTAACCTTCTAAAGAATTAATTCTTATTTTTTTCTTTTTATGACTAGTTAAAATTCTATCTAATATTATTTCAGGCGTTATTATCCCTAAGTTCAAATAGGGGCTGAGCGCACTATGGAATAGAATATTATTACCTTGATCAACAGCATCTTCATAATCCCCAAACAAATCAGATTTTTCTTTAATAAAAAAATCGAATAGTTTAATTACATCCTTAATTTCAGTTGCAAACCAAAAATTTTTTGTCGATCCAGGATGTTTTGAAAAAATTTTTTCTACTATTCCCCTTAGTTTTTTAGTGTGAGAAGTTTCATTTATTTTTGGGAAAGATGGAATTTTAGTATCTTTGGGAAGTTTTTTTCTATTATCTTCATCAAAACTCCATTTGCCTCCAACTGGATCTTCACCATTCATTAAAATATTCATTTTTTTTCTTGTTTCTTTATAAAACACCGCCATAAAAGGTTTTTTTGATTTAGATAAATAATTTTTGAAATCATCTCTTGAATTCAAAAACATTGGGGTTTTGACTATATTTAACTTTATTTTATTTTTTTTGACAAAGTTTAAAATTTTTTTCTCAAAAGGTTTATCTTCAATTTCAAAGAAAGAAATTTCTTTAATTCTATTTTTTTTTATGACCTTTTGTATTTTTGTAATATAATCAACTTTAAAATCTGAATTATCAATTTTAGAGTAGGTAATTTTAAAATTATTTTTTTTTAAATTATCTGCATACGATCGCATTGAAGATAAAAATAGTAATATTTTTAGTTTATGGTGTTTTTCATATGTACATAAGCCATAATCTTCTGCCATGAAAAAAAGATGGTCTTTTTTGAAGCGGCTTAAGTATTTTAATGGAAATAATTGATTTCCAAGTGTAATAAACAATTTCATAATTTATTTATAAATATTATTATAAGATATGTCAGGAAAATATTTAATTTTTGGTGCGACAGGTTCAATCGGCTCAAATTTGTCAAAAATGATGGCAAAGAATGATGAAGATGTTCAGCTTATTGGTAGAGATGAAGAAGGTTTAAAAAATATATCATCTGAAACAGGTTGCAAATACTCTGTTGTAGATGTTCTTGACCCTGTAAAAATTGATAATTTAAAAAATGAATTTGCTAATGATCAAATAAGAGGGATTGCGTATTGTGTAGGTTCGATAGACTTAAAACCATTGAGAACCGTAAAAAAAGAGGACTTTCAAAAGTGTTTTGATTTAAATTTTTACCCAATTGTAGATATAATTAAAAATTTTCAAGAAAGTTTAAAAAAGAATAAAGGATCTGTTGTAATTTTTTCAACAGTAGCAGTCAGAAGAGGATTTACAAATCACAGCATTATCGCATCTGTAAAAGGAGCTTTGGAGGGATTGACTGTGTCTTTGGCTGCTGAATTTGCTCCAAACATAAGAGTAAATTGTATTGCACCTAGTTTAACTAAATCCAAAATTGCAGAACCAATGTTGAAAAATAAATTAATCGCTGATGGTATAGCAAAAGCACACCCAATGAAAAGAATTGGTGAAGGTAAAGACGCTGCAGCGATGGCAAAGTTTTTATTAACTGATGAAAGTTCTTGGATAACTGGCCAAATTATAGGTGTAGACGGCGGAAGATCAAAATTAACTTAATCACAATTATTAAAATACCATTTTTGTTAAAATAATATATTCTTAGAATATTGTGAACAAATATTCAGCAGATGAGCTTTTTAAAATTGCATATAGTCATCTTCAAAAAAAAGAATTTGAAAAATCTACTCAATTGTATGAGAAACTTTTAAATGATTATCCTGATAATTTATCTATACTCCGTAACTTAAGTTACTCTTATGCTTTTTCTGGAGCTTTTAAAAAAGCGGAAGAAAGTATTAAAAAGATTATTAAAATTAAACCTGACGAACCATTTGCTTATCAATTTCTTGCTAGTGTTTTAAAAAACCAAGACAATATTGAAGAAATGATTAAAATAGTGAATGAGGGATTAAAAAAAAACTTAATTAACAAAAAATGGGAATTGCAAAAGAAATTACTTTCTCCACTTATAGCAGGAGATAAAAAAGAGATAGACGACTATAGAGAAAAGATTGAAAAAGGTTTAGAAGAAATTATTAACTCAGACATAAAATTAAATTATGATAATGATGAAATAATTTCTCCTCCATTATTTGAGCTTACTTACACAGATAAAGATAATTTAGAAATAAATAAAAAAATAGTGAAAGCTCTTAAAAAAATTTATCAACCTCTCAATCATAAAATTTCAGTAAATCAGAAATTAAATGATAAAATTAAAATTGGTTTCGTTTCAGAATTTTTTACCGATCACACAATAGGTAAACTGTTTAAAAATTTAATCTTTAGTATAGATTTAAAACTTTTTGATATTGTTGTTTATCATTCAAACAAAACTAAAAAAGGTAAGATTTTTGAGGAATTTCAGAATAAGAATAAGAAAGGATTTAAAAATGAAATACTTCCTAACAAGTTAATAGATAAAATAAAAATTATCGAAAAAGAGAAATTCGATGTCCTTTTTTATCCAGATATTGGAATGTCGATTGAATTTTATTTTTTGTCTTTAATAAGATTAGCAAAGTATCAAATTATGTCTTGGGGCCATCCAGAAACAACTGGGTCTGAGTCCATCGATTTTTTCTTATGTTCAAAAAATCTAATTTCAGAAAACTCTGAGAAATTTTACTCTGAAAAATTTTTAATAATGGATAAACTTCCAATGATCTACAATAAACCAATTATTGAAAATAAATTGGACGATAAGGATATATCAAAAAAGAATATTTATTCATGTCCTCAGACCTTATTTAAATTCCATCCAGACTTTGATGACTATTTGTTTGATATTTTAAAAAAAGATAGAAAAGGTGTTTTATATTTATTAAAAGACACACACAAAGTATATTATTTAAAATTATTAGAAAGGTTTAAAAAAAATAAGAATTTTGACTCTGATAGAGTTATCTTTTTAGATCCAATGAATTTAAATCAGTTTATTAATCATTTGGGAAAATCTTCGGTGCTACTTGACCCGATTTATTTTGGCTCTGGAAATTCTTTTCACGAGTCGATGTTTTATGGGACGCAAACAGTGACGTATCCGACTAAATATATTAAATCGAGAATCGTAAGCGCTGCATATATTCAAATGGATGTTGAGAATCCTCCAATAGTTAAAGATAAAGATGATTATGTTGGTAAAGCGATAGAGATAGCTAATGATGAAAATATTTTAGACAAGAAAAAATATTATCAGCAAGCGGCAAATAAAAAACTTTTTAATACTGAAGATGTTGGTGAAAAGTTTAATTCTATTTTAAAGAAATTATTTTAAACTTCTTTTAAAGCATTCAATCGTGTTTTTTAGTAAGCAAGCAATCGTCATTGGACCTACGCCGCCTGGTACTGGAGTTAATGCTTTCGCTACTTTAGATACTTCTTCAAAAGCAACGTCTCCTACAATACCTTTATCTGTCTTGTTTATTCCAACATCAATTACTATTGCATCTTTTTTAATCCAGTCAGCTTTGACTAGCTCTGGAATTCCTACGGCAGCAATTACAATATCTCCTTTCGAACACTCGTTTTTTAAATCTTTAGTTTTCGAATGAGTAATAGTTACTGTACAATTTTCTTTTAAAAGGAGCTGGGCCATCGGTTTACCATTTAAATTAGATCTTCCAATCACAATTGCTTTTTTGCCGCTTAAATTTGGTTCAATCTTTTTTATTAGTAAGTAACATCCTAATGGTGTGCAAGGAACTGAACTTTCATATCCAGATGATAAGTTTCCTACATTGATAGGATGAAAACCATCAACATCTTTGCTGGGGTTAATTCTTTCGATTATTTTTTGTTTATCAATATGATCTGGAAGGGGAAGTTGAACAAGTATGCCAGAAACTGTCTCATCATTATTAAGTTCATCAATTTTTTTTAATACGGAAATCTCCTGAATATCCTTGGGATACTTTATAATTTCTGATTTAAGACCAATTTCCTTTGCAGATTTTTCTTTGTTCCTTACATAAATTTGACTTGGCGTTAAATCTCCAATTAAAATTACTGTCAATCCTGGAACTTTGTTAAATTTTTTCTTAATGCCATCAACTTCAACTTTAAGTTCGCTCCTCAGTTCTGCAGCAATTTTTTTTCCATCAATCAGATTCATGATATTCTATATTATCGGTCTTATGTAATACTCCATACACATTTGCATAATCCATATCAACATAAGTAATATTACAGGCGAAATGTCAAATGCGCCAAGATTTGGTAAAAAAGCTCTTATTCTATTAAGGAAAGGTTCTGTCATCCGATAAGTAAAGTCTAAAATAGAATAAACAAATCTATTTCCAGTATTAATTATATTAAAAGCAACTAACCAACTTAAAATGACGTTTGCAATTACTATATATGAGTAATACTTGAGTATTGTCATAGCGACTATGTAAATTATTATCATTTTTTTTCTACGTAAATTGATTGACTAGGAAACGCAAACGATGCTTTATTTTTTTCTACAATTTCCTTAATGCCAATTGCTAATCTTTCCTTAACTTTAAGCCACTCATTCCAGCTATCTGTTTGTGTAAAACATCTAACATACATATCAATTGAGCTATCCGAAAATTTATCTACTCTTACAGCTAAGCCAACTTTTGTGTCAAAATCTTTACTTTCTTTGATAAAATTTTCAATTTGGTCTCTTATATTTTTTAATTGTTCTATGGTAGTGTCGTACTGAAGTGTTATATTCCAGCTTATAAGCCAGTTTGTGGTCTGGCTGATGTTTATTACAGCGTTTTCAGCAAATTGAAAATTTGGGATTATAGCTAATGATTTATTAAACTTTCTGATGGTAGTTGATCTAAATCCAATTTTTTCAACAATACCTTCTATTGTGCCTTCAACTAAAATCCAGTCACCCATTTTAAATCTTTTTTCAACAAGTACTAAAATTCCTGAGATTAAGTTTTTAAATAAATCTTGTGCACCTAGTGCCACTGCAACACCAAATAAACCCAGTCCTGCTATAATTGGACCGATCTTAATTCCCCATAGTTCTAATACGGCGGCAGCTCCAAGTATAAAAATAAGTATTTTTAAAGATTTAATAATCCAGCCAATTAATTCACGAGTTAAAATTCTATCTAGTCCACTTAAAATATAAGAAATTGGTTCTATAATCTGATGAATAATCCAGAACAATAGTATTGTAATTAATGTTCTATTAACAGTATCAATAAATGAACTGGTTTCATCACTAAATGTCATATAATAACTTGCAAAAAAGAAACCCAACACTATTGGCAAAAATCTCGCTGGTCCATTTAAAGATTTTACAAATGTATCATCTAATTTATTAGTTGTTTTTTTAGAAATCATTTCCAATTTTTTTAGAATTAGTTTGCTGATAAGGCCTCTGAAAATTAGAAATATTAAAAATATTCCTAAACCAATCAGGATTTGACCAATATCGATTCCGAGAATTCCCTGGTCCCAGACCGAAAGAAATAAATCTTTTAAATTTATAAAAACTTCCATATCTAAATTTTATATAATAAAAATTCTTCTTCACCAGGATTAAATAAGAAAATTTTCTTCCATTTTAGCTCATTTAATACAGATGATGTTTTTTCACCTATACACATTAAATTGGTTTTCATCCAATATTCATCCAATTCATATTTTTTGATTAAATTTAGAAAACTAACTGCACTATTTTGAGAGTAGATATAAATAATATCTGGAATTTTTTTTTTTAGTTCACTTAAAAAATCAGAACTTAAATCTTCAACATGTGAAACACTATAATTAATTAATCTTTGAACATTTAACCCTTCTTTAATTAGGTCTTTATCTAAATCATATGAAACTAATTCACCACTTACATATAAAATTTTCTCAGTTTTTTTTTCTAAATTTTGTAAAATTAATTCTCGTAAATTTCTTACGTTTCCACCAGCCGAAAATGTATTATGAAAACCTTTTTGTTTTGCAGTTTTTTCTGTTGCATCACCAACACAAAAACATAGAGTATTTTTATTAAAATCCTTAGTGTCTAAATTTCTAATTGCATTTGAGCTAGTAAAAACAATTACATTATATTCTGAACTTTTAAGTTTAGGGTAATCTAATTTATTTATTTTTATTAACGGAAGATGGGATACAGTAATATCTTTGTCTTTAAATCTCTTTATGAGATCTATTGAGTCCTCTAAAGGTCTAGTTAACAAAACATGCATTTATTTAGCCATCTCAAACTGCTTTTTTAAATCATTGCCAGCTTTCTCAGCAATTTTTAAAGCCTCTTCTATTTTACATTCATCTTTATAAGTAAATTTTTTATCACCATTATCAGAAAATAATTCAGCTATAATGTTTACATTCTTACCTTTTATATTAGCATATATACCTGCTGCTGTATTACAATCACCCTCTAAAACACTTAAAATTTTCCTTTCAATTTTTGCTTCTATAGAAGTTTCAAAATGGTTTATTTTTGAAAGTATACTATTTATTTTGTCATCGTCTTCTCTAGACTGAAGAACGATTGTTCCTTGGCCAGCTGGAGGAACTATTTTCCTACATTCGAAAATCTCTGAAATTCTATTTTCTATAGATAAAGATACTAACCCAGCTTTTGCTAAAATAATCGAGTCATATTGATCTTCATCTAATTTTTTAATTCTGGTGTCTATATTTCCTCTAATTAATTTAAATTTTAAGTCTGGTCTTAAATGTTTTAATTGGAATTCTCTTCTTAACGAAGAAGTACCAATAACTGAATTTTTTTTAATTTTATCAAGAGTTAAGTTTTCTTTATTTATTAATACTTCTTGAGGATCATTTCTTTTAAGAAAACATTCCATCTTGAGACCCTCGGTTTTGATGGATGGAACGTCTTTTAAAGAGTGAACAGCTACATCAATATTTTTACTTATAAGTTCTTTTTCGATATTTTTAATGAACTCCCCTTTGCCTCCAATTTCACTAGTCCTTTTATCTAAAATTAAATCTCCCTCTGTAGTAATTTTTTTTATTTCTATTTCAATATCTAGTTCTTTAAGAAAAGCTTTTTTTGCAATTTCAGCATATTTTAATGCTAATTTACTTCCTCGAGAACCAATTATAAGTTTTTCCATTTATTTAGTTTTTTTATTTTTAGAGTAAATTACATTAATAAAAACCTTTTATGAAAAAAAAAACAATTATTATTGGTATAGAAACTAGTTGTGATGAGACGGCTGTATCCATATTGAGAGATAATGGAAAAAATAGACCAAAAATTTTATCAAATGTTATTTCAAGTCAATTTAATGTTCATAAAAAGTTTGGTGGTGTAGTTCCAGATTTAGCTGCAAGAGCGCATCTTGAAAAAATTGACATCATGACAAAGAAAGCTTTAAAAATTAGCAAAGTAAAATTGAAAGATATTGATGCTATTGCAGCAACTGCTGGGCCTGGTTTGATAGTTTGTTTATCAGTTGGTTTAACTTTTGCAAAAGCTTTATCATTGTCATTAAAAAAACCTTTTATAGCTGTAAATCATTTAGAGGGGCATGCCTTAAGTCCAAAATTAAATTTTAATATCAAATATCCATATCTACTTTTCTTAATTTCAGGTGGACACACTCAATACTTAACCGTTAAAAAATTAGGTGACTACAAAAGACTTGGTACAACGATAGATGATGCGCTTGGTGAAGCGTTTGATAAAACAGCAAAACTTTTAAATCTTGGTTACCCAGGTGGACCTAAGATTGAAGAATTGGCTAGAAAAGGAAATAAGAATAGGTTTGTTTTACCAAAACCTATTTTTAATAGAGGTGGGTCTAATTTATCTTTTGCTGGTCTGAAAACAGCAATTTTAAGAGTAAAAGAATTCATAAAGACTGACAAAGATAAAAACGATCTTGCAGCAAGCTTTCAAAAAACTGTTCTTGATATTTTGTATAAAAAAACGAAAAAAGCTATTGAACAACATTTGGAACTTTATCCAAAAAATAGAACCTTAGTAGTTGCAGGTGGTGTTGCTGCTAATAAACAAATCAGAATTATTTTAAAGAAATTATGCCAAGATGAAAAATTTAAAATTTACTTTCCTGATTTAAAATTATGTACCGATAATGCAGCGATGATAGCACTAGCAGGTCTGGAAAGGTACAAGAAGAAAAAATTTGATAAACATAATTTTGAAGCAAACCCAAGATGGCAGTTAGACGTTAAAGCAAAATTTTTAAAAGGTTCTGGAGTTAAAATTTAGCTTCAATATAGAGTTATCTACTTTTTTTAAAAAAAGCATCAATAAATAAAATTTCGTTATTTTTATATTTAATTTTTGAAATCGAAAATAAATTGTAATTAAATTTCTTTAAATAATTTAGTATATCTAAATAATTACAATTTACATTTTTATGCATAAGTGGAAAACACAACTCTACCTTCAATAATCTGATAGTCCCCCTCTTAAGATTTTTTTTCATTCCTCTCAAAATATTATAGTCTTCACCTTGTGCATCAATTTTACAAAAATCAATTTTTAAATTTTTGTTAAAAATTTGGTCAAAAACTTTTATATTTACTTTCATTTTTTTTTTAATTTTTTGAACAGAGGTATATGTATTATTTTGTTTATAAAAACTTGATTGAGAAGAGATGTCATAGAGGAAAAACGTTTTATTAGTGTTTTTATTAGATAAAGCACAATTGTAAATTTTTCCTTCTTTAATATCCAAAATTTTTTTTTCCAGACCTTTTGCTAAACTTTCAATCGGTTCAAAGCAGTATACTTTTTTTATTTTAAAATTTTTTTTTACAAAATCTAAATAATTTCCCACATTTGTTCCAACATCTATGTAAAAGATTTCCTTTTTCCCTAAAACATCTTTAAGCAATTTCTTCTCATTACTTACAGAAGATATTAGGTACGAAATTGCATCGTCTATTTGTTGATAATATTTTAAAAATTGCATTTATTAAAAGATATATATTAATTATAAATTAACGTAAAATGAATAGAAGAATTAAATGAACTACTGGTTATTAAAATCTGAGCCTGATGTGTGGTCACTTGATCAACAAAAAAAAGTTGGCAAAAAAGGATCCATGTGGGACGGCGTTAGAAATTACCAAGCAAGAAATAATTTAAAAAAAATGAGAGTTGGAGATCTTTGTTTTTTTTATCACTCGAATATAGGTAAAGAAATTGTTGGAATTGTAGAAGTGGTAAAAGAAGCTTTTTTAGATCCTACAGATAAAAAAAAGATGTTTGTGGCTGTGAAGGTAAGATTTAAACAAAAATTTAAAAAACCTATAAAACTAGAAGATATCAAAAAGAATAGCTCTTTAAGTGAAATTCCCCTTATTAAACAAAGCAGATTATCAGTTATGCCGATTGACTCTAAAAGCTGGAAAATATTAAATAAAATGGGTAATATTTAATATGCCAAAAAAATCAAAAAAAAAGAAAAAAAATAAAAAGATAAGAAAAAGAAAATCCGCAAAAAAGAGGAAAAAGGTTTTTAGAAAACCTAAAAAAAGAAAGTCCTTAAAATCTAGAAAGAGAAAAACAAAATCAACTATCAATAAAAAAATAGAAGATAATGAAAAAATTTATAAAACTAAATCTGAATGGATTAAAAAAGCTTTAGTTACAAAAAACCTATATGAAAAAAAATACAATCAATCTTTAAAAGAAAATGATTCTTTTTGGAGAAAAGAAGGAAAGAGAATAAGTTGGATTAAACCATATTCTAAGATTAAGGATGTAAAGTATAGTAAATCTGACGTTCACATTAAATGGTTCTATGATGGGACTCTTAATGCTTCAGTAAACTGTATAGATAGACATCTTAAAAACAATAAAGATAAGACTGCAATAATTTGGGTTGGGGATGATCCAAAGGTTCAAAAAAAAATAAGCTTCAAACAACTCCACTCAGAAGTATCTAAAATTGCGAACGGACTTAAAAATATTGGTGTTAAAAAAGGTGACAGAGTAACGATTTATTTAACTATGATACCAGAACTTGCATACACAATGCTAGCATGTGCAAGAATTGGAGCAATACACTCAATAATTTTTGGAGGATTTTCACCTGACAGTATCGCGGGTAGAATTAATGACTGTAACTCAGATTATGTTGTGACTGCTGATGAGGGGGTCAGGGGTGGAAAAACAATTCCTTTGAAAGAAATTACAGATGAAGCCTTGTTAAGTTGTACGAACGTAAAAAAATGCGTTGTTGTTAAAAGAACGGGAAATAGAATTAATTGGAATGAAGAAAGAGATGTCTGGTACCATGACATAACAAAAAATGTCCCTGCTGTGTGTGAACCTGAGGAGATGAATGCGGAAGATCCTCTTTTTATTTTATACACATCTGGTTCAACAGGTAAGCCTAAAGGTGTGCTTCATACTACAGGTGGTTACATGGTTTATGCCTCTATGACACATCAATACATATTCAATTATAAGCACAAAGATATTTATTGGTGTACAGCTGACATTGGATGGATTACAGGGCACAGCTATATTATTTACGGGCCTTTAGCTAACGGAGCAACAACAATAATGTTTGAAGGTATTCCAACTTATCCTGACAGCTCGAGATGGTGGCAAATAGTTGATAAGTATAAAGTAAACATTTTTTATACTGCTCCAACTGCAATTAGAGCTTTAATGAGAGAAGGTGAAGGACCTGTTAAAAAAACTTCTAGAAAAAGCTTAAAACTTTTAGGAACTGTAGGAGAACCAATTAATCCAGAAGCATGGGAATGGTATTACAAAACTGTCGGTGATAGTAAGTGTCCAATTGTTGATACTTGGTGGCAAACAGAAACAGGTGGTATATTAATTAGTCCACAAACTGGAGCTATAGATTTAAAACCTGGTTCAGCAACTAAACCTTTCTACGGAATTAAACCTGTAATAGTTGATAAAGACGGAAACGTTTTAAAAGGAGAAGCTCAAGGAAGACTTTGTATAGCTCAATCATGGCCTGGACAAATGAGAACTGTTTATGGAGATCACAATAGGTTTATTGAAACATATTTTTCTCAATTCGATGGAAAATATTTTACTGGTGATGGGTGTAGAAGAGATAAAGACGGATATTATTGGATAACAGGAAGAGTTGACGATGTTATTATTGTATCGGGTCATAACCTTGGTACTGCAGAAATAGAAAGTGCTTTCGTTGCTCATCCAAAAGTAGCGGAAGCTGCAGTTGTGGGTTATCCTCATGACATTAAAGGAAACGGTTTGTACTGTTACGTGACCCTTAATGTGGGTGAAAATCCTGATGGTGATTTGGAAAGAGATTTGAAGCTTTGGGTTAGAAAACAAATTGGACCAATAGCAACACCTGATATAATTCATTTTTCACCAGGGCTTCCAAAAACTAGATCTGGAAAAATAATGAGAAGAATTTTACGAAAGATTGCAGCTAATGAACATGATCAACTTGGTGATACTACAACATTAGCGGATCCTAGTGTTGTCAAAAGTCTTGTTGACGAAAGAAAAAATATTTAAAAATTAATTCTCTTTTCGAATTCTTCTTTGATATTATCCCACTTCAGTATCATAGAGTTTAAGACAATTTTTCTATCCAAAGTTTTTAGTTCTTCAGCAATTGGTGCCCACTCATATAAAGCCAAAGCACTTTTGTTGAATGGCAAAGAGCTAAAATACTTTTTCCAATCAATTTCTTCTAATCTTTTGTCAAAAGTTGCTTTTCCTTTTGCAATTATATCATCTGGCATTCCATTCTTAAGTTCATCATGCAAAATCTCTTCGTAAATCATTTTTGATTTTGCTGTATCTTCATATTTAAAGAAATAGTTCAAATATGAGAAGCTGTAGAAAGTAAGGTCTTGAAGGGCTACATAATAAATATTCCATTTTGCTTTATTTATTGAAGATAAAAAAACTTCATTATCAAAATGCAAAACGTATCTAGTTCCCATTCTGGTTTTTAAATAACTATAAAGGGTAACTTGTGTTACCCAAGCTGATTTCTGTTGAATAAATTTTTTTAAGTCGTCCAAATTCCTCAGTTTGCTCTTAGGAAGCACTGCTTTGAACATTGCTCCTAAATAGAGTTTGAAATCAGCAAGACTTATATCTTTGAGATTGAATTTGTATTTAAGCATTATTTTCCACTTCAAGTTGTCTAATTGTGTAAAAACGCACTCAATTGTAACATTTTTAGGGGTTCCAATCTATGTCATTTTGGGTAATGTTTCGTCTTTTAACCTATAGGGAGGGAAAAAAAATGTCAAAACAACAACAACACTGGGAAAAAACTAGAATGTTGCTATTTGTAACATTAGCAATCTGGTTTGTTTTCTCTATTGGCATCTTTTTCTTCGGCGCCGAGATGGAAGCGTCATCAATAAGACCACTTGGATATCCGTTGTCTTATTACATGACATGTCAAGGTTCTCTTGGAATTTTCGTAATACTTATTTTCTGGTTTGCGAATAGACAAGAAAAAATTGACGAAGAGTTCGGCTACACTGAAAGAGAGGATGACTAATGTTTAAAGGTAAATTTATAGACAATCTTCCTAAGATTTATGGAACATATACCGGCGGGTTTATTGTTTTCATAATCTTAATGGCGATTGCTGAACAAGCTGGAATGTCTGCGAAGTTAATTGGTATTTTCTTTGTTGCGTTCACAGTTTTAATTTATGCGTTAATTGGTTACCTATCACGTACAATGCAAACAGATGCATATTACGTAGCTGGAAGACAGGTTCCAACAGTATTCAACGGAATGGCTACTGCAGCAGACTGGATGTCTGGTGCTTCATTCGTTGCGATGGCTGGAGGAATTTACTTTAAAGGTTACGGCTATATGGCATTGCTTGTTGGTTGGACGGGTGGATACGTATTAGTTGCTTCGCTATTAGCACCGTACTTGAGAAAGTTTGGTTGCTACACAGTTCCAGATTTTATCGGAACTAGATATGGTGGAAACATGGCTAGACTATCTGCGGTAATAGTCTTAACAGTTGCATCATTCACATACGTGACTGCACAGATAAATGCGACAGGAACAATTGCATCAGTTGCACTTGATATTCCTTTCGAGATTGCTGTGTACGTTGGTCTTGCAAGTATATTGATGTGTTCAATGCTTGGTGGAATGAGAGCAGTTACTTGGACGCAAGTTGCTCAGTACATCGTACTGATTATAGCATACTTGTTACCAGTTTTCTGGATCAGTAACAAAATGGGTGCAGGAGTATTTCCACACCTAATGTTAGCAGATGAAGTAGCAAGAATCGCTGAGTTAGAAGCTCAGTTCGGTCTTGGTGAAGTTAAAAACTCTGCAGCTGACCTAAAACAGGTACCAAAAGGACTATCTGGTATAACTAAAGCGCACGCAGAAGTTAACACAACACCTTGGAAATTTATTTCATTAGCGGTTTGTATGATGGCTGGAACAGCTTCATTACCACACGTTATGATGAGATATTTCACAACTCCAAGTGTGAAAGCTGCAAGAAGATCAGTAGGTTGGTCACTATTCTTTATATTCCTACTATATTCTTCAGCACCAATGTTAGCGACTTTGTCTAAACTATCACTAATGGATCCAAACTTAGCTACTGGAATTATTGGTAAATCAATCTCTGAAGTTCAAGCGATTGACTGGTATCAAAACTGGAACCAAGCAAACTTAATGTTTGTAAGCGACTTTAACGGAAATGGAACACTTGAATTAAACGAGTTTTTCATGGGTGGTAAAGCCGTTGTATTGGCTACTCCAGAGATAGCAGGATTACCTTATGTAATTTCTGGTCTAGTTGCTGCTGGAGGTATGGCTGCTGCCATGTCAACAGCTGACGGATTAGTGTTAGCGATATCAAATGCTCTATCGCATGATATTTACTACAAGATGATTAACCCTAAAGCTGAGACAGCGAAAAGACTTATCGTTGCAAGGGTATTACTTGTATTAATTGGTTTTGCAGGAGCAACAATTGCAGCTCTTGAGATTCAAGGTATCTTAGGTTCAGTCATCTGGGCTTTTGACTTTGCGATGTCAGGATTGTTCTTCCCACTTGTACTAGGAGTATGGTGGAAGAGAGCTAATGCTCAAGGAGCAGTCGCTGGAATGTTAGGTGGTTTAATCGCTGGTTCAGCATATCTAATTGCTGTAAGAAGTGGTTACCCTGGATTCTGGGGAGTTACTCAATTAACATTTGGTATTGTTGGATCTTTAGTAAGCTTAGTATTAATGGTGGTAGTCAGCTTGATGACTAAAGCACCTGATGCTGCTACTCAAAGAATGGTTGACGAAGTACGAATACCTAGCGGTAAAGCGATACTTGGTAAACAACACTAAATAATTACTTTCGAAGGGGCGAATTTTCGCCCCTTCAATCTTTTTAAACTCATGTACGCAAACTTTCATCCAATGGTTTATTTAATCGATTACGTCATGGGCGTAATTATGTGGACATTAATTGGAAGGGTTGCGATGAACATATTTCAAAGAGAAGACTCTAATTTCTTCTTTATGAGGATATTTGTGAAAATGACAGATCCATTTATCAGGATATTTGCATTTATAACTCCATCCTTCATCATCAAGCCTTTGGTGCCACTTTATGTTGCTTGGTTCTTTTACATGTTTAGATTTTACTTAATGCCTTACCTATTGGGCTATTCAGTAATGGGAATGTTGTCATTTCCATTAGAAAGTGAAATTGCTATTCAAATATACCAAATTTTCGGTAGAAATTGATTCAAAAAAAAAACAAAAATTGATACTAGTATTCTAAGTATCAATGAAAAAAATTCAAATATCTCCATCAATTCTTTCAGCTGATTTCAGTAATTTAGAAAAAGATATTAAAAAGCTTGAAACAGCTGGAGCAGACATGATTCATGTGGATGTGATGGACGGTCACTTTGTGCCAAATATAACAATTGGACCACCTGTAATAAAAGCCCTTAGAAGTAAAACTTCACTTCCATTTGACGTTCATTTAATGATTGATCCAGTTCATAAATATATAAAAGATTTTGCAAATGCAGGTGCAGATATCATTACAATTCATCCTGAGGCTACTCCTAATTTACAAGAATCCATTGATGAAATAAAAAATTTTAAAAAAAAGGTAGGTATATCTTTAAACCCAGACACTAAAATTGATATTGTTGAAGATTATCTAGATAAGATAGATCTAATACTTATCATGAGTGTTTATCCAGGTTTTGGTGGTCAAAAATTTATATCTGATGTTTTAGAAAAAATTAAAAGCTTAAAAAATTTAAAAGATAAAAAAAAATTAAGTTTTGATATTGAAGTTGATGGTGGAATTAATTTTTCAAATTTCAAATCAGTAATAAATGCTGGTGCAAATGTCTTGGTATCAGGGACTACAATTTTTAAAGAGAACAATGGAGATATAAAAAAGAATATAGATTTTCTAAAATCGATTTGATTTATCATGATAGCTAAAGAAAAATTTTTAAATAATTCTCTTTCTTATCTTTATAAACAAATTAGAAAAATATATCTCAACTCAAATATTTATAACCGGAAGATATCTAGAGTATTTGACGGAGGCTTGAATTATGTTCCAAATTTGAGTTTACTAAATTGTATTATCAAATCGAAAGAGAGGAATTTTAGGATTGAAGATTTTAGTCTTGAAGATGTTTGGAACAAAATTGATCTAAATGATAAAGATTTTAAAAAGATTCATAGTTTTTATTGGTTGTTTACAATTAACTTAAAATCATCAAAAAAAATTACTCAAAATATAATATCGAACTGGATTGGAAATTATGAAAGCTATTCACCTAAAAGTTGGGAAACAGATACCTTGGCAAAAAGAATTATTTCATGGATTGCTAATAGCCAGATTACTTATGAAAACGCGACAGAAAATTATAAAATTTTATTTTCTAGAAACATTAAAAAACAAGTAAATCATTTAATTAATGAGATTGATAACTCTTCAACTTTAAACGACAAAATGTTGGGGTGTGCTGCGATAATTCTAGCCAGTCTATCTTTTAATAATCAAACTAAATACCTAGACTTTGGACTAAATTTGTTAAAAAAAATTATTAATTCATCTTTTGAATTAGACGGATTCCCAAAATCTAGAAGTCCAAGACAACTACTTTTTTACATGAAGTATTTGATATTTATAAGAGAACTTCTTAGAGACTCACAGAATGAAATTCCTGAACATCTAAATGAAATTATCTATTACCTAGGAAAATGTTATGCATTTTTCTTTAAAGAAAATGAAAAGAAATTTTTATTTAATGGTAATCAAGAAATAAATAACCGTGATTTTCAAAATTTTCTTAAAATCTATGACTATAAATTTAAAAATAACTTAAATAATTTAGGTGGTTACGCAATTCTCTCACACAAAAAAAATTGTTTAGCTATGGATGTTGGTTCATCCCCAGAAAAGAAAAACTCATCAGAATATCAATCTGGGGCATTGTCTTTTGAATTTTTTTATGACAATGAAAAACTCATTACTAATTGTGGGTACTATCAAGATTTTAAACATAAATTAAATGTTATTTCAAAATCAACGGCATCGCATTCAACTATTTCAATTGATGATAGTTCTTCATGTTCTTTTTCAAAAAATCCTAATGGTCAAAATTATCTAAAAACTAACTTAAAAATATTCGATAAAAAAATAGAGGACGATCAAGATAAGTGGCATATCTCGGCAAAACATGATGGTTACCAAAAAAAATATGGCCTTAATATTCAAAGGGATCTTACTTTTTTCAAAAATAAAAATAAATTTATTGGAACTGATAAAATCATATCCAAAAGAGGTTTTCAAAATTTAGAATATGAAATTCGATTTCATCTTATGCCCGGCACAAATGCAATTAAAACACAAGATCAAAAATCTATATTAATACAACTGAAAAAGTCTGGTTGGAAGTTTACCTGTGATAAAGAAATTTTTGATATTGAAAAAGGTCTTTATTTTGGGAAAAAAAACTCTTTTTCAGAAAATCTAAATATATTTATTAATGGATTTATCTCGAATGAAGATGAAGAAATAAATTGGTCGATTGAAAAAATATGAATTTAAAAAAGATTAATCGAGCTCTAATTTCAATTTCTGACAAATCTGAGCTTACAATAATTTTAAAAATTCTTAAAAAATTTAAAGTTGAAATATTAAGTTCTGGAGGTACTTATAAAAAAATTAAGAGACTTGGTTATAAGAGTATTGAAATAAGTGATTTTACTAGTTCCCCAGAAATATTAGATGGAAGAGTAAAAACTTTACATCCAAAACTTTATGGGGGAATCTTATTCAAAAGGAACAATAAGAAGCACCAAAAACAAATTAAAAAAATTGATATCAAAAAGATAGATTTAGTTATTGTAAATTTCTACCCTTTTGAAGAGGCAGTTAAAACAAGAAATGATAAAAAAATAATCGAAAATATCGATATTGGTGGACCAACTTTGGTTAGAGCAGCAGCAAAAAATTATGAGGATGTGACGGTCATTACAGATACAAGTCAATATACTGCACTTCAAAATGAAATGAACAAATATAGAGGATCAACAAGTCTTAATTTTAGAAAAATATTATCAAGAGACGCTTTTCTAGAAACTGGATATTACGATACAAAAATTACTGAATATTTGAATAAATCAAACAATTACTCGCCGCCACCAAAAAAGAAATTAATTGGTGGAAATTTAGTTGAAAATCTAAGGTATGGTGAAAATCCTCACCAAGGTGCAAGTGTCTATTCTTTAAACAAAGAAATAAATGTAAAACAACTAAATGGAAAAAAATTAAGTTACAATAATTATAACGATATTTTTACAGGTATATCCTTATCAAAATCATTTACTAAAAATTATTCGACAGTAATTATCAAACATGCAAACCCTTGTGGAGTTGCATTAGATAAAAGAAAAATCAATAGCTATCTAAAAGCATATAAGTGTGACCCTACAAGTGCTTTTGGGGGTATTATTTCATGTAATTATAAAGTTGATAAAACAGTAGCAAAAGAAATTTCAAGTAAGTTTTATGAAGTGGTTGTTGCTAACGGCTTTGAGAGTGGCGCTTTAAACATATTAAAACGAAAAAAAAATTTAAGATTGATTGACTCAAGCTCATTGAGAGAACTTAATTTTGAACAAAATACATCAATTATGAACAATTTTCTTTCACAATCTTCTGATACTAAGATGTTTAATAGAAGTGATTTTAAGATTGTTTCAAAAGTCAAACCTTCAAATGAAATCCTTAACAATCTTTTATTTACGTTTAATGTTTGCAGATTTGTAAAATCAAATGCAATTGTAATCTCGCAAAATAATGCAACTATTGGAATAGGATCGGGACAACCAAGTAGACTAGATAGCTGCAAGATTGCTGTTAGTAAAATGAAAAAATTAAAAAAAATAGATAGTAAAGAAAAAGTTGTAGCTGCATCAGACGCTTTTTTTCCTTTTGTAGATGGAATTGAAACTTTAGTACAAGCTGGTGTTGAGGCTATAATTCAACCGAGTGGATCTATTAGAGATAAAGAAATTATAAATTTTGCAAATAAAACGAATACTATTCTTGTCTTTTCCAAGACAAGACATTTTAAACATTAAGAAATTTTATCTATTTTAGCTGCAAGAATGAAGTCACTTTCGGCAAGACCGTTTATTGCGTGAGTAAAAATTTTAATTTTTGCATATCCCCAACCAAACCAAATATCAGGATGATGACCTTCGCTTTCAGCAATGCCTCCAACTTTGTTGACAAATTCCTGGCTTTCAAGGAAATTTTTAAATTTGAATTCTTTTATTAAATAATAGTTTTTACTTTCATCAGGTTTAACATCCCAACCGTCAACTTTTTTAAGATATTTATGTATCTCATCAATCTTAAAACTTGGAATTCCACCTTCGCACGGAACACATTTTTTTTCTGCTAAATCACTCATAATACTTAAAATGGAGCGGGCAATGGGACTTGAACCCACGACCTTCTCGTTGGCAACGAGACGCTCTACCACTGAGCTATGCCCGCCTATTTAATTACTTTGAAGTTAAAGGCTTTTTAAAAATTAAGCAAGCGACAAATTGATTAGTCTAAATTAAGAATTCTTTAAGCTTTGGTATAGAAATTTTCTAAACTCTTTGCTACAATTTATCATGAACGACCAAACAAAATTACCAAAAAAAATCCCTGTCTTTCCGTTGTCAAATTTCATATTTTTTCCAAATACGAGTGCTCCTCTGAATATTTTTGAACCAAGATATATCCAAATGATAGACGATAGTATGAAGAGTGACAGGATTATTGGAATGATACAACCAAAAAAATCTGGAGACTCAAACAAACCTGATCTATTTAAAATTGGATGTATGGGAAAAATAACTAGTTTTAATGAGACTGATGATGGTAGGTATATAGTTATCTTAAATGGCTTAATAAGATTTAAAATTATCAATGAAATTGAAAGTGATAAATCATATAGAATGTGTGAAGTTGATCATAAAGATTTTGAACAAGACCTAAATGAAAAAAAGGAACCTATTAAATTTTCAGATTTAAGACTTATCTTTGATAATTTAAGATCATTATTTGAAAAGCAGGGTTATTTAATAAATTGGAAAGAATTCGAAAAACAAGATTTAAGTCAAACTATAAATACTTTAGCAATGGCTTCACCTTTTACACTTGAGGAAAAACAAATGCTATTGGAAACAAAGAATCTTAATTATAGAAAAGAAAAATTAGAACAAATTATTAATACTTATCTTAAAGATAACTTTAGTAATAAAACTATACAGTAATTAAAAGTTAAACCCCTTATTTGCAAATTTCTCTGAGATTTTCTTTAAAAAGAAACTATTATCTAAAGTTTCTGAAATTTTTTTGTTATTTAATATTTTAAATCTATTTTCTTTTTCAAAAAAATTGTGAAGAAAATCAATTCCATATGCAAAAAAGAAATTATTATGTTTTCTTTCTTTTTCAAAGGATAGGATAGCAGTTGATAGCTCTAAACCAAGATCTATATTTTTTTGAATTTGATCAGTTAAAGATTTTATATCTCTTACTGTCATGTTAAATCCCTGTCCTGCTAAAGGGTGGACTTTATGAAGATTGTCTCCAAATGATAAAATATTTTTAGAAGTATATTTTTTTGATAAAAAGAAATTTAACTTAAATTTATCAACATTATAAAATCTTTTGATTTTATAAAATTTGTTATATTTTTTAACATGCTCTTTAAATTCACTTTCATTTATATCTAGCTTATCGGTTACTGAATAAACTAGGGAAGTTTTTGAGTTAGAAATTGGTAAGAAAGCTAAAGGACCTCTTTTTGTAAAAATCTGAATTGATGTATTATTTCTTAATTTTTGATGATCAATCACGGAAATATAGGATGTACTTTTGTAATCTTTTTTTATGTTTTGAAAAAAGAATTTTTTATTAATAATGTTATTTGTTTCTGAATTAACAAAAAATTGAAAATCTTTTTTCTTTAATAATTTTAAATAATCAGAATCCTTTTTTATATTGCTTGCTTTGAAATTTTTTCTTTTCTTTAATTTTTTATAAACACTGTCAAATAAAAGGTGATTTTTCACTATAAAGAAAAGCGAATTTTTATTATCAAACTTTAAAAAAGTTTCCTTGGAATCGTTTTTATAAAGAAAAATTTTACTTATTTTTTGACCAATTTTTTCAACATCTATATCGTACTTTTTCAAAAACTTAATATTTTCAAAAGATAATCCAATAGTCCTATTATAGTTAATT